>JAQBPE010000169.1 GCA_028287685.1 Cyanobacteria bacterium RYN_339 | reverse complement strand
GGTCAGCACGGTCGCCACCGCCTCGACGCCGCCCGCGGCGCCCAGCAAGTGTCCGATCATGGACTTGATCGAGGAGAGCGGGAGCTTGGCCGCGTAGTCGCCGAAGACCGTCTTGACCGCCTGCGTCTCCACCCGGTCGTTCAGGCTGGTGGAGGTGCCGTGGGCGTTGATGTAGTCCACCTCCTCGGGCTTCACGCCGGCGTCCTTCAGGGCGATGCGCATGGCGCGCACCAGGCCGTCGCCGTCCGGCGGGGGCGCCGTCATGTGGTACGCGTCCGCCGTGAGGCCATAGCCCACGATCTCCGCGTAGATGGTGGCGCCGCGCGCCTTGGCGTGCTCGAGCGACTCGAGCACGACGGCGCCCGCGCCCTCGCCCATGACGAAGCCGTCGCGCTCGTTGTCGAAGGGGCGGCTGGCCCGCGTGGGGTCGTCGTTTCGGCTGGAGAGGGTCTTGGCGGACGCGAAGCTGGCGATGCCCAGCGGCGTGATCACGGACTCCGCGCCGCCCGCGACCATGACGTCGGCGTCGCCGCGCTGGATCAACCGGAAGGCGTCGCCCACGGCGTGCGACCCGGAGGCGCAGGCGGAGACGGTGCAGACGTTGGGGCCCTTGGCGCCGATGGCGATCGCCACGTTGCCGCTCGCCATGTTGGGGATCATCAGCGGCACGGTGAAGGGGCTGACCCGGTCGGGGCCCTTGGCCGCCAATACCGCGTTTTGCTCTTCGATCACGCCGAGGGCGCCCATGCCGCTGCCGATGTAGACGCCCACGCGCTCCGCGTTCTCGGGCGTGACCACCAGGCCGGAGTGCTCCACGGCCTGCTTGCACGCGGCGATCGCGAACTGGCTGAAGCGGCCGAGGCGGCGCGCCTCCTTCACGTTCGTCACGTACTTCGTGATGTCGAAGTCCGGCACCTCGCCCGCGATGCGCGTCGGGAAGTTCGTGGCGTCGAACTGGGTGATCGTGCGGACGCCGCTGCGGCCCGCCATCAGCCCCTCCCAGAACTTCTCGACGCCGGTCCCCAACGGGGTGACGGCGCCCAAGCCGGTGACGACGACGCGATGTTGCTGCATAAATTCAGTGTATCATTCTCTATGCGCTACATGTTGCTCCACAAGCCGTACGGGGTCCTTTCCCAGTTCACCGACGAGGCCGGCCACCCGGGGTTGAAGGCGTTGGTGCCCGAACCCGGCATCTACCCGGTCGGCCGGTTGGACCACGACAGCGAGGGCCTGTTGCTGCTGACGGACGACGGCGGGCTGGCCCACCGGCTGGCCGATCCGAAGTACGAGCACCCCAAGACGTACTGGGCCCAGGTCGAGCGCGTGCCGGACGAGGAGGCCCTCGGGACCCTGCGCGGCGGCGTGATGATCCAGGGGCGCCGCACCCTGCCGGCCGACGCCCGCCTGCTAGATTTGGAGATCCCGCCGCGCGATCCGCCGATCCGGTACCGCGCCAACATCCCGACGGCCTGGATCGAGTTGGTCCTGCGCGAAGGCCGCAACCGGCAGGTGCGCAAGATGACCGCAGCCGTGGGCTTCCCAACGCTGCGCCTGATGCGGGTGGCCATCGGGCCGCTGCAACTGGGCGAGCTCGCGCCGGGCGAACGGCGTGAGCTGACAACCGACGAGGTGACGGCGCTGCGGGAGCTAAAGCGCTCTCCTCGCGCGCCGTCAGGCGATTGAAGCGAGGAGAGCCTGACAGAAGCGCCTTGCCGGCGATGGACGCAGGATGATGCGATAGGCCCGCGCGCTAGTGGGCCGCCGGCGTTAGCCCGAGCTTGGCTTCGAACTCCGAGCCGGCGCGGCCTTCCAAACCGTGGGGCTCGCCGGCCAGTAGGCGCTTGAGCGCCTCGACCTCGCTGCCGCCGAAGCGTTGCGCGTTGAGGATGTGCTCCTCGAAGGCCTCGTAGCAGAACGGCGCGACCAACTTGGTCAGCATCGCCATGACCTCGCCATAGGCGCGGATCTCCTGTTGGGCATGCCAGTCGAGGCGCAGGCGCAGGAAGTGGAAGAGGTTGTGGAGGTCGCACTTCCAATAGATCTGGGTGTAGAGGTTCTGCGGCAGCACCATGCGGGCCTGCTCTCGGCCGACGCCGTTCGCCAGCATCTCCTCGTAGAGCGCGTAGGCCACGCGTGCTTGTTCCTGCATCACGCCGGCCGCCTGGCCGGCGGCTTCGCCGCCCACGCCACCCTCGCTGACCTGCTTGTTCGTGAGGCTCTGGCCGCGGATCTGGTCGGCCGTTGGTAGATAAAACTCATCTTGCATAACGGAATATCTAGCGCTCATCGAATTCAATTTTGCCGTCCGGTGGCGCACCATCTGCGCGAAGACGAACAGCGGCAGCTTGATGTGGAAGACCAGGCTGACCTGCTCGAACGGGCTGGTGTGCGCGTTGCGCATCAGGTAGCCGATCAGGCCCTTGTCCTCGCGCACGGTCTTGGTGCCGGTGCCGTAGCTGACGCGTGCGGCCTGGACCACGCGGGCATCGCCGCCCATGTAGTCGACCAGCCGCACGAAGCCTTGATCCAGGACGGGGAAGGCTTCGTCGATGACGGCGTCGGCTTCGGGGACGGTGATGCGGGCCATGGGGTTAACTCCAACGGGGTTGAACGGGACGCCCAATTTTCAACCAAATTTCACCGCATGACAACCGACTCGCGGCGAGGGCCACCTATAAGGGTCTGGCGAGGAGGACGTTCATTGGGTTTCACGGCTGGCCAACTTAATGCCGCGATCGCTGGCTGGATGCCGGGCTACAAGCCCGCCGCCCGCCGCGAGCAGCAGCTGGCCGGTGGTGCCGCGGGCGATTCGCTCTCATTGAGCCCCGCCATCACGCCCGCCGCCTTCAACGCCGCCCTCTCGCCGAACGCCACCGCCAACCCGGCCGCCCCCGCTTCGATCGCCCCTGCCGTGAACACGCCGGCCCCGATCGTCAACACGCCCGCCCCCGCCGTTGCGCCCGCCCCGGCGCCGGTCTACACCCCCTCGCCCGCCTACACCCCCGTCCCTTTGCCGACCCCGGCCTACAACCCCGTCCCCTTGCCCACCCCGGTCTACACCCCCAGCGCCGTGCCGGCCTTCCTCGCCCCCGGCCCGTCGCCCGCCTACAACCCTTCGTCCCTGCCGGTGCCGGCGGCCTACCAGCCCCTGCCGCAAGTGGCCCCCGCCCAGGACGTGCAGAGCGCCTACCTGGCTGCCCTGGCGCAGCTGAACAACCCGACGTCCGCCCTGACGCCGCCCGGCTTCTCGCCGGTGTCCGCCGACGGCCTGCCGGGGATGCCGCCGCCGCCGCCCATGCCGCCGCCGCCGCCCC
>JAQBPE010000134.1 GCA_028287685.1 Cyanobacteria bacterium RYN_339 | reverse complement strand
GACCTTCTTGGGGAGGTTGCCGGCCTTCTGGGCGGCGAAGACCTCCTGGCCCAGGAAGGCGCCCTTCTGGACCTTCACGCTCCAGCCGTAGCCGGCCTGCACGGGGCCGATCTCATCGGTCAGCTCGTGGCCGTAGAGCGGCAAGCCGGCCTCCAGGCGCAGCGTATCGCGCGCGCCCAGCCCGACGGGCTTCAGGCCGTTCTCCTTGCCCGCCATCAGCAGGATTTCCCACAACATGGGGCCCTTTTCCTCTGCACAGAAGATCTCGAAGCCATCTTCGCCGGTATAGCCGGTCCGCGCGACGCGCACCTGGATGCCGCACAGCACGCCGTCGAACCAATGGAAGCTCTTCAGCATGTCCAGCTCCGCGGTGGGCATCAGGCGCTTGAGGATCGCCTGGGCCTTGGGACCTTGCAGGGCGAGCATCGCGGTCTCTTCTGACTCGTTGCGCATCAGCACATTCACCGGCTTGTGGCTCATGAGCCAGGCCCAGTCCTTGTCGATGTTCCCGGCGTTGACCACCAACAACATGCTCTCGTCCTCGACGTAGACCAGCAGGTCGTCGACCGTGCCGCCGTCGGGGCGCGTGAACTGGGTGTAGAGCGCCTGGCCGGGGCCGATCTTGGAGATGTCGTTGGCCACCATCTTCTGGATGAAGGCGACGGCGCCGGGGCCGCCGATGCGGAACTCGCCCATGTGGCTGACGTCGAAGAGGCCGGCGTCCTGGCGGACGGCCTGGTGTTCCTCGATGATGCCGCTGTATTGGACGGGCATCTCCCAACCGCCGAATTCCACCATCTTGCCGCCGGCGGCGACGTGGGCTTCATATAGGCTGGTGCGCTTGAGCATGGGACTACCTCCAACGGCACAGGGTAACATGCGCCCCTACCACTTGGGAAACAGGCGCTTGGCCTGGTTCAGCGCCTCGATCTCGCGCAGCCCGCCCGTCGTCGTGACGATCCAGACCTTGTGGCCGGACTGGAGCGTATGCGCCGGCGGTGGGTTCCAATCGAGGCCCGCGCTGGTCTGCAGCAGCAAGAACGTCACCTCGAACTCCGCGCGCAGGCTGTCGAGCGTGCGGCCGGCCAGCCGCGAGTCGGCGGCGACGGTCAGCTCCACGGTGTTCAGCACCGTGTCCTCGACCACGAAGGAGTTGATCACGTTCTTGGTGGTGGCGGCCGCGGCGAACAGCGGCGCCGCCAGCGCGGAGGTCGAGAACGCGTAGTCCACGTTCACCAGCTTGTCGATCTTCTTGGCCAGCCCCTGGTCGAAGATCCGCAACACCACCTTGATGCCGGGCACGAGCTCCTTGGCGTTGAGGCAGGTCTCGATGTTGACGAGGTCGTCGTCCGTGGCCGCGATCAGCGCGGAGGCGCGCTCGATTTGCGCCTTCTTGAGCAGCTCCGGCTTGCGCAGGTCGCCCACGATCACGGGCACGCCCATCGCGATGACCTCTTCGATGAAGGCGGTCTCGTCGCGCTCGATGCAGACGCACTCCGTGCCCTGCTCCACGAGCTGCTGCACGATGCGGTAGCCCACGTGGCCCAGGCCGCCGACGATCACATGGTTGGAGAAGGTGCTGGCGAGCAATTGCTGGTACTCCTTGGTGTTCCAACGGCGCTGGAAGAGCAGGCTGGTGAAGCGGGCGATCGCGCTGATGATCACGAACAGGCCCAGAATGGGGAGAACGAAGAAGACGGCGTTGACGAGCACCGGTTCCTTGGGGTTGTAGGGCAGGCCCGCGCCGAAGCACGTCATCAGCAGCACGTTGTAGGCCACCACGTCCCAGGTCAGGCGCTGCGAGCCGGGCGGCGGGACGTAGCCTTCGTGGAGCACCAGCGTGGCGAACGCGCTGACGTACCCGGCGAAGATCAGCACGTTCCGGAAGGAATGGGCCGCCAGGGCCAGGTAACGCAGTTCGAAGAGCACGCGCCGCTTCAGGCGCGTGATTCTCTGCCGGGAGGTGCGTCGGGAGGCGGGAACCATGCTTGCTTTCAGGGTAGCCGACCCGGCCCGGCGGGTAAAGTAAGCTCGGTCCCTTGTTGGAGACGTTGGCGATGTGGAAGAAATGGTTCGGGCGGAGGGTCGCGGCCCTGCAGCCCCAGGCGCCTGAAGATTCGACCCAGGTGTTCCTCCACGCCGTGGAGGAGGCGCGCGGGCGCGAGGAGCTGTTCAAGCCTCTGTTCGAGCAGCTCTCCTTCGCCCTGCGCACCGCGGAGAGCACCGTGCCGATCGATCGGGCCACGGTGCCGCTGAACCTGACCATGGGCCCTGCCAAGATCAAGGAGCTGTCGGCCCAAATCAAGCTCTCGCCGTTCCTCAAGAACAACATCCAGGCGCTCGTCCACCACTTCCGGGAAGACCAGCGCGACCTCAAGAACGCGGAGCGCGCCGCGGAGCTGCACGCCGATCAGCCCTACCTACAGGTGCGGGGCGAGGCGATTTTGCTGGTGCAAGGCCTGTTCCACTTCATGTCCGCCGGCCGCGAACAGTTCCGCGACTACCCGCTCTTCTACCAGCTCTTCGACGCCGGCACCGGCCTGCTGCCGTCGCTGGCGCCCGCCGTCCCGGACGAGTTGCAGTTCTTCCTGTCCGATGCGCCCGCTGACGAGACGCCCATTGCCGCCGCCTCGCTGCAGCTCGAGCCGGACGCCGACATGCGCAGCCCGGAGACCGTGCTGAAGCTGATCGGCGTGTCGCCCATGACGCTGGAAGTGGGCATGGACCTGGTCCCGTTGATCGATCCCGCCATGGGCGGCGACCTGATGGACCGCGTGCTGCCGATGCGCCTGGACGTGGCGCTGGACATGGGCTTCGTGATGCCCGGCATGCAATTCAAGGACAACGCGACCCTGCGCCCCAACGGCTACCAGATCCGCGTGCGCGGCAACGTGGTGGCGGTGGGCGAGCTGATGGTGGGCTACCACCTGGCCGTCGAGAACCCCTCCGAGGAGGCCTCCGGCGCGGCGCTGGTCGGTTTCCCTACCAGCGACCCGGTGCTGGGCCGTCCGGCCACCTGGGTGACCCGCGCGGAGGGCCAGCGGGCCTCCAAGCTGGGCTTCACGGTGCTGGATCCGGCCAACGTGTTGCTCAGCCACATGGACGAGGTGGTGCGCGCGCATGCCCACGAGATCCTGTCGCTCGACGAGGTCTCGCTGATGCTCGACAACATGCGCACCCGGGCGCCCGTGACGGTGGACGCCGTGATCCCCGAGAAGCTGGAGCTGCCTGACTACCACAAGGTGCTGACGAATCTGCTGCGCGAGCGCGTGAGCATCCGCGACCAGGCCACGATTCTGGAGAAGCTGGCGCACAGCGCCAAGCCGGTCCACCCCTTCTACCTGGCCGACCGCTTCGGCGAGCAGCGGGCTTCGATCGAGAGCATCATGCTCATGGAGATGACCGCCCAGGTGCGGCCGTTGACGGACCCGATGATCCTCACGGAGATGGTGCGCTCCGCCCTGTCCCGCCAAATCTGCGCCGACCTGGCGGATGAGCACGGCACGCTCGACGTGGTGCTGCTGTCCGCCCAGGTGGAGCAGGTGGTGCTGGACGGCCTGCAGACCACGGCCATGGGCCAGGTGTTGAACCTCAAGCCCGCAACCCGCGAGCTGCTGGTGAACCGTCTGGTCGCGGAATGCGGCCGGATGGAGCGGCCGGTCGTGCTGTGCGACCCGCGGATCCGCCCGTTCGTGCGGCAATTGACCACGCGGGCGTTGCCGCGCTTGGCGGTGCTGTCGCAGGCGGAGCTGCATCCGCAGTTCCGCATCCAGACGGTAGGAACCGTGCTGATGGTGGAGAACTAGACCGGCAGCATCAAGCGCTGGCCGGGGTAAATCACCCGGGCATCGCGGATGTGGTCCTTGTTGGCGTCATAAATCGACGACCACTTCGTCCCATTGCCCATCTGCTGACCGGCGATCTTGAACAGCGAGTCGCCCGGCCGCACCACGTAGACCCGCGTGCGCCCGGTGGCGGTACTCGCACCGGCGCCCGGCAACGCCAGCACCTGTCCGACCCGAATCATCCGGGGGTTGGACACGCGCCCGCGGTTCATCGCGTACAGCTCCGGCCAACGCTTCGCGCTGCCCAGGTACCGCTTCGCCAGCTTGGAGAGCGAGTCACCCGGCTTGACCTGGTAGTACCCGCTGCCCCCACGCGGTGCGGCCGTGGAGCGCGCCACGGACGGCGTGCGCTTGGGAACGGAAATCGCGATGGGCTCGCGCTCCGACGACTCCGGCTTGGCCGCCGTCTGGATCGGCTTGCGCGGCCGCGAAGGCAGGCTCATCGCCGTGTCGCGCGCGGCGCCCGCCATCGGGTCACTGTGGTGCACCACCGGCAGCTGCGGCTTCGCCATCGCCTTGGGCGCCTTGGGCGCGGTGGGCATCTCGACGTGCGGGCGCGGCAGCACCGGGGCGTCATTCGTGTTGTTGGACGCCACTTGCAGCGGCTTGGGGCGCGTGGGCAGCGTGGCCATCACGGGCGCGGGCTTGGCCGCTGGCTTGGCAATGGGCTTGGCCGCCACGGGCGCGGTGGTGGGCTTGGGGCGCATCGGCAGGCGGATCTGCGGGGCCTTGGGCGCGGTGGGCGCCTTGGGCGCTTCCACATGGGGCGCCTGGCCGGGGTTGGTAGCCACGCGGGGGGGCGTGCCGGCGCCCGGAGCAACGGGCGGCTTGACCATCGGCTTGGGGGCGGCGGCGGCGGGGGCCTTGGGGGCGGCCGCGACCTTGTCCGTCTGGGGCTTCATCGAGATGATGTTGCGCGCGGCCAGCTGGCTGCGCTCCAACAGGGACAGCTCGTAGCCGCTCTTCTCGAGGCTCATGAGGTCCGTGTTGTGGTAGTCCTCCGACAGCGTGGCCTGGCCGGTGCCGTCCGTGACGCCCAGGACCTTCTCTTCCATCGACTTGATCGTGACGCCCGCGATGCCCACGCCCGTGTTCGCGTCGATCACGCGCACGACCGGGGCGGCCGCGGCAATCTGGAAGGAGTCGTCCTTGGCTTCCGCGGCGGAGGCCTGCTGACCCAGCAACGGCAGCGAGGTGAAGAGCATCAGCATGGCGGCGGAGATGCGACCGGCCACGCTGCCCAGGTGCTGCTTCAGGCGGCGCGTGCGGGCGCGCAGCGCCACCAGGTTGATGGTGCCGGGGGGCAGCAAGCCCTCGCGGACCTCGGCGCCCAGGGCGCCCAGCTGCTCCAAAAGATCGTTCGACCTCAGCGGCTGCGCGGCAATCAACGTCTCGAGGTACAGCAACTCGAAGAGCAGGTCGTCCTCGCCGCCCTCGGCCATGGTCGAGACGGAGGCAAGCAGCTGCGTGATCGACGCGTCGTCGGTGATGCGCTCCGTGGCGTCCGACGGGCGCGGCGGCTCCATCCCGCCCGGCGCCACTTCCGGGCGCTGGCGCAGCAAGAACGCGCCGACCGGATCCTGCAAGGGATCCGCCGAATGCTTCTTGACGGCAGCGCGGAGGGTGGGGCGGGGTTGGCGGCTCATGGAGATATTAATTCCTCTGAAGTTCCTGGATATTATACCCGAGAACGCGTCAGCGCGCAGGCCGACGGCAGCAGGCTATCATCTTATGTTACCCTAGGGCTGTGACGGATGACCATGATCCCCCCCTCGACCGCCGCACGGAAGCCATGCTCAAGGCGAAGATGGCAGCCATCAAGCGGGAAACCAACAAGGGCTGGAAGGAAGATTCCTTCTGGTCCTGGCTGTACAAGCGGCTCACGTTGACCTCGCGACGCGAGAAGCGGTAGGGGCGACGGCGCCCGTCACATTTCCCGACTTCTCCATCTGTTAAGATAGGTGCCCGGAATGACCCAGCGTTGGAGGTAGTGGCGATGGCAGAGCAAGTCAGGGTGCGCTTCGCGCCCAGCCCGACTGGCTACTTGCACGTCGGTGGCGCCCGCACCGCCTTGTTCAACTGGCTCCTGGCCCGCCACACAGGCGGCGTGTTCGTCCTCCGCATCGAGGACACCGACACCGGCCGCGAGAAGGAGAACGCCGTCCAGGCCATCTTCGACGGCCTGAAGTGGTTGGGCCTGACCTGGGACGAGGGCCCCGGCGCCGCGGAGCCCCACGGCCCGTACTTCCAGACCCAGCGCCTCGATATCTACAACCGCTACGTCCAGCAGCTGCTCGAAAGCGGCCGCGCCTACAAGTGCTGGATGACGCCGGAGCAGCTCGAGGCCAAGCGCAACGAAGCCACCGCTGCGGGCGCCCAGTACCGCTACCAGCGCGCCTGGGCCGCCCAGCACGAGGCTCCCGGCCAGCCCTTCGTGGTGCGCTTCCAGGCGCCGACCGAAGGCGCCATCGTGGTCGACGACCTGGTGCACGGCACCGTCACCTTCGACGCCAAGGAGATGGTCGACGACTTCGTGATCGTGAAGAAGGACGGCATCCCCACCTACAACTTCGCCGTGGTGATCGACGACGCGACCATGGCCATCACCCACGTCATCCGGGGCGATGACCACCTCTCCAACACGCCCAAGCAGGTGGCGCTGTACCAGGCCCTTGGCATCGTGCCGCCCCGCTTCGGCCACATTCCCATGATTCTGGGCCCGGACAAGGTCAAGCTTTCGAAGCGGCATGGCGCCGTGGCCGTGACGCAGTACGAGGACGAGGGCTTCCTGCCGCACGCGCTGGTGAATTATCTTGTACGATTGGGCTGGAGCCACGGCGACCAGGAGATCTTCAGCCTCGAGGAGATGGTCGCGGCCTTCTCCACCGACGCCCTGAACAAGACGGCCGCCGTGTTCGACGTGCAGAAGCTCAGCTGGCTGAACGCGCACTACATCAAGACCAGCAGCCCGGCCGAGCTCGTGCCGCTGTTGCGCCGCCACTGGGACACCCTGGGCCTCGACCACGCGTCGCGCCCCCAGGCCTGGCTGGAGTACGCCGTGCGCACGCTGCAAGAACGGGCGACCAACCTGGTCGAGCTGGCGAAGGGCAGCCGCGTCTACTTCGACGTCGCGCTGACCTACGACCCGGCCGCCGTGGCCAAGCAACTGGGCCCCGACAACCGCGAGATGCTGGGCGCGCTGCGCGGCCGGCTGGAGGCCCTCCCGGCGTGGACGGCTGCCGTGCTGGAGCCCGTGTTCAAGGGCTTCGCCGAGGAGCGCGGCTTGAAGCTGGGCGGCGTGATCCAGCCCGTGCGCGTGGCCGTGACCGGCTCGACCGCCAGCGCGGGGATGTACGATGTTTTGGAGCTGGTCGGGCGCGACGCGTCCCTCCGGCGCATGGCCGAGGCCATGGCCCTCCCGGCGGCGCAGGCCTAAGCGATGCCGCCGCGCCGCCCCCGTTCCGCCACGCCCACCGGCCCGCTCCACGGCTACAACGTGGAGACGCAGCCCATGGAAGATCCGCGGCCCCGCTCGACCACCACGGGGCGCTTGCGCCTGCCGCCCTCGCGCCGCCGCAAGGCGCTGCGCGTGCGGAACTTCCTGCGCACGGTCGCCCTGGGCGGGCTGATGATGGGGCTGGGCGCCGTCACGGCCGTGGCGGGCGTGTTCGGCTACCTGACCACCTTCGGCCCGGCCTCCGGCCATGGCTTCAGCGCCGGCGACCTGGCCCAGGGCCTGGTGCCGATCTCGGGGCGCGAGAACGTGTTGCTGATGGGCACGGACTTCAGCTACGACAATGGCCAGAAGTTGGCCCAGGGCCCGGTCCGTTCGGACACCATGATGGTCGCGAGCGTCGATCCGGCCACGCACAAGCTCACGATCGTCTCGATCCCCCGTGACACGCGCGTCTTGATCCGCGGCCACTACGAGAAGGTCAACGGCGCTTACGCCATTGGCGGCCCCAAGCTGGCCACGGAGGTGGTCTCGAACCTCCTGGGCGTGCCCATCAAGCACTGGGCGCAGGTCAACACCACCGGCCTGGAGCGGCTGGTCGACGTGATCGGCGGCGTGAAGGTCTACGTCGAGAAGGATATGTACTACGTCGACGAAACGGCGCACCTGGGCATCAACATCCACAAGGGCTGGCACCAGATGAGCGGCAAGCAGGCGCACCAATACGTGCGCTTCCGCCACGACGAGCTGGGCGACATCGGCCGGGTGCAGCGCCAGCAGCAGTTCCTGCGGGCCGCCGCGGAGACCATGCTCACGCCGTCCTCGCTCTTGAAGGTGCCGCAGCTGATGGGCACGGTCCGCGACAACATCGCCACCAACCTGGGCACGCCCGAGATCATGCAGCTGGGCGCCTGGGCGGCCCGCCTCAACCGGCAAGACGTGAAGATGGTGATGCTGCCGGGCGAGTTCTCGCAGAACCCCAACGCCAGCTACTGGCTGGTGGATCCGCAGGCGGCGCAGACCCTGGGCCGGCGCTTGCTGGCCGGGGCGACGGAGTCGCAATGGCGCCTGCCCGACCGCCAGAAGGTCAAGCTGACCGTGCTGAACGGCACGTCGCTGCCCGGCGTGGCGTCTGCCGCCGCCCGCGAGCTGCGCGAGGCCGGCTGGAACGTCTGGAGCGTGGGCGACGCCTCGCAGCGCGACGTGCGCCAGACGCGCGTGATCAACCAGCTAGGCCAGGACCAGCTTGCCGTGCGGATCGGCCACGACCTGGGCATCCGCCCGGAGCGCGTGGATGCCAGCGTGGGCGACATGACGACGGACTTCACGGTGATCGTGGGCGCCGACTGGGCCCACTCGCACGCCAGCAAGATCGCGCTGAAGCCGTAGCTACAGGCGTTTCACCGGCAAGGGGTTCGACAGCAGGCCGGTCAGGCCGTGCATCGGCTTGCCGTTCAGGTGGTTGTTGAGGTTGCGCAGCGCGTTGTTCTCGGCGCGGAAATGCGCGTCCAAGGCCTTGCCGCCCATCGCCTTGGCCGTGCCATGCGGCGCGACGTCGGTCCAGGTGCTCTGCACGTTGGTGCTGCCGTCCGGCGCCTGCGTGATCGTGAAGCCGGCCTGGCCGTTGAAGCTGCCGGAGAGCGTGACGGGCAGGACCACCTTGTAGCCGTCCCCGACCTTCTCGGCCCGCGGGGCCGCCACCTCGACGTGGACCTTGATCAGGTCCGGGGCAGGCGGGGCATGCACCGGGGCCAGGTCGAAGCTGGCGCTGCCGTCCGCGTGCTTCACGAGGTTGGACTGCTGGCCGCCCTTCCACCAGACGTTCCAGTCGCCCTGCAGCGCGTCCAGCACTTTTTGCGGCGGCGCCGCCATCTTCATGGTGGTGGTGTAGCTAAAAGTGCCGGGCTTGCCGGCCGCTTCCACTGTGGCTTCGGGGATCTTGACCTTGGCCAGGGGCGGCAGCGCCGCGGCCGCGGCGACGGGGCGGGGCTCCGCCGTGACGCCGGCCTTGATGGGTTGGGGGCCGCGGTTGGGGCCGATGGGGTCCGTCATGGCGCACCTCGTTCGTGGATCGGGGACGTGGCCATTCAACCCCAGAACGCTTAGGCCGAATCGAGCAGCCGGGTCAGCAGCGGGCCGGCCAGCTCGCCCAGGCGCACGAGCAGGGCCAACGGCACTTCCGCGGCGGGGTCATGGGGACCGTCCACGACCAGCGCGCCGATCACGGCGCCGTGGTGGCGGATGGGCGCGGCATGGAGCATGCGAAGCGCGTCGCCTTCGGCCGTGACCAGGCGCAGGGGGCGCCCCTCGGCCTGGACCCACTGGGCAGGTTCGGCGAGCGTATCGGGCGCGGGCCAGACGGGCGTTTCTCCCGCATAGACGGCCACGCGCTCGCCGCCGAACTCGAGCCGGGCCGCGTTGGCGACGGCCTGGAGGTCGGGGTCGTCCAACAGGCGGTCGATCAGGGGGCGCAGCGCCAGGTCCACGTTGCGCGCCTCCCGCAGGGGCGCCAGGGCCTCTTCGCGCGCCAACGCGCCGGCCACCACGCGGGCCAGCGCCAGCGCCAGCGGCATGGCGGCCGGCGGCAAGCCGCCGTGCAGGCGCCGGCTGTCCGCCAACATCACGCCACGGACGCCCGTCCCGTCGTCCAGCGGCACGCCCAGCACGCTTCGAAGCCCGAGGGCCTGCACGCTGGCCATGGCGTCCAGCTCGCCTTCGGCCTGGACGTCCGTCAGGTGGATCGGCTCGCCGGCCCAGAGCACGCGGAAGGCCAGGCCGCTGCTGAAGGCATCGGGCGCGTCGGCTCCCAGGCTGACTTCGTGCGTCCACTCCAGGCCGTCGGAGAGGAGCAGGAAGCCGCGCTCGGCGTCGGCCAGCTCTACCAGGCCGGCCAACGCCTGCCGGATCAACCCGTCCAGGTCGGGGGCCGCCACGGCCGCCGCCAGGGCCACGGCCAGCCGCTCCAGCTTGCGCGCGGCGGTGCCGCCGCTGGTGCCCCGCGCCGCCGCGATCGCCACGACCCGTGCACGTGCCAGCCCATCCCCCAGGGCATCCGCCAGCCCCTGCGCCTGCGCGAGCCGGCGCTCGATGTCCACGCCCAGCAGCGCGAGGCCGGGCAACGCCTCCAACAGCACGGCCAGCTCCAGGCGGCGGTTGCCGGCCCCGGCGGCACACTGCACGGCGGCTTCCAGCTCGGCCAGACCCCCAACATCGCCCTTGGCCGTGGCGACCAGGGCGCGGGCCGCCAGCTCTACAGCCAGGGGGGCGTCGTCGTGGCCGGCGACGCGCGTGGCTTCGGCGGCATCGCCCAGGGCCATCAGCGCACGGGCTCGATCCAGGCGCAGGCCGGGGGCGGAAGCGGCCAGGGCGCTGGCTTCGGCCAGCGAGGCAGCCGCGGCAACGGGCCGGCCGTGCGCCAGGGCCACGCGGCCGTGCAACCACAAGATGGCCTGGCGCGGGTGGGGCGCCTCGGCGCTCGCGGCGGCGGCGAGCAGCGTCCCCTCGGCCTCGGCGGCGTGCGCCGGGTCGGCTTCCGCCCGGATGTAAGCCAGCCAGGCTTGCGCCAGCGGCGAGGTCGTCGGCTGGAGCCATTCCTGGGCGCTGGCCAGATCGCCGGCCAGGTGGGCGGCGCGGGCGGCCGCCAGACGCACCGGCTCGTCCGCACCCGGGCCGGTGGCGGCGATCGCCCCCCCAAAAGCAGCCCGGGCCTCCCCGCGCCGGCCGGCGCGGGCCAGCGCTTCGGCCGTCCGGATGATCGCTTGCAGGTCCTGCATTGCGATAGAATACCCCAGCCATGGATGCCCGCGACAGCTTCACCCGCCGACCCACCCCGACGGCCGCCCTGCGGCCGGCGGCGTTCGGCGCGGAGATGTTCCGCCGCCAGGAGCTGGCGGAGGAGCTGCAGCGCGGGCGCGAGGCGATCGCCCAGCTCGGCCCGCGGGTGGAGTACCTCTACGCCGGCGCCACCGCGGCCGGCGGCACGATCCCCGGCGTGAGCGGCTTCGACCCGGTGCCGCCGCCGTTCCCCGGCGGTAAGGCCCTGGTCTGGAGCATCGCGGCGCGCCTCTCGTCGCACCCGCCGCTGATGCGGGCCGTGCAGGTGGCCGTCTTCCGCTTCGAGGACTACCGCCGGGCGCTGGACGCGGCCACCCGCGCGGTCGCCGCCCCGCCGGAGGGCTTGCTGGAGGACCTGCGCCGGCGCGCCTACCTGGCCTTCGGGCTGGCGGAAGCCTTCCAGGACGAGCCCACGCTGGCCCAGCTGTTCCCACCGCCCCAGAAGGCCGTCCCGGCGCCGCCCGCGCCCCCGGCGGCGCCCCCGGAGGATCTCGCGCTGAACCGCGCCCGCGCCCTGCTGGCCCGCATCGGGGGCTGCCTGGACGGCATCAACCAGGTGCTGGCCCTGATCGCAGCGCCCAGCGCACCCCGCATCGGCGAGCTGCTATCGGCGGAGGCCCGTGGGCGCCGCGCGCTGGCCGTGAGGATCGCGGCCACGCCGGCCTCGCTCGAGACCCTGCGCGGCGTGCGCGCGGGCCATGACGTGCTGGGCAGGGCGATCGCCGCCTACCAGCCCGGGCAGAGCCTGGCCGCCCCCTGTGAAAAGCTCGCCAAGCTGGCCTGGCAAGGCCGCCGCGACCCACTGCTGAGCGCCCTGCTGGCGGCCGCCGCATGATCGCGGATCGCTACGAGCTCAAAGAATTGCTGGGCCGCGGGGCCATGGGCGAGGTGCGCCGCGCCTTCGACCATGTAACCGGCCACGACGTGGCGCTGGCCCTGGCACCCGAGTCCGACCCGCTGCGCTTCCAGGAGCGCGGTCGCGCGCTGGTCCGGTTGCGCCACCCGGGCCTCGTGCCCGTGCTCGATCATGGCATGGCCGATGCGCATACGGGCTACCTCGTCATGGCGATTGTCCCCGGCCACCTCCATGCACATGGCCCCGTGCCCGCCGAGGAAGCCTGCCGCATCTTGGCCGGCCTGGCGCGGGCGCTGGCGGTGCTGCATGCGCGGGGTTACGTCCACCGCGACGTCAAGGCGGCCAACGTGCGCATCACGCCGGACGGCAGCCCGGTGCTGTTGGACTTCGGGCTGGTGGCGCCGGCCGGGGAGGCGGCGGACGGCAAGGCCGTGACCGGCACGCCCGCGTACCTGGCGCCGGAGGCCATCGCCGGCGGCGTGATCACCGCCGCCACGGACCTCTACGCCCTGGGCTGCCTGGCCTACGAGCTGTTGACGGGCCACCCGCCCTTCGCCGGCACGCCCGCGGAGGTGCTGCGCGCCCAGCTGCACGCCCCGCCCCCGCCGCTGGCGGCGCCGCCGGAGCTCGTCGCCGTGGTGGCGGCCCTGTTGCGCAAGGCGCCGGGCGATCGCCCACCCGACGCGCAGGCCGTGGCCATCCTGCTCGAAGCTGCGGGCGACCTGGAGCCCGGCGACGAGCTGGAAGGCCCGCCCCAGCTGGCCACGGAGCGCCTGGTGGGCCGCGAGCAAGAGCTGGCCACCTTGGCGGACGCGCTGCGCGACGTGCTGGCCGGGCAGGGCCGGGCCGTGATCGTGGCCGCGCCGCCCGGCGTGGGCAAGAGCCGGCTGGTGCAGGAGGCCGTCTGGGCCGCCCGCCGCGAAGACGTGGAGGCCGTCGCCGCGCGTTGCCGGCCGGATGCGGCGGAGCCCTTGCAGGCGGTCACGGAAATCTGGGGCCCGGTCGAAGCCGGCCACGACAAGGCCAGCTTCCACGCGGAGCTGGCCCGCCGGCTAGCGGAGCGCGCGCCACTGCTGGTGGTGGTGGACGACCTCCAATGGGGCGACGCCGCCAGCCTGGAAGCCATCAACGCCTGCATGCGGCTGTTGGCGAACGAGCGCGTGCTGTGGCTAGCCACCCTCCGCCCGGAGGAAGCCCCGCCGGGCCACGGCGCGTGGCACGCGGCCGAGGAAGGCCTGGCGACGGTCCTGCGCCTCGCCCCGCTCACCCGCGATCGCGCGGACGCCTTGTTGGCTGCCCTGCTGCACCCCGCGGACCTGCCACCTTCGTTCGCCCGCATGGTGCACGAGACGACCGGTGGCAACGCCTTCTTCGTGGGCGAGACCCTGCGCCACCTGGTGGAAGAAGGCTTGTTGGTGAGGCGCCGCGGCCAGTGGCGCCTGGCCCGCGAGTTGGTGCGCGTTGACCTGCCGGAAGCCGCGGAGGCCGCCGTCCTGCGCCGGGCCGCCAACCTCCCGCCCGAGTCGGCCGCGCTGCTGCGGTTGGCTGCCGTGCTCGGCCCGGCCCCCTTGCGAGAGGTGTTGGCGCGCGCCAGTGGCCTGCCCGACGACGCCTACCTGGCGGCCGTGGAGCCGCTGCTGGAGCGCCAGTTCCTGGTGGCGGGCGAGCAAGGCTACCGCCTGCCGCACGACCGCCTGCGCGAGGCCGTCTACGGCGCCATCCCCGCCGGCACGCGGCGGGAGCTGCACCAACGTTGCGGTGCGGCGCTCGAGCCGCTCGACCCCGGCCCGGCGGTGCTGGCCCACCACTTCCTGCGGGCCGGGGACGCGGCCCGCGGCCAACGCTACGCCCTGGCGGCCGGCGAACACTACCGCGCGGCCGGGATGCCGGCGCGCGCGCTCGCCGTCTGGCAGGAGGCCGCCGACCTGCCGGAGCCGCCCG
>JAQBPE010000016.1 GCA_028287685.1 Cyanobacteria bacterium RYN_339 | reverse complement strand
CTTGTGGCCATCGACGTAGAGGCCCAGCACGCCCGGGTTGAGGAAGCCGTGGTGCGCGTTCAGCTGCCCCTGGTGGATCTCCGGCTTGTTGGCGAAGACCTCGTAGCTCACGGTGGCGCCGGAGCCGCCGTCCGTGACGCGCCAGGTCTGCCAGTCGACGCGCTCCCAGGGCAGCGCGTAGCCATCCAGGTCCTCGGCCGCGAAGTTGCGGATGTTGCGCGCGTTGTCGAAGATCTTGTAGGCGCCGGGCAGCCACGCGGGCAGGACCAAATCCAGGTGCCCTTCCACGTGGGCGGGCACCTCCATCTCCACGCGGATCAGGTGGGTGTGGGGGCGGGTGAGGTCGAAGGTGTAACGGACAATCGGCATAGGTCCAGTATACCGCGTTGCGATGGCTATCGAGGGCGCTCAGGGCTATCCCGGCTTTGCGGGTACAAGGAAGCAAGTGATGCAGAATGCCCGCCGCTTCCAGACCTGGATCCTCCTGGCTGCCTGCCTGGCAGGCTGCACCGTGTCGCACCCCGCCACGCTGGCCGTTTCCCAGGCCGCCCAGGTGGCGGAGCCCGTGGCGGCGTCCCGCATCGCTGGCGGCAACGGCGCGAACGTGCTGGGCAACAACGGCGGTTCCATCATCGCCAACAACGCGGGCGGCTTGACCGGCACGCTGTTGGGACCCGCACCGGGGCTCGTCGCGAACAACGCGGCCGGCATCATCGCCAACAACGCCGGCGGCCTGCGCCTGCTGGCCCTGGCCCAACTGACGGCTCCTGTCGCGGGCGCCGGCGTCAAGGTGCTCGATGAGGCCGGCAAGGCCCTGGCCGAGCCCACCACCACGGACGCCCAGGGGCGCTTCGCCTTCAAGGCCTTGGCGCCGTCCGGCCCGCGCATCTTCTTGCGCGCCACCTACCAGGCCGAAGGCCGTTCGCTCACCCTGGCCGCGGTAGCGCCGCGCGGCAGCGGCGACCTGGTGGTCGACATCGACCCTGCTACGACGCTGGTTGCCAAGAAGGTTGCCACGACGGGGCTGGCCGACGATCCCCAGGCCCTTGCCAAGCTGATCGCCAACACGCTCACCGCCCGGGACGTCGTCGCCGCCGCGCTCCTGCCGGATGACCAGGCCGCCAAGATGCTCGACGCCCTGCGTGCGAGCCCCACGCCCACGCCCACGCCTACCGCGGCAGCGTCCTCGTCCGGCTCCTCGGGGGGCAGCGGCGGCGGCGGCAGCGCGCCGGCCCCCTTGCCCACGCCCACACCCGTGCCCCTGACGATCACGGACCTGAGCCCCATCAGCGGCTCGGCCGGCACCGTGCTGACCTTGACCGGGACCGGCTTCACCTCGGCCGCCCAGGTCACGGTGGGCGGCAGCACCGCCGGGACGGTGATCTCGGCCAGCGCGACCCAACTCAAGGTGGCCGTGCCCGCCCAGTCCAACACCGGGGCCGTCACGGTCACGTTGGGCAACGAGGTGGCGGCGGCGCCCCAGTCCTTCACGCTGGTCCCGTCCGCCACCATCCTGGGCAGCTATGCCACCGGGTCGCAGCCGTCCCAGCTGGCCTTCGATCCACAAGGCAACCTGTGGGTGGCGAACCATGGCACCAACAACGTGACCAAGCTTTCGCCCAATGGCCAATTGCTGGGCACCTTCGGGGCGCGCACCAGCCCCTGCGGCCTCGCCATCGACGCCCAGGGCAACGCCTGGGTGGGCAACCAGGGCGACGCGAGCGTCAGCATCCTGTCCCCGTCCGGCGTCATGGCGGGCACTTACCCGGTCGGCACCGGGTTGGATTTCGGCCTGGCCTCGTTCGACCCCCAGGGCAACCTGTGGGTGGCGAACCCGGGCAGCAACAACGTCTCCAAGCTGGCGCCCTCTGGCCAGACGTTGGGCACGTTCCAGACCGGCCGCAGTCCGGAAGAGCTGGCCTTCGATGCCCAGGGCAACTGCTGGGTCACGAACGAGCTGGACAACACCGTCTCCAAGCTCGCCCCCGACGGTCAGCTACTGGGCACCTTCCCCGTGGGCGGCGGGCCCTTGGGTGTGGCCATCGATCCGCAAGGGAACGTTTGGGTGGCCAACAGTCACCTGACTCCCTCCGGCACGCCCAACCCCTCCAGCGGGCACCCCGAGGACGTGACCGTGCTCTCGCCCGCCGGCGAGACCATCGCCACCCGCAGCATCGGCGCGGGGGCCTGGTACACGGCCTTCGACGCCCTGGGCAACGCCTGGGTGGCGGCCTATGTCGGCAACTTCGTAACACGCTTCTCGCCGGCGGGCTTGAAGCTCTCGACCATCGCGGTGCCCGGCGGCCCCTGGATCATGACGTTCGACCCTGCGGGCAACTGCTGGACGGCGAACTACGACAACAACACGGTCTCGAAGATCTCGCCTTAGAGCGGCAGCGGCGTGACCTTGTAGCCCTGCTTCTCGAGCACCGCCAGCAGGCCCTTCGCCCCGATCAAGTGCCCTAGCCCCACGGCCACGAAGGCGTCGTCCTTGGCCAGCATCGCCGTCAGCTTGGGCGTCCAGCGCGCGTTGCGGTCGTAGAAGAGCTTCTTGTAGAAGTCCGGGTATTGCTTGATGCGGTCCGGCTCGAAGAGCAGCTTCTTCACGCCCTCCAGGTCCCCGCCCATGTAAGCCTTGGTCAGCTGCGCCAGCTCTTCCTTGGGCTGTGACGGGTTGTCCAGCAGCTCTTGGAGCTGGGCCAGCTCCTCCTTGCGCGTCACGCTGGAGAGCGCCTTGAACTGGTCGTCCGCGGTCTCCAGGAACAGCGTGGGCAACCTGCCGCGTTCGGCTGCCTCGCGCAGCAGCGCGTCCATCAGCTGGTCCGCGGGCGGGGTGATGTCCAGGAAGGCCATGCCGATGTACCAGGGCGCCAGGTGGTCGATCTGATCCGCCTCCAGGCCATGCTTGCCGCCCAGCGCCACCAGCTTGGCCCAGGCCGCGGGCTTCATTTGCTTCTTGAGGCTGTCCGTCGGCGCCAAGGTGATGTAGTGGGCCACGCTGGCGGGGTTCACGGACTTGAGGTCCACCTCCATCGCGAAGCGCGTTGCCGTCTTGAGCTTCGCCAGCAAGGCCGCCGGCAGGTGCTGGCCGCCGCCCACCGCCACGTGCATGGTGCCGACCAGGATGTCTGGCTTGGCTCCGGCCTTGGTGGCCTGCCAGGCGAAGACGTTGACCTCGTTCGACGCGCGGGCAAAGGCGGGAGCCGCAAGCGCCAAGGTCAACAGGGAAGCCAGCAAGGGGCGGATCGAATGCATGGTCCCAACATACCCGATCCAAGGTAAACTGGGAATTGATGCGCAATTACTGGTATGTTGCCGCCGACGCGGCCAAGTTGACCACCAAGCCGCTGGCCCGCCAGATCCTGGGCGAGCCGCTGGTGCTGTTCCGCGACGCCACGGGCAAGGCCGCCGTGCTGGCCGATCGCTGCCCGCACCGCAACGTGCAGCTATCGGGCGGCTGCGTGGTGGACGGCAAGCTGCGCTGCCCGTATCACGGCTGGGAGTTCAACGGCGAGGGCGCTTGCGTCCACATCCCGTCGCTGGCCGGCAGCGATGCGATCCCCTCGAATGCCAAGGCCCCGACCTACCCCGTGGTCGAGCAGGACGGCTACGTGTGGGTCTGGGTGGGCGAGGAGTCGCCTGGCGATCGCCAGCCCTTCAAGCTGCCGCACCGCAACGAGCCGGGCTGGCAGAACGCCCGCATGGAAAGCGTGATCCCCAACGCCGTGGACAACTGCATCGAGAACTTCATCGACTGCCCGCACACCGGCTACGTGCACGGCGGCCTCTTCCGCACGCCGGCCAGCCACATGGCGCGCACGCAAGTCCGGATGGTGGCAGATGGCGTGGTGATCGACATCGACGAGGAGAACCAGGCGGACAGCCTGCTGGCCAAGCTGCTGGTGCGCAAGGGCGATCGCGTCACGCACCAGGACCGCTTCATCCTGCCGTCGATCGTGCAGGTGGCCTACGGCTTCGGCCCCGACAAGGCCATCACGGGCTTCCAGATTTGCACGCCGGAAGAGGAGTACGTGACGCGGATTTACGTCTACCTCACGTGGAAGATGGGCTGGCTGACGGGGCTGATGAAGCCGTTCATGCCGCACGTCGGCAAGGTGGTGCTCGATCAGGACATGGGCGTGCTGGTGAACCAAGGCCAGATGATCAAGCGCTTCGGCGCCAACTTCACCTCCGCCCCTGCGGACACCGCGAACCTCTGGATCCAGGCCGTGCGGCAGCGCGCGGCCAAGGGTGGCGAGCCCGGGCCGGAGCGCGAGAAACAGGTAGACTTCCGGCTGTGAGGATCGACCTGCACGTCCACCTGGCGGGCATCGGCGGCGGCTGCTTCGTGTCGCCCAAGATGCGGCGCTCGATCGTGTACCACGCACTCAAGCGGACGCTGAAGATCGACGACCGCGAGCCGGTCGAGAGCACGCGCCGCTACGCCGAACGCCTGGCGACGTTGCTCGAAACCTCGAAGGAGTTGGACTACGCCTGCATCTTCGCCATGGACGGGGTCTATGATGGCGCGGGCGAGCTGCTGCCGGCGGAGTCGCACCTTTACGTGCCCAACGGCTACGTGTTCGAGGTCTGCAAGGCTTCGCCCAAGCTGCTGCCGGTGATTTCGATCAATCCCCAGCGCAAGGACGCCCTGGAAGAACTGACCCGGTGGGGTCCCCAGGCTGTGGCGCTGAAGTGGCTGGGCCCTCTGCAGAAGTTCGATGCTTCGAACAAGGCCTACGAGCCCTTCTACGATCTATTGAAAGAACTCAGGTTGCCCGTGATCGCCCATTCGGGTTGCGAACACACCTTTCCCGGCATGGAACAGCGCTTGGGGGATCCCTTGCTCTACGAGCCCGTCGTAAAGCGAGGCATCCCCGTGTTCTTCAGCCACTGCGGGACCGGGTCGTTGGTCTTTCCGGGCCATGACTACTCCGGCAACTTCATCTCGCTGATGGAGCGCTACGAGAACGTCTACGGCGACACGTCTGCGTTCTGCTCGTTGTTGCGCTGGCACCAACTCAAGCGCTTCGGCGCCGACAAGTACGTCAACCGGATCTTCCATGGCTCGGATTGGCCCATCCCCTCGTCATCGGTCTACTTCCTGCCGGCGTTAGGGTTCAACGCGGTGCGCTTGCTGGAGCGAGATCGCCACCCCTTGGACCGCGATGCCGCCACCAAACGGGCCATGGGCCTGCCGGACCAGGTCTTCCACGGCGCCTACGAGGTCTTGAAAGATCGCATCGCCGCCTGGGAGGCCATCCGCACCTCATGAAGATCAAGGGCCAACGGTTCGACACCCTCGACGGGCTCTTTGCCGCCTGTCTCGAAGGCCGTCTCCCGGATGCCATCTTCCGCGCCAGCGTCACGCCCCAGCCACCTGCCAAGTGGCTGCTGGTCGGCACCCTCGTCCTGTGCATCCCGCCGATCATGGTCATCCCGATCGTTTTGTCGATGGTGGCCGTCCTGACTTTCCCGCTTTGGTTCGCCTACCTGATCTACGTCGTCCACTTCAAAGACGTGGGCTACAACCTGGGCGACTACATCTTCGTGGCCGGCGACGAGTTCACGATCGTGCGGGGCGTCCAGCAGGACATCAAGACCGAGCGGTTCCGGGCTTATTCCGTCGTCACCCGGCCCATCTCGGAGATCCTGAACTTCGGCGATTGGCTGACGGCGGCCGTGATGGAGAACCAGGCCGGCAAGCTGCCCATCCAGACGAAGTATTGGGTCTACTTCGTGGCCCCTTTCCCCGTCCCAATGCGCGAGGGCATCCATAGCCGCATCGTCGAAGCCGTAGAGCCCTTGGAGGGCCTGGTCCCCGCGCTGTTGGGGCGGGCCCGTGCCGTCCACCGGCTGGACGGGTAGGATAAGCGCATGTCAGAACTTGCCCCCTTCAAAGTCGCCGAAATCGTCGTCACGTCGCTGGAAGCCCTGCTTTCCGCCGCGGCGCTGCACCTGGGCGAGGCCCTGCCTGACGGCCGCCAGTTGGCCCCGATCGAGCGCGACCCGATCGAGGCCTGGATGGCCTTGCTTTCGGCGTCCGCGCTGGTGGAGCAGATGGGCCGGTACATGCGCGACGATCTGCGCCAGACCTTCGAGGGCAAGCTCCAGGCCCTGGTCACCAAGCTGGCGGCCAACCATGCCGACCGCCAGTTCCCGGTGCCCGCGCCGGTCGTCAGCTCCCTGACTGGGCTGGTGGACGCGGCCTTCGGCAAGAAGGCCTAGGCCGCCCCTTACCGCTGCTGGCCCAGCTGGCCAGCCGCCGCGACGGTACCCGGCACGGTGTTGAACGCCGTGCCGGCGCCTGCCCAGATATCGCCGATCTCATCGAAGCTTCCCTCCAGCGGCCGGTAAATCCGGCCGAAGACGCCTTCGTTCACGAACTCCTTCAGCTTGATGCCGGAGAGGTGGGGCAAGATGGAATCGAAGACGATTTCCTCGCCGTCGACCGTGATCACGTTGATGGCATGGTTCACGCCGACCGTCAGGCCGTTGGCGGTCTTCTCGGCGGTAGCCACATAGATGATGCGAGGGTTTAGTTCCGGAACGGCTTCCTGCAGGAGATGTTGGGAAGCGACGGCATAGTTACGGCAATCGCCCACGCCGGCATCGAGGAAGAGCCCGTTGCTGTTGGCACGGTACTTCTCGCCCTTGCCCACGGCGTTGACCTCCTCGAAGATCCGTTGCGTGTCCGCGTCAGTGGACGCCGCCCGGAACAGGCCTGCCTGACCTTCCGTTCCACCGACGGCATCCCTCACGAACTGGAGCTTTTGGGCTTGGGTCAGCGAGCCATCAGCGCCGAGCGCCCTGGCTTCCTCGATCGCCTTGGCGAGCTTTGGGTTCGAGACGTCCGCCTTCAAGGTGGCCATCGAACCGCCATGGCCGCGCGCACCTCTCAAGTACGTGCCTTGCTCCACCGTGACGCCTTCGATATTCGCCACGTCAGGCGGAGGGTTCTTGAACTGCTTCCGGTACCGGGTGGTCCTGGGGTCCTCCAGGTTCGCAATCCCCGCATCGTGCTCCGGCGTGGCCCCTACGAACAGCCGGTCATTTGCTTCCATCCCGGCGTTCTTTCCCAGCCCCTTGGCGTTTGCCTCCCGGACTTCGTCGATCGACATCCCCGTCGACTCGAGCACGCCGCGCTCGGTCTCCGTCTCGGCGACGATGCCGATCCCGCGATCCACCTTTGTCAGCGCTTCCGCTTCCACGGATCGGGTGGCGGCGCGCTCTACCGCTTGCGGTACCCGGCTCTCCGTGGCTGCCACGATCCGCTTCCCGAGCCCCGTGTCTTCGAGGCCGTTGACGCCAGCCTTCAGCGCCTTCTCGATGGATGTGTTGATTGTCGCAACGCGCTCTTCGTAGGCGCCCTTGAGCCGCTCGACCGTCTTGCCGAGCGGTGAATCGCCCAGCGCCTCGCCCGCGCTCCGCACGAAGGCCACGACCTGCTCGATTTGCTCGCTCTTGCCCACTAACTTGCCCACGGCCTTGAACGGCACGGACGTGAACTCCGTGACGCGGCCCGCCACTTTGGCGGCGGCGGAGTACCCGTCCACGGCGAGCGAGCCAAGCCGGGTGGCCCGGGCGGCCTCGCCGACCTCGCCGGCGATGCGGGCCACGTTGGTCAAGACCTCCGACTCGCCGGCGATCGCCCCGATGCGGGCCCCGAGCGAGGCTTCCGTGCTACTGCCGCCTGACAGCAAGGCGGGCACCACGTTGCCGGCCAGATAGCCCAGCGCATAGGCCGGGCCCTTCTCCGTGGCCGTGTCCCAGAGCGCCTTCGCCACCTTGGGGATCTCGCCGGGGTGCGTCACCAGGTGCGCGATGCCCTCGATCGTCTGGATGGGGTGGGCGATGGTGGCGCCCAGGCCCGTCACGGTGTCTCGGAACGCGGAGCCCGCACCCTCCGCGAAGAGCTGGACCTGGTTGCCCACGGCGTCGTAGGTCTTCTTTACGAACTCGCTGGCCCCGCGCACGGTCTTGGCCGCGCCGTCGGCGCCGACCGCATCCAGCGCGGCCGCGCCCAGGTCCAGGCCGAACGTCTGGATCTTGCCTGTCACGTTGATGGCGAAGTGCGCCACCTTGCCGATGCCGTCCGTGGCGAACTTGAGGGCCTTGCCCAGGCCGCTCGTCACGCCCTCGATCAGGCCGCTGATGCCGCCCGTGACGCGGTCCCACAGGCTGCGGTTCTCCTTGGATTTGTGCTCGATGTCGTCCTTCTTGGCATTCAACACCGTCCCTGCCGCGGCCTCGATCTTGGGGCCCAGGCCGGTCTTCTCCGCCAACGACGCGAGCTGTTGCTGGAACTCCTCCAGGCCCTTCTTCACGCCCTTCTCGCTGTGCTTGTCGCCCACGGTGGCGTCGTAGGCCTGGCGCGCCCATTCCTCTACCTTGGCGCCCAGCGCCTGCTGGGTCGCCGGGTCGGGCTTGTTGGCGAGCGGGCTCACCAGCACGGCCGTGGCCTCATCGAAGTCGCCGGGGGCAAGCTTGGGCAGGATGGCCAGCGCCGCCTTGTCGAGCGCGCCCTGGAGCGCGGGGTCGTCGATCGCGCGCAGGCGGGCGAGGTTCGTGATCGTTTCCTTGGAGAACGGGCCTTCGCCCAGGTTCTTGGCCAGGTTCGCCGGGGTCGCCAGGGCCGCGATCTGGTCCACCTGGGCGCGGATGGCGTCGAAGCCGGGCGTGCCTTGCAGGCCCTGCAATACTTTCAGCTGGTCCGCGAACTGCTGGGGGTTGCCCAGCAGCGCCGCCGTGGCCTCCGCGGCCTTGGCCGGCGGGCCTTGGAGCTGCGCGAGGGTGGCGCCGACGTAGTCCACCGCGGCCTTGGCGCCGGCCGTCAGGGGCGCAGCGGCGGGGGCCACGCCGAATCCGTCGAACCCGTCCATATCGTCCGCCGCGCCGGCGGGGCCGCTGGCCATGTCTTGGTGGCCCAGCGGGCCGGCCTGGGCCTCCAGGCCCGTGCGGCCGGCGTCCAGCCCGCTGCGGTCGCCTGCCGGCGTGGGGGCGGACGGTTTGGGCGGGGGCGGCGCGGCGGGCGCGGTGCGTGCGGCTTCGGCCGCCCGGCGCGCATCGTCTGGAGAGGGGGTGCCGGGGCGGATGCCGCCTACATTGCCGGTCATACGGGAGCTCCTCTTCAGGCGTTGGGTCGGATGGATCTTATACCCGCTTCCTTGATGGGAGCGGGGAACAGGTCACGTGCATACGGGATGGGGGCGAAGCTCACGTGCAAGTGGCTGAGCGGGTAGATCGAGGCCCGGTACTTGCCCACGTCGAACTCGCGCAGCAGCTCGCCGGCCCGCGGCGGCGGGGCCGTCGCCATCACGCCTGCCAGCACCTCGGCGTCGCCGTCGAGCCCGCGCAGTTCCTCCCACTGCACCAGCGCGACGTGGATCGTGCGCACGGGGCCCATGTCGCCGTAGAGCAGCTTCACGAGCGGGGGCAGGAACGAAAGCTGGCCTTCCGGCACGCCGGCGGCCACTGCGGCCGGGTGCAACTCGCGCTTGATCTCGTCGAAGGGCTTGCGCTTGCCTGGCAGGCCCGTGGACTTCAACGCGACTTGCAGCACGTTCAGGCGCGGCGAAACGTAGGCCAGTACCTGCGAGGCGAACTTCCGGGCGGCATCGAAGGTCTGGCGCGCACGTTCGGCGACGGGATCCGGGCGGGGCACGGCCGCGGGCCGCTCGTCGGGCGCCGCCACGTTGGCCCATCGCTGCAGCCAGCCCTTCATCTGCCCGGCGAGCTGGGCGGCAGGCTGGGCCGGCGGGGGAGGGGCCGCGGCGGGCCGCGGGGCCGGCCGCCGGGCGCGCAGCTCGTCCGCGCGGGCCTGCAACTCGCGCGCCGGCCGGATCAAGCGTTCCGCGTCGAAGGCGCCGAGCGCGGTCAGGGCCTCCACCGTGGGCTTGTCCGCCAGGTAGTCGAGGAAGGCGCGCACGTTGGCGGCCTCTTCCTTGCAGGCATCCGCCGCGCGCACCAGGGCGTCCGCGGCAGGGTTGGGCCGGCCGCCGGGCCTGGGCAGCCAACAGGCACCGAACTCCCGCCGCACGTTGTGCACCAGCTCGTCCGTAAAGACCACCAGCCGGTGGGCGCGCTGGCGCTGGGCGGCGAGGAACGCCTCGGTTCCCGTCAGGGTTGCGGAGCCGCGGGCCGCGGGTCGACGCTCGATGGGTTGATCTCCGGTGAAGGGCTCGGGTAAGCTGGGCCAGTATATCACGGGGCTTGGCGCCCGGAATGGAGCACGAGGCCCTGTTGAGCGGCGACCCAGCCATCCCCTCCCTGCCGCCCACGTTCACGCAAGTCGCCTTGCTGGGACGGGGCGCCTTCGGCGAGGTCCTGCGCGCCATCGATGGCGCCGGCCGGCGGGTGGCGGTCAAGATCCTGGCGCCCGCCCTGGCGACGCGTGCCGACATGGCCTGGCAGCTGGCGGACGAGTTCCGCCGCCTGGGCCGCCTGGATCACCCGGGCTTCCCGCGGGTCTACGAACGGGGGATGACGGACGCGGGCCTGCCGTTCTATAGCATGGCGCTGGTGGAGGGGCCGGCCGTGGGAGCGGGCCACGACGCCTCGCGCGTGTTGGCCGACCTGGCCGACGCGCTGGCCTACCTGCATGGCCTGGGGATGGTGCACGGCGACCTCAAGCCCGAGAACGTGCTGGCCGGCCCCGCCAGGTTCATGATCCTGGACGTTGGGCTGATGGGGGCTGCCGGTCGGCCCCGGCTCGAGGTCGCCGGCTCCCTGGCCTACCTGGCGCCCGAGGCCCTTCGGCGCGCGCCCGTCGAGCCGGCCGCCGACCTCTACGCGCTGGGGGTGATGGCCTTCGAGTTGATCGAAGGCCGGCTGCCCTTTGCCGGGTCCGCGGGCGAAATCGTCCGCGGGCACTTGCAGGCCCCCGTGCCGCCCGTCGCCGGCCCGCTCGGCCCCCTGGTGGCCAGGCTGTTGGCCAAGGAACCGGCCGATCGTCCAACGGCTGCCGCGGTGCGGGCCTGGCTGGCCGGCGAACCGGAGCCGCCCGTGGTCTTGGGCCTGCGGGGCGGCGCCTTCGTGGGCCGCGAGGCCATGGTGACGGCCTGGCAAGCTGCGCTGGCGGGCAGACGGCTCGACGTCGTGGAGCTGGGCGGTGCGCCGGGCTTGGGCAAGACACGGGCCTTGGAAGAGCTGCGGTTGGCGGCGCAATTGGCCGGCCGCGCCTGGGCCGGGGCGGCCTGTTTCTCGGACGCCGGCCTCCCTGGGGCACCGGTCCGGGCCGTGGTGGCCCAGGCCCTGGCCCTGGCGGCGCAGCCGCCGGACGCGGTGGTCGCGGCCTGGCTGGCGGGCGAGCCTACGCTCGCCGATCTGGAGCCTACGGCCCGGCAGGCGGCGATCTTCGCGGCAGCTGCGGAAGCGCTGGCGGCAGCGGCCGTGGCCGTGGACGGGCTGGCGTTGGGGTTCGACGACTGGCACCTGGCCGACGAGACCAGCCAGGCCTTCCTGGCGCTGGTCCGGCGCACCCAGCCGAACGCGCCGCTGGCGGTCGCGATGGCCCTGAATGCCCCGGAGCCCGGCTTGCTGGCGCCGTTCGGGGAGGCCGAGACGCAGGAATGGCTGGCCAGCCGGTTGGCCGGCACTCCCCCGGTGGGCCTGGCCGAGGCCCTGGGAACGGCGGCCGGTGGCAGCCCGCTGCTGTTGGACCTGACACTGGAGCACCTGGTGGCGTCGGGCGGGCTGGTGCCGGGTCCGGTGGGCTGGACGCTGCAGCCCGGCGCCCGGCCGGTCGAAGCCGGCGAGGCGCTGTCCCGAGCTTGGGCGCAACGCCTGGCGGGCTTGTCCGGCAAGGCCAAGCGGCTGGCCGCCGTGGCGGCGATCGTGCCGGGCGCCCTCCCCTTGCCGGTCCTGGCAAGCGGCGCGAGGTTGCACGACTACGTTACCGTGGCCGAGGAGCTGGCGGCCGCCGGCGTGCTGTGGATTCAGGGTGGGCGGGCGCGCCTGGCGCCCGGCGTCCCGGCGGTGTGGCGGCTGCCCACGCCAGGCGTCAGCAGCCGCCTGGCGACGGTGCTGGACCGGGTATCTCGCGAACCGGATGACTTGTTGCTGGCCGCGCGCCTGGCCTTGCAAGGCAACGACGGTGGCCTGGCCGCCCGGCTGGCCGGCGAGGCGGGGCGCCGGACCTTGGCGCTAGCCGCCCCGGCGGCGGCGCTTGCGTGGCTGCGCTCGGCCTTGCATCGGCTGCCGGCGACGGCGGAGGTCGGCGAGCGGCTGGCGATCGCCCTCCCCCTGGCCGAAGCCGCCCGGTTCGCGGACCAGCTGCCGGACGCCCTGGAAGCCTACGACCTGGCCCTGGCCCTGGCTCCCCCGCCGGAGGACGCCGCCCGCGCGCTGATCGGCCGGGCCAAGTGTCTCCAGATGCAGGGGAAGTACCCGGAAGCCCTCGCCGGCTATATCGAGGCCGAGGCACTTGCGCCGGACGAAGGGCTGAAGGCCCGCGCGGCCGCGAGCATGGCG
>JAQBPE010000481.1 GCA_028287685.1 Cyanobacteria bacterium RYN_339 | reverse complement strand
GTGGGCGTCAGCCGCGAGAACATCGCCGCCGCGGAAAGCCGCATCCGCGACGTGGACATGGCCGACGAGATGACCACCCTCACCCGCAACCAGATCATGATGCAGTCGTCGACCGCGATGCTGGCCCAGGCCAACGCGCAGCCGCAGAGCATCCTCTCGCTCTTCAAGTAAAGGCGAAGTTCGCCAGGGCCGGGCCTCCGTTGGGGGCCCGGCCTTTTGCTGCTTGGGTTAGCAGCAGCGGGGCTTGTCGGCCTCACCCGCCAATGCCGCCTTGGCGCAGCCGCAGGCCTGCAGGCGCCGCTCCAGGGCGGCTTCGCCCGAGACCTCGCGCAGGAACTGCCAGGCCCGCCGCAGCCAGGCCGTCATACGGCGACCTCCGGCTCGGGGTGGTACACGGGGGGCGACTCCACCGGCACGGGCCGCTCGCGGCCGCTCGCGATTGCCCACCAGCGGCGCGCGGACAGGGCCAAGATCGCCACGGTCATGGCCATGAACACCAGCGCCATGCTGGCGTTCAGCAAGTCGTTGCGCGCGAGCGCGCCGGCCTGGGGCTGCAGGGCGGCGGGCAGCTTGCCGGCCAGCGCCACCGCGCGGTGGGCCAGGAAGCCCAGCCTGGGATCGGGGTCGAAGACCTTGATCGCGCCGGCCCAGAAGGTGATCACGGCGACCAGCACCAGGGGCAGCCCGGTCACGAGCGCGACCTTGCCGCGCCCCATCTTGAGCAAGATCGTGGTGCCCACGGCCAGGGCGATCGCCGCCAGCAGCTGGTTGGCCAGGCCGAACAGCGGCCAGAGCGAGTTGATGCCGCCCAGCGGGTCCACCACGCCCTGGTAGAGGAAGGTGCCCCAGCCGGCCACCACCAGGGCGCTTGCCAGCCACACGCCGGGCTGCCAGCTGGTCTCGCCCCAGCGGGGCGACACCTGTGCGAACAGGTCCTGCATCAGGAAGCGCCCCACGCGCGTGCCGGCGTCGATCGTGGTGAGGATGAAGAGCGCCTCGAACATGATCGCGAAGTGGTACCACAGCCCGAGCATGCCCGGGCCGCCCAGCATGCGACCGAAGATCGTGGCGACGCCCAGCGCGAAGGTGGGCGCGCCGCCGGTGCGGTGGTAGAGCGAGGTTTCGCCCACCTCCTTGGCGAGCGCCTCGAGCTCGCCCACACGCAGCGGGAAGCCCCAGCCGCTGACGGTGGCGGCCACCAGTTCCGGCGTGGCGCCCGTGGCGGCGAGCGGGGCGTTCACGGCGAAGTAGACGCCGGGGCTCAGGCTGGCGGCGGCCACCAGCGCCATGATCGCGACGAACGACTCCATCAACATGCCGCCATAGCCCACCAGCCGTGCGTCGTCCTCGCGGTCGAGCAGCTTGGGCGAGGTGCCGCTGCAGACCAGCGCATGGAAGCCGCTGATCGCGCCGCAGGCGATCGTGAGGAAGCAGAAGGGCCACAAGGGGCCCGCCACGACCGGGCCGCTGCCGTCCACGAAGCGGGTGACGGCGGGCAGTTGCAGGGTGGGCAGGGTCACGAGCACGCCCACGGCCATCAGGGCCACGGTGCCGACCTTCACGAAGGTGCTGAGGTAGTCGCGCGGGGCGAGCAAGAGCCAGACGGGCAGGACGGAGGCGGCGAAGCCGTAGACCATCAAGGCGATGGCCAGCGTCTTGGCGTCGAGCGTGAAGAGCGGGCCCCAGACCGGGCTCGCGGCCACCCACTGGCCGCCGACCAACGCGACGAGCAGCAGCACCAGCCCCAGGCTGGAGGCCTCGATCACCTTGCCGGGCCGCAAGACGCGCATGTAGTAGCCGACCAACAGCGCGATAGGGATCGTCATCGTTAGCGTGAAGGTGCCCCAGGGGCTCGCGGCGAGCGCCTTGACCACCACCAGCGCCAACACGGCGATCAAGATGACCAAGATCAAGAAGATCGCCACCAGCGTCAGCCAGCCCACCACCGGGCCCAACTCGTCCTTGGCCATCTGCCCCAGGCTCTTGCCGTCGCGGCGCATCGAGCCCGCCAGGATCACGAAGTCCTGCACCGCGCCCGCCAGCACCACGCCCACCAGGATCCACAGCGCGCCGGGCAAGAAGCCGTACTGGGCCGCCAGGATCGGGCCGACCAGCGGGCCGGCGCCGGCGATCGCCGCGAAATGGTGCCCGAACACCACAAAGCGCCCGGTCGGCACGTAGTCGTGGCCGTTCTCCAGCCGGTGGGCCGGCGTCTGCCGGCGCGGCTCCAACTGGAAGACGTCGCGGGCCAGCCAGCGGCTGTAGTAGCGGTAGCCGATCACGTAGGCGCAGGCGGCGGCGAGCAGCAGCCAGGCCGCGCTCACGGGCTCGCCGTGGGAGCTCGCGAGCACGCCCAGGGCGCCGGCGCCCACGAGCGCCCAGAGGAGCAGGCCCAGGTGCTTCATTTTGCGTCTCCGGTGGGGGGCCCCGCGATCACCACGTGGGCGGCGTCCGGGTGCAGCAGCTTGCGGGCCGCGGCGTTGACCTCGTCGAGCGTGGCCTGGTTAACCAGTTGCGGGTAGCGCGCCCAGTAGTCCTCGCCCAGGTCGAACATCGCGATGCGCGCGATCGCCCGCGCCATGCCGCTGTTGGTGGCGAGCAAATGCGCCTGGTTGCCCACCAGCGCGCGCTTGGCGAAGGCCAGCTCGTCGGCCGTGGCGCCGTCCGCCACGAAGCGCGCGAGCTCCGCCTCCAGCGCCGCGAGCGCCGCCGGGGCGTTGGCCGGGTTGGCCGTCACGGTGGCGTCCCAGGCGCCCGGGATCAACCCCGCGTCGAGCTCCGCGTAGGTGCCGTAGGTCAGCCCCAGCTCGTCGCGCAGCTTGGCGCCCAGCCGGCTGGTCCAGGTGTCGCCGCCCAGGATCTCGTTGGCGAGCGCGTAGGCGTAGTACTGGGGGTCGTTGCGCTTGAGCGAGGTGCCGTTGCCCACCACCATGAACACGCTGGTCTTGTCGGGCATGGGGATGTCCTTGTGCGTGGCCACGTCGGGCGCCAGCGGCTCCACGGCGAGGGCGCGCGGCTCCACGCGCGGCCAGTCGGCGAAGGCCTCGCGCAGGGCCAGCTCGGCCTGGGCCACGCGGAAGTTGCCCACCAGCACCACCACCGTGGCGTTGGGCCCGTAGTGGCGCTGGTGGAAGGCCACCAGGTCTTCGCGCGTGAGGCCCTCGAGCGACGTCGCCTGCTCCGCGGGCGTGCGCTGGTAGAGCGGGTGCGAGGGCGGGAAGATCGCGCGCGACAGCTCGCGCCGGGCGCGCGTTTCCGGCTCCTCGTCGGCCTGGGCCAGGTTGGAATTCAAGGTGTTCACCAGGCGGCCCAGCTCGACCTCCGGGAAGGTGGGCTCGCGCAGCCGCTCGGCCAGCGCCCCCACCAGCCGCCCGAGGTCGGCCGGCATGCACTGGCCGGCGAAGGCCGTGCTCAGCGCGCGCCCTTCGAAGTCGAGCGTGGCGCCCACGTCCTCGAGCTGGATGGCCAGGCCGACCTTGCCGTGGTGCTTGGTGCCGGCGTCGATCAGGTTCGCCACCGCGTCGCCCGTGCCGGCCTTGCCGGGCGGGTCGAAGGCGCTGCCCGCGCGCACGAAGCCGTCGAGCGCGATCGTGCGGCTCTCCGGGTGTTCCAGCAGCCAGACCTCCAGCCCGTTGGGCAAGACCAGGCGCTGGGGGTTCTGCGGGTGCGCCGGCGTGAGGGCGTGGCGCTCGAACTCCTGCACCGGCGCGGCCGTGACGCGCTGGGCGTTGCCCACGGCCTTGCCACCGCCGAGGTTGGCCGGGGCCGGCGGCAAGGGGCCGTCGGGCGTGGCCAGGTACCAGCCCGTGGTGGCGTTGTCGCGCGTGTAATAGGTCTTGATCATGCGGTTGACGTCGAAGCTGGAGACGGCGTCGATCTGGCTTTGTAGCTCGAAGCCGCGCTGCCAGCGGTCGCGCACGGCGAAGGCGCCCAGCTCCTGCGCCACCTCCTCGACGCCCTCGTTGGCGAAGGCGTAGGCGGCCAGCGTCTGGCGCTTGGCGCGCGCCAGCTCCTGGGGGGAAACCAGCGTGGTGCGCATGCGGTCGAGCGCGCGCCAGAGCGCGGCCTCCACGTCGGCGTGGTCGGTCTTGCCGTCGTGGGCCGGGCGCAGGTCCACGCCGATGCGCACCAGCGAGCTGTCGCGCTGGATGCCCACCTCGCTCCAGACGTTGTTGGCCTCCTCCGACTCCACCAGCGCCTGGTGCAGGCGGCTGGCCTGGCCGGTCGTCAACAGCGCGTCCGTGACCAAGAGCGGGGCGAGGTCGCTGGAGCTCGACTGCGGGATGTGGAAGGCCGTCTGCAGCAAGTTGGTCTCGCCGCGGCGGTGCAGCACGACGCGGCGCTCGCCGGTCTGGGACTCCTCGACGGTGTGCACGCGCGGCGGCGGCGGGCCCGCCGGCAGGCGGTCGAAGTACTTGTGGGCGAGGGCGATCGCCTTCTCGGGCACGAAGTCGCCCACCAGCACGGCGACCGCGTTGTTGGGCTGGTAGTAGGTGTCGTAGAACCGCTTGAGCTGGGCGGTGGAGACCCCTTCCACGTCCTGGCGCCAGCCGATCACGGGGTGGTGGTAGGGGTGCGAACGGTAGGCCAGCTGGGTGATCTCCGCGTAAAGCAAGCTCGCGGGATCGCCCTCGTCGCCCTCCAGTTCGTTGCGCACGACCGTCATCTCCGGCTGGCGCTCGGCGTCCAGGATCAGGGCGTCGCGCATGCGGCTCGCCTCGATCGTGAAGCCCAATTCCAGCCGGTCGGCGGCGTAGGTCTCGAAGAAGTTGGTGTAGTCCGTCCAGGTGGTGGCGTTGTAGGCCGCGCCGTTGCGCGCGAGCAGCTGGGCGATTTGCCCCTTGCCAAACGATTTGGTGCCCTTGAAGAGCATGTGCTCGAGCAGGTGCGCGCTGCCGGTGACGCCCGCGCCCTCGTTGCGGCTGCCCACCTTGTAGACGACGTTGAAGCAGACCACCGGGCTCGCGTGGCTCTCGAGCAGGATCACCTCGAGCCCGTTGGCGAGCACCATGTCCGTCACGGGCCCGACCGGCGTCATCACGGAGACGGCCGGGCGCGCCAGCGAGCGCGCGGCGTGGGCGCTGGGCGCTATGGCCAGGATGAGGGTGAGTACCGGGACGCTCGCGAGCAAGAGGCGCCTCACGGCTTGACCGGGCCCACGATCACGGTGTGCAGCTTGTCCGGGTGGATCAGCTTGCGCGCGGCCTGGTTCGCCGCGTCCACCGTCACGGCGCGCACCAGGCGCGGGTAGCGCGCCCAGTAGTCGAGCCCCAGGCCGTAGAGCTCGATGTTGCTCAAGGAGCCCGCCATGCCGGCGTTGGTGGCGAGGCCCACGGCCTGGCCGCCGATGAAGGCCGAGCGCGCGAACTCCAGCTCGCGGCCGGTCAGGCCGTCCTTCAAGAAGCGCGTCAGCTCGCCCGCCAGGGCGCCCTGGGCCGTCTCGACGTTGGCCGGGTTGACCGTCACGCCCGCGCGCCAGTTGCCGCCGCCCAGCCCGGCGGAGAAGCCGCTGGAGACGCCGTAGGTCAACCCCATCTCGTCGCGCAGCTTGAGGCCCAGCCGGCCCGTGAGCGTGCTGCCGCCCAGCACGAAGTTGGCGAGCGAGGCCGCCAGGTAGTCCGGGCTGGTGCGCTCGAGCGGGGTGGCGTGGCCCACGCGCACGTCCACGTTGGTCTTGTCCGGCATCGCCACCACCACGCGCTTGCCGGGGCCCAAGGGCACGTTGGCGATGTGCATGGGCGTCTCGCCCGCGGCCTTGGGCCAGCCGGCGAACAGCGTGGTGAGCTTGCTTGCGACGTCCGCCGCCTTGAGCTTACCCACCAGCACCAATACCGCCTTGTTGGGGCCGTGGTAGCGCTGGTGGTAGGCCACCAGGTCCTCGCGCTTGAGCGCGGCCACGTCGGCCAATTGCTTGCCCAGCTCGTCGACGTAGAAGGGGTGACCGGGCGGGTAGAGCAGCTGGCTGAAGGCGCGGCTCGCGCGCGTGCCCGGCTGGTCCTCCGCCTGGCGGATGCTGGCGCTCCAGCGCTGCTTGAGCTTGTCCAGCTCCGCCTGCGGGAAGGTGGGCGTCATCAGCGTCTCCGCGAGGGCACCCAACAGCGGGTCGGTGTCCTTGGCCAGGCAGCGGCCGCTCAGGCTGGTGACGGTGGTGCCGGCGCTGAAGCCCAGGCTGATGGAGCGGCCCTCGAGGTCTTCCGCCAGCTGCAGCTTGGTGCGCTTGGCCGTGCCCGCGTCCAGCAAGGCGGCGGTGGCGGACGCCGCGCCCATGCGGTCGGTCGGGTCCTCCAGGCTGCCGCCCTGGACATAGCCGTCGAGCGCCACGGTCTGCGACTCCGGGTTCTCCAGCGTGATCAGCACCATGCCATTAGAAAGGGTTTGCCTGACGGGCGGGATGGTGTGACGGGGCGGGGCGTCGTGGCGCTCGAAGGCGTAAGGCGCGTGGATGTCGCCGCGCTTGCCCTTGCCCTCCGCCTTGCCGCCGCCCATGTTGCTCACGGCGGGCGGCACGGGGCCGTCGGGCGTGCCGACGTACCAGGCCACCGTGCGGTTGTCGGCGTTCAGGTAGCTCTTTGCCACGCGCTGGAGGTCGGCGGCCGTCACGGCCTTGATCTCGTCGAGCAGCTGGACGCCGCGCTGCCAGCGATCGATGCACGCGTAGCTCGCGAGCGAAAAGGCCACGCCCTGGGTGCCCTCGTTCTCGTAGACGTAGTCGGCTTCCGCCTGGCTCTTGGCCTTGGCCAGCTCGAGCGCCGTGACGGGCGCGGCCTTCACGCCATCGAGCTGCGTCATCAGGGCGCGCTCCACCGTGAGGTGGTCGGCGCCGGGCTCGAGCGTGGCGCCCGCGCGGAACAGGCTGGGGTCGTGGTTCACGCCCACGTCGGTCCAGGCGGAGGTCGCGATCTTCTTCTCGACCAGCGCCTGGTACATGCGCCCCGTCACGCCGTTGGAGAGCACGGAGTCGAGCACCAGCAAGGGCGCGATGTCCTTGGAGCTCGCCGCGGGGATGTGGAAGCCCAGTTGCAGCATGTTGGTCTGGCCGCGCCGGCGCAGCACCACGCGGCGCTCGCCCAGTTGCGGCTCCTCGATCGTGTGCACGGTGGGCGGGGTGGGGCCCTTGGGCAGCGGGTCGAAGTAGCGGTGGATCAGCGGCAGGGCGGTCTCGAGCTTGAAGTCGCCCACCAGCACGGCGACCGCGTTGTTGGGCTGGTAGTAGGTGTCGTAGAACTTCTTGAGCTGGGCGGTGGAGACGCCCTCCACGTCGCTGCGCCAGCCGATCGTCGGGTGGTGGTAGGGGTGGGCCTTGAAGGCGGTCGCGAACATGGCGTAGTAGAGCTGGCGGTTGGGGTCGCTCTCGCCGCGCTCCAGCTCGTTGCGCACCACCGTCATCTCGCTCTGGCGCTCCTTGTCGAGGATCAGGGCGTCGCGCATGCGCGCCGACTCGATCATCAGCCCCAACTCCAGCCGGTCGGAGGAGTAGGTTTCGAAGTAGCGCGTCCAGTCCTGCCAGGTGCTGGCGTTGGAGTTGGCGCCGTTGCGGTCCAGAATCTGCGCCACCTGGCCCTTGCCCAGGGTCTTGGTGCCCTTGAACATCATGTGCTCGAGCAGGTGCGCGCTGCCCGTGATGCCGGGGCCCTCGTTGCGGCTGCCGACCTTGTAGCTCACGACCCAGCTGACGACCGGGCTCGCGTGGTTCTCCTTGAGCAAGACCTTGAGCCCGTTGGCGAGCGTGACCTCGGCGACCGGGCCGGTGGGCGTGGCCACGCGCAGGATGGCGCTGGCCTGCGGTGCCGGGCGCGCGGACAGCGGGGCGCGGGCTTGGGCGGGCAGCGCGATGGCCAGGATCAACAGGGCGGGCACGAGGCGGATCAAGGGCTTACCTCCAGATGGGGACGCGGGGCGATATTCTACACCCCCGCGCGTGCTTCCGCCCGCAGGGCCCGCGCAAGCGCCCAGGCGGACACCAGCCCGGCCAGGGCCATCAGCGCCGCTACAACGGCCACCAGCGCACGTGGCACCGGCGCGAGCAGCACCAACAGCCACCAGACGTCGGGCAGCCCCTGGTGGTGCTCCAGCGGTCCTGGCGGTGCGGGCTGCGGATCCACGAGCGCGGCGCGGCCGCGCGCCAGGGTGGCGGGCGCGTCCTTGGCGGCGAGCCACAAGGGCGCGTGGGCGCGCTGGATCATGAGCTGCTGGATCGTGAGGCCGGGCACGCGCGCCAGCTCCCGCTCGTAGAGCTCCAGCGGGTTGTGCAGCACGGCGAGCAGCTGGACACCCAGCCCCAGCGCCACCAGCGGGGTGGCCAGCTTGCGCGGCGCCCAGGCCAGCGGCAAGACCAGCGCCGGCACGAAGACGTAGGCGTAGCGCAGCCCCCAGGCCCAGCTGGAGAGCCCCCAGCCCGCCATGTAGAAGAGCGCAAGCGGCCCGAGCGAGAGGGCCAACAGCCCCGCCACGCCGCCGCGGAAGCCGCCGAAGCAGGCGAGCGTCACCGGCGAGTACCAGAAGATGCCCTGGTTGGGCGAAACGGTGTACTGGTAGAAATTGCGCAGCGACCAGCTGAAGCGGCCCTCGGCCATCACGACCTTCTTCTGCGGCAGGTGGTAGCTGGGGAAGCTGAACGGCGTGCCGTAGCGCACGGCGTCGTAGGCCAAGGCGGCCACGCCCACCAGCGCGAGCGGCGTGGCGAGCCAGAGCAGGCCGCGCCCGCGCGTTTGCCAGCACCACCAGGCAATGGCCCCCAGGGCCGCCAACAAGAACTCCTGCCGAATCGCGACGGCCAGCGCCAGGCCCACGCCCGCGACCACGAGCCAGCGCGGCCGCTCGCGCGCCAGCCAGAGCGCGGCGAGCCCCCCGTACAGGGCCAGGGCCGTGGTCGGCTCGCTCCAGGCGGTCTTGGCGTAGGGCCAGACCAGGCTGCCCAGCCCCAACCCCAAGGTCGCCACCAGCGCGCCGCCGCGCGGGGCGCCCAGCCGGCGGCAAGCGGCGAAGAACAGCGTGACCAGGGCCGCCGAGATCACGGCGTTCTGCATCGCCACGCAGAAGCGCACGGCGAAGACCGCCGGCACCGGCAGCACGAGCGCGGCCAGCTTGCCCAACAGCCAACCCGGCAGCATCACCAGGCTCGCGCCCAGCGGGAACCAGGCGTAGCGCAGGCCGCCCGCGCCACGCACCCAGCCGTCGGGGATCGCGACGGTGTGGTGGTCGGCGAGGGCGTCGAGCACGGCGAGCTTCTGCACGTCGTCGGAAGCGTAGAAATGGCCCCCGCCCGTGAACAGGTAGAGCGCCGTGAAGGCCAGGAACAGCCAGGTGGCCACGCGCATACCTCGGCATTCTTCCCCGCGCCCGGCGTTCTAACCGAACCGTTCAAGTCGGCTGCCCGGTTTGCCGAGAAATAACCAGGGGTAGGCTGGAAGCAGGACCCCGCGGAGAACCCCTTGCGCATCGCTACCATGAAGGTCATCGACCAGCGCGTGGGCCGGGCCTTGTGTGCGCTGTTGGGCGCCGTAAGCCCCGCCCGCCCTGTCGCCATGCCGGCGAGCGACGCCGTGCGCGAGATCGCGCTCGTGAAGTTCTGGGGCATGGGCTCGATCGTGCTGATGACGCCCGCGATCCGGGAGCTGCGCGCGCGCTACCCGCATGCCCGCCTGACCTTCGTGAGCCAGGCCGCCAACCGCGAGCTGTTGGGCATGCTGGACGGCGTGGACGACGTGCTGGCGCTGGAGCTGGGTAAGGGACCGGGCGGCTTCCTGCGCTCCTTGGGCGCGCTGGTGGCCGCGAGCCGGCGCCGGCGCTTCGATCTGTGGATCGACGCGGAGTTCCTGACGCGCTTCAGCGCCATGTTGACCGCCGTGGCCGGCGCCAAGGTCGCCGTGGGCTTCCATGCCCCGGAGGTCCCGCGCGGGCGGGCGCACCACGTGCAGGTGCCGTTCAACTCCGCCTGGCACATGGTGGACAACTTCTGCGGCG
>JAQBPE010000473.1 GCA_028287685.1 Cyanobacteria bacterium RYN_339 | reverse complement strand
GCCTACGATCCAGGCCAGGCCACCGGCGCCTTGATGCCGCTCGCCCACCTGTCCGCCACCGTCAAGGACGTGCCCGTGCTGAACGAGCTCTTCCCCTCGATGGTGGTCGCGCCGCCCTGGGAGGGTTGGCGTCGCGACCTGGAAGACCTGGCCGAGGCCCCGCCGCCGCCCGCTCCCGCGATGATGGCCGCTGCTCCGGAGGTGCCGGTCGCCGCACCGGACGCCAGCCGCCAGCGCCTCTCCGCGATCGTGGCCTACATCAACAACCCGAAAGGGGACCCGCTTTACGCGGATCCCACGGTGATGTTCCGGGTCGTGGCCGACGAGCACCTGTTCCAGCAGCAGGCCGGCCAGGCGCTGCGGGAGCGCCTCAAGCTCGCTCCGGCCACGCAATGGCCGCAGATCCAAGAGGAGCTGGCCGTCGCCACCAAGCGGCAGGGCCAGATGCAGACGCTGCTGCGCCGGCTGGCGGCGCAACAGCGACCCGGGTGAGTTAGTCCAGCTTCTCGAAGGCCTCGTCGATCGTCTTATCGAACTCCTGGCCCTTCTTCGCTACGGCCTTCGGCAGCTTGCCCAGCTGGTCGTCGCCCTTATCGGTGGCCGGAACGCCGTAGCCGGCATCGATCGGGAGGTCCTTCGGGAACTCGCTCTTGTCCTTGGGCTTGGTCGGCGCGTAGCCCGGGTCCACCTGGGGCTTCTTGCCGATCGGGAAGCCCTTCTCGTCGTTCTTGTGGTCCGCTTTTTCGAGCTTCAGCTTCCCGCCCTCCAGCTTCACGTGGCTATCGTGCTCGTGGTTCCCCGCGGACGGGAACTTGGTGGGCTTGCCGTTGCCGCCGACGGGACCTGACGTCATGGGGTTTCCTCCTCGAAGTGGGGTGCTGTTCACCCTACGACCATACCCGACGGGAGGGGACAAACGAGGGACAGGCTGGGTACGAACCTCATGCTATGTCGGCCGCCGTGATCCTGGAAACGAAGCTGCTCCCCCCGCCGCCGCCGCCACACTGGCAGCGCCGTCCTCTCGTCGCGCCCATCCCGCCCGTCGTGCTGCTGGAAGCCGGCCCCGGCGACGGCAAGACCACCGCGCTGCTGGAGCTGACCACCCAGCTGGCCGCCGCCGGCAAGGCCGTGGTGTGGCTGACGCTCGACGAGCTGGACGCGGACCCCGCCACCCTGTTCGCTTATTTGGTGGCCGGCGTGCGCCGCCACGATCCGGCTTTCGGCGAAGCCGTGCTCGCCGCGATCCCCACCACGCCCGATTCGCGCGTCCTGTGGCGCCTCTTCCTGGTCCACGCCTCGACCCTGTCCCAGGGCCTGGTGCTGGCGCTGGACGACGCCGACCGCGCCAACCCCGTCGCCCTGGGAGGCCAACTCGATCGCCTGCCGCCCAACGTGCACGTGCTGGTGGCCTCGCGCCAGCGCCTGGGCTGGCCGATCCAGCGCCTGCTGTTGGCCGGCACCGGCAAGCTGCTGGGGCCCGCCGCCTTGCACTTCGATCCGGCGACCGCGGCCGCCTACGCCGCGGCGCGCGGACAGGCCGCCACCGCCTGGCCTTTGGGGCTGCAGCCAGGCGCGGAGGCGTACCTCGCCGAGGTGCAGTTCCAGCCCCAGCCCGAAGACACCCGGCGGTTCATGCTGCAAGCCGCGCTGCTGGAGCCCTTCACGCCGGAGCTCTTGCGCACGGTGCTCGACGATCCCCAGGCCACCACCCGCCTGGATGGCCTGGCCGCGTGCTTCGCGGTCGATGGCGAGCGGTTCGCCGCTCCCTTGGGTGCTTTTTTACGCAAGGAAGCAGCACGGACGTTAGGGGAGGCCCGGGAGCTGCACGCCAAGGCCGCGCGGTTCCACCAGGCCGCGGGGCACGTCGAGCTGGCCTGGCCGCACCTGCTGGCCGCGCGTGACTTCGAGGCGGCGCGCGGCGCGCTGACCCACCTGCTGGCCGCCGGTCGCCTGGACGAGCTGGCGACGGCGTTGGCGGCCTTCCCGGCCGGTGACGACGCCCTGCCCTGGATCTGGCGCGGCGAGGTGGAGGCGCACCGGGGCCGGCCCGTGGACGCGCTGGCGGCGTTCCAAAAGGCGCGCGAGCTCACGCTGGAAGCCCCGCTGCAGTTCCAAGCCCTGGCCGCCACCTGCGCCGTCGCCGCCTGCCTGGCGGATCGCGAGCCTTACAACGCGGCGATCGCCGACGCCCTGACCCTCCAGGCCGAGGGCCGCCCCGTCGACCGCGCCCGCCTGCACCTGGCCCGCGCGCGCGCCGCGGCCCTGCGCCAGGACTGGGACCTCACGCGCGAATGCCACGAAGCCGTCCTGGCGATACCCGCCGGCGTGGAAGCGCCCCTGAAAGTGGCCCAGGCCCGCGCGCGCCTGGCGCTGGGCGAGCTGGCCGGCTTGCGCGGCGACCACGTGGCGGCCCGGCGCTTCCTGGCGCTGGCCCGCGAGCTGGCGGTGGAAGCCAACCTCCCGGCGCTCGGCGTGGCCGTGGACGTCGCGCGCGCGGACCAGGCGCTGCGCGAAGGCGCGCTGGACGACGCCGAGGCCTTGCTCGCGCCCCTGGCCTTCACGGGCCTGGACGCCCGCGGCGCCGCCGACCTGCGCGCATCCCGCGGGGCCCTGGCCCTGGCCCGCGGCGACACCCAGGGCACGGAGCTGACGGACGCCCGCGTGACGCTTGAAGCCGCTGCCGACGACGAAGGCCTGCGCCGCCTGCGCCCCCGCCTGGTGCAGCTCGCGCTCGCACGCGGGGAAAAGGCGCTGGCCGAGAAGCTGCGCGCCGGACCGGAGTCCCCGTGGGACGCGGTGCTCCCGACGCCAACTGCCACCACGTCCCAGGGCCTGGATCTCTCCGTCCTCGGCCGCTTCGACGTGCGCGTCGACGGCGCGCCGCGAACGGCCTGGCCGCGCCGCAAGGCCAAGGTGCTGCTGGGCGCGCTCTTGCTGCGGCGCGAGGGCGGCAAGTCGATGGAGCTGGCGGAGCTGCTGGGCGAAGGCGACGCGATGGCCGGCGCGGAAATCTACAAGGTCAACGTGCGCGCCCTGCGCCAGACCCTGGAGCCCGGCCGCGACAAGGGCGAGACCTCGCGCTTCCTCGAGCCGACCGGCGGCGGCTACGCCTTGCGCGCCGTGGTCGGGTTTGACCTGGACGCCTTCGAGGCCGCCGCCAAGGCCGCCCAGAAGGGCGACAAGGCCGCCGCGCAGCAGGCGCTGGCCCTGTACCAGGGCGATCTGTTCGGCGAGGATCGTGCGGGCGAGTACTTCGAGTTGGAGCGCGAGGACCTGCGCTCGCGCGCGCTGGCGCTGGCCCGCGAGGTCGCCGCGGCCTGCCTCGCGTCGAAAGATCGCCCCGGCGCCGAAGCCGCTCTCCAGCAGGCCTGCGCCATCTCCCCGTGCGACGAGGACACCTACCTCGCGCTCATGCGCTTCTACCGCGAAGGCGGCCAGCCCGACCGCATCGCCACCGCCTACTGGGCCTGCCACAAGGCCATGAAGCGCCAGCTGGGCATCGCCCCCGGCGAAGACTTCGAGCGGGCCTACAAGCGGGTCGTTTCCGGCTGAGGCAGCCGGTTGAAGCGCCATGTCAGCTGGGAGACGTAGCCCACGCGGGTCTGACCGGCGGGCGCCGGCGTCTCCTCGCGCAGCTGGTGCGCGGCGATCGAGAGCAGCTCGCGGCCGGCTTCGCTGGTGAAGTTTAGCGTGGTGGCCTGCTCGTCGGACCAGGCTGCCCACAGCGAGCGCGTCATCGGGTCGGCGCCGGCCAGGGCCGTGCAGACGTCGGCGTAGGCGTTCAACTGGCGCTCGGAGAGCCGGCCGTGCTCCACGGCCAGGCGCAGCGGGTCCGCGGCGTCCGTCAGGCCCGCCAGGCCTGCATCGATTTCCGCGTCCGACAGCAGGGCGCCGGCCAGGGGGCCGACGCCGGCGGCCAGCTTGGCGGAGATGGCGGCCGCATCCAGCGGCCCGCTGCCGGGCGTCCGCACGGTCTCGACCGTCGGGGCGGACAGCGGCGCGGGGCGCGCGGGTTGGATGGGACCGGAGCCGCCAACCTTGTTGATGTTCGTCATCGGGTTCCCCTCTTAGAAGCTGCCCTTGGGCAGGATGTGGATCAGGCTGGCGCCGGTGTCGGCAATGGCGAGCCGGCCATCGGGGGCGATCGCCACCCCCGTCGGTGCGATCAGGGCGCCTTCGGCGGCCGGGTCCGCCAGGTAGGTGCTGCCGGGCCCGGCAACGGTGTGCAAGGTGTTGTCCGCGCCGATGCGGCGGACGCGCGGCGGCACGTCGGGCAACCCGGAGTCCGCGGCGATCGTCGCGCTGTCGATGCCGGGGACGTCCACGCCGGTCAGGTACCGCGTGCCCAGTTCCGTCACGTACAGGTTGCCGGCGGCGTCGGCGCTCAGGCCGCCGGGGAGATAGAGGTTCGCCTGGTCGCCGGCCACACCCTCGGCGTCCAGGCCGCTGCTTTGGCCGTTGGCGGCCGCGCTCAGGCCCTTGCCGATCACGGCCTCGATGGTGGGGGCGGTTCCGGCCGGGTCCTTGATCCGGTAGACCACGCCCGCCAGGGTGTCGGAGACGCAAAGCCGGCCGACGCCATCGAAGGCCAGGCCGCCGGGCGCCAGGAACGAGATGTCTTGCGCGCCATGCCCCAGCGCCAGCGGCCCCGAGACCTTCACCGGGGCGCCCGGCGCGCCCGCGGTCAAGACCACGTGCAGGCCGTCCGGCGTGAGCCGCTGGACCTGGCGCCGGTTGGAGGAGGTCCAATAGACCGAACCGTCGGGCCCGACCACCACGCCCACGACGGCGCCCACGTTGTGCTTGGAAGGGGTTGCGCTCTCGGCGGGCTTCACCTCGGCCGCGACCGTGATGTCGGCACTGCCGACGGCCGTGTCCACGACGCCCGCGGCATCCACCACGCGGATCGCGCCGTGGCTGCGATCGCCCAGGTAGAACTTCGGCCCGACCACGGCCAGGCCGGTCAGCTGGCCGAAGCGCGCCATCAGCGCGGGACCCTTGTCGCCGGCGTAGCCCGTGAGCGAGCCCGCGAGGGTGGCGTAGGTGTCCCCGTCGAAGCGCTTCACCAGGCAGCTGCCGCTCTCGGCCACCAGCAAGCGCCCCTGCTCGTCCCAGGCCAGGCCGCCGGGTCCGCTCACGGCGATCTCGCTCTTGCTGCCCGTCTGCGCCAGGCCGCTGAAGCCTGCCACCGTCCGCCACGTGCCGTCCTTGCCCAGCGCCCGCACGAGGTTGGCACTGGCGTCGGCCACGTACAGCGTGCCCGCGGCGTCGAGCGCGGGCCGGACGTGCGTGGAGAAGCCGTTGGCCGGCGCGGGGGCGTTCGGCCCGATCACCGGGCGGCGGGTGCCGTCCGGCGCCACGGCCACCAGTTCGGACTCGTCGCGGTCCACCACGTAGAGCGTGCCGTCGGGCGCGTTCAGCACCTCCGGCAGCCGCAGGCCCGGGAAGGTCAGCTTGCGGTCCACCGGCTGGCTGCCGGGCTTCCAGTGGTAGAGCTGCGCCAGGCCGACCTCGCGTTGGATCAGGATCAGGTCGAAGCCGCCGTCCGGCGCGCGACCCAGGCCGCGGATCAGCGTGGTCGCGAAGGCTGCCGGCAAGCCCAGATCCTTGGGCGGACTGTTGGGGGCGATCGCCAGCACGCCGTGGGTGCCGGTCGGCAGGCTGAACGCCACATACAGGGTGCCGTCCGGGTCCAGCACCAGGCTCTCCGTGTGCGTTTCCGCGGCCGTCGACCCGGCGACCGGGCCAGGCCCCGCGGCGCCCGGCCCGAGCAACGTGGTGGTCGTGCCGTCCGGGGCGAGCTTCAGCACCTGCTGGGTGGTATTGAGGAAGATCGTGCCGTCGGCGGCCACAAGCGTGTTCAGGATCCGCGGGAAGCTGCGCTTGTAGGGCGCCGTCGTGGCGTCCGCGAGCACGTCCAGCGTGCCGTCCTTGTTCAGGCGCCGCAGCCGCCCGTTCTCCGCGATCACCAGCTCGCCGCCGGGCAAGAAGGCCAGCGCGCCGGGGTTCGGCAGCGGCACCTCGAGCGCGGGCTTGCCGCTGCCCAGGTGGGTTTGGCCCAGCAGCAGCGCCTTGATCTTCTCGATCTGCTGGTCCACGGCCGGCACCTTGGCGCGCAGGTCGTCCGCGGCCTGCGTCAGCTCCGCCGCCAGGTAGCGCGGGGACGGCTTCAAGACGGTGGCCAGCGCCAGGCCGCCGTCCACGGCGCGCGTCAGGGCGTCGGCCTCCGTGCCGGGCAGCTTGGCCAGGATCTCGACCTTGCCCTGCACGAAGCGGTCCAGCACGTAGCGCGCGCCGATCGACGAGGCCGTGTCCACGTCGAGTTGGCCGGGGCCGCCGGTCACCAGGAAGGCCTCCAGGGCGCCGCCGGTGGAGAGCGGGATGCGCAGCACCAGGTTCTCCTTGGGCAGCTTCAGCGAAAGCTTGTAGGCGCCCTTGGCGTCCGTCTTGCCGCCCAGCGGCTTGCCGTCCGCCCCCACCAGCATGCGGCCGGCGGCGTCCATGATCTGCACCGGGGCGCCGGCCAGCAGGGCCTGCCTGGGGGCCGCGGCGAGCCGGTAGCCCCCCGAGTTGTTGGAAACGATCCCGCCGGAGTTGTCGGAGATGATGCCGCCGGAGTTGTCGCTGATGATGCCGCCGCCCTGGTCGGAGACGACGGTTGCGCCGTTGTTGGAGACCACCTTCACCTTGCCCGTGAGGTCCAGCGCGACGGTGGCGCCCTCGACCTTGCGGGTGGCGGCGACCTGGAGGGCGGCGGGCGGCTTGGAAGGCGTGGCCACGTGCGGCGCGGGCGTCTTGCAGGCGGTCAGCGCCAGCAAGACAACGGCCAGGAACGTGCGGACCTTCTTCAAGCGGGCGACCTCCTGCCTTCATGTACCCATGGGCGATGGGACAGGTGGGGGACAGAAATGGGTGCGCGATTTTGTCCCCCCGTTGTCCCGTCGGCCTCGCCATAGAGGTTGCATCACCTTGCTGCACCAGCCGAAAGGAACCGAACCGATGTCGCTGATTCGCTCGATCCCCAAGTCGTTCACCCCGCCCACCACCAAGCCGGTGACGAAGGACGATCTCCCGACCAAGGGCAAGCCGGAGGCCGCCATCAAGGGCAAGTTCGATGACAAGTTCGTCCCGTCCTGCAACCCGAAAGGCCCGCTGGGCCGCCCGGAGTGGAAGAAGGATCCGGGCTACGGCCCCATCCCCGGCAAGAAGCAGCCCGATCCCCTGGGCCGCCCCGAGTGGATGAAGGACCCCGGCTACGGCAAGATCCCCGGCAAGACCAAGGGCACCGACCCGTTGGGTCGCCCGGAGTGGATGAAGGATCCCGGCTACGCCCCCGTGCCCAAGAAGTCGTGCGACCCGGGCCTGGGCATCGACCCCACCAGCGTCATCAAGCAGGCCGGGAAGATCTCGCTGTCCGAGAAGCTCGTGCAGGCCGCAAAGGACATGAAGACCCTCAAGCCCGAGAACCTGGACGTCTTCAAGAAGTAAGAACTGGTGGTGCAGCGTCTGCGCGTCCCCTTCGGCAGCGAGGTGGGGCGCGTTGATGCTTTGGATTGGGTACGAACCAAGCATATGCGCTCGTTGCTTTCCATCTTCGTCTGGCTCATCTGGCTGGTGCACATCTTCGTGCTGGGCCCGTTGGTCGTGTTGGTCGTGGTGGTGTCCCCGCGCCGGCTCGGCTTCCAGATGCTGACGGCCGCGGTGCGATCGGCCTTCTTCTTCGCGGGCATCCGCGTCACCGCGCCGGGGTGGGAGCGCATCGACTGGTCGGTGCCGCACGTGTTCATGGGCAACCACCAGACCATGTTGGACCCCTTCGCCATGGTCGTGGCGATCCGCCGGCACGTGGTGGTGGTGGAGAAGGCCGAGCTCCAGCGGATGCCGGTCTACGGCTGGCTTTCCCGCGCCTGGGGCAACATCCCGATCCAGCGCGAAGACCCGACGCAAGCCCGGGAGGGCATCTCGTTGGCCTCCGAGCGGCTGAAGGAAGGCATCTCCATTGGCATCATGCCGGAAGGCACGCGCTCCAAGGACGGCACGATCGGGCCGTTCAAGAAGGGCGGCTTCCATATGGCGATCGATGCCGGCGCGGACATCGTTCCGTTCACGTTCAACGGGTCGTTCGAGCGGTTGCGGCGGGGCGATTGGCGCATCTACCCCGGCACGATCGAGATCGTGTTCGGCGAGGCCATTCCAACCGCCGGGCTGGGCAAGGACGACCTCGACGACTTGATGGCGCGGGTGCGCGGGGCCGTTTTGGCTAGTTACAAGGGGCCCCAGGACACCGCGGACAGTCGCGAGACGGCGCGCACCTAGATCGTTCGCGTCTTCAGCCTGGCTTCCGCGAGGACTCCGCCAACCCTCGGTTGGCCCCTCGTGTTTCTTGAGCGCTCCGCGTTCAGAATAGGAACTGTCAGCCGAACGACCGAGGAGCCGCCGCCGATGTCCATTTGCCA
>JAQBPE010000456.1 GCA_028287685.1 Cyanobacteria bacterium RYN_339 | reverse complement strand
TGCACGCCAACCTGCTCGGCCTGGCGTCGCATGCTCTCGAGCGCTTGCTTGCACTTGGTCGCCAGGTCCGTGGGATCCAGGTGGAGCGCGAACGTTCCCGCGTCCAGGCGGGCGGCGTCGAGCAGGTCGTCGACCAGCCGCTCCAGGCGCGCGGTCGCTTGCTGGATTTGATCCAGGTAGGCACGCCACTCCGGCGTCTGGGCCTCGTCCTCCAAGAACTCCGTGTAGCCCCGGATGACCGTCAGCGGCGAACGCAGCTCGTGGGAAACGGCGCTGACGAAGTTGTTCTTGAGCTTTTCGAGCTCCCGGGCCTGCTCGAGCTGTGCGGTGCGACGTGCGAGCTCATCTTCCACGCGCCGGCGCTCCGTGATGTCTTGCACCGTTCCGGCCATCCGAACGGCCTTGCCATCGGGGTCGAACGTGACCTCGCCTTCTTCCTGCATGATGCGGACCTCGCCGTCGGGCCGGACGATCCGATGCTCCAGGGAGTACCCTGATTGGCCGCTCAACGCCGCTTCCAAGGCCCGGTTCACGGTGTCCCGGTCATCCGGGTGCACGCGCTCGTCGAAATTCGTGACGTGGGCCGAGACGTGGTCTCGCTCCAAGCCAAAGATGATGTAGATCTCGTCAGACCAATGCAAGGCATCGGTGCGCAGGTCCCACTCCCAATACCCCAAGCAAGCGATGCGCTGGGCCTCGGTCAGGCGTGCCGCGGTTAGCCGCAAGGCCGCTTCCGTCTCGCGCTGCCTGGCGCGATGGCGCAGGTGATCGAGCCCGAAGGCCAGGTTCTCGGCGACGCCCCGCAGCAGGGCCAGCTCGTGAGGACCAAAGGCGTCTGGTTCGCCGGCGTAGATGTTGAGGGTGAAGCGGTCGGCGCCGACCCCGAAGGGCAGGGCGATCGACGCGCGGAAGCCATGTTGTAGCGCTGTCGCGCTCCAGGCGTGGTGCGCCGGCTTTCCCTGGAGGTTGTTGCAGGCCACGGGCTCGCCCGTCAAGATGGCATCACCCGTTGGGCCGCGGCCCAAGGCCTCGTTAGCCCACGAAATCTGGATCGATTTCAGGTACGCGCCGGTGTCGCCGACCTGGGCAATAGGCATCACGCGCTTCTCGGGGTCATGGCAGGCTTGCCCGATCCAGGCCATGCGGTAGCGGCCTTCCTCGACCACGACGCGGCACAGCCTCGCCATAAGCTGCTGTTCACTTGTGGCCTGGATCACGGCCTGATTGCTGGCCGCCAGGGTTGCCAAGGCCCGTTCGAGTTCCTGGGGACCGTTCTGCGTTGACATGGATGTCGCCTTGCTGACGTTCACATGTCGCAGTTTAACATGGCCGTCGCGCGGTGTGTCTGCCAGCTTTCGGGCCCGCTCGGAAGTTACAGCGGAATGGACATATCCGCGAGGCATGCATCCGGGTATGGTGGGACCGTGGCCACTAGCCCTCCGGAGAAACCATGAAAAAGACGCTCGCCATCGTTGCCCTCCCGCTCGCGCTCGTTTTGGGTGGGGCGATCCAGCTGGGCCGGCCCGTGCCCACCGTGGAACTGGGCGGCGCGCCCGGCGCGGTGACCTTGCCCGGCAAGTTCACCGTCACCTTCCCCACGCAGGGCCAGGCGGCGGTTGGCGAGCAAAGCCTCGGGCTGGTGGCGGCGACGCCCAACCAAGAAGCGGTGCCGATCGCCAGCCTTGCCAAGATGATGACGGCTTACTTGCTGTTGAAGGCCCAGCCGCTGGAAGTTGGCCAGGACGGCCCCACCACCACGATCACGGCGGCGGACGTCCTCGAATACGAGCACGACCGGGCCGCCGGCTACTCCGTGGCGAAAGTCGCGGCCGGCGAGAAGCTGACGGAACGACAGTTGCTGGAGGCGCTGCTCCTGCCGTCGGCCGACAACGTCGCCACGCTGATCGCGCGCCAGGTGGGCGGCACCGAAGCAGGCTTCGTGAAGAAGATGAACGAAGCCGCGCACGCCCTGGGCATGGACCACACGACCTACACCGACGCCTCGGGCGTCAATGCGGCGACCGCCAGCACGGCCAGCGACCAGCTGCGCATCGCCCAGGTCGTGATGCGCGACCGCACCATGCGTGAGGTGGTGCGCATGCCCCAGGCGGCCTTGCCGGTGGCGGGCGTGGTCTACAACGTGAACTTCATGGTGGGCAAGGAAGGCCTGAGCGGCGTGAAGACCGGCAGCACCCTGGCGGCCGGCAGCTGCTTCGTCGGCTCGTTCCCCGTTACCGTGGACGGCAAGCCGCGCCTGCTGCTGGGCGCCGTGCTTGGCCAGAAGTCGCTGCGGGAGGCCCTCTCCTACGAGGGCACGATGCTGCACGCCGTGGCGCCGCAGTTCAAGGTCTATCCGCTGCCCGCGCCGCAGGCCCACCTGTCCACCCCGTGGCAGGCGCCGGTCGCCCTGAAGCCGGCGGCCCCGTTGAAAGTCTTCGGCTTCCCCGGCATGTCCGTGAACGTGGCGACGCAGCTGACGCATGCCACCCTGCCGATCGCCGCCGGCCAGACGGTTGGCACGCTGGCCATCACCGCCGGCGAGGCCACCGAAGCCATCGAGCTGCGGGCCACCGGCGCGATCCAGGCGCCCAGCCTGATGTGGCGCCTCGGTCGGATGGGGTCGGCGTCCGCTAGCCCGGCACGCTAACGCCCCGCTCGGATACGGGCTGCCAGCCAGGCCGGTTAGCCGGGTATGACGGCCTTATGGTTTGGCTGGGCTATTGGCTGTTCTACCTGTTCCCGCTCGCGACCGTCGTCGGCACGAGCTGGGGCGGCGCGTGGGCCTTCCTGTCTCCGTTGCTCGCGGGGCTGGCGGTGCCCGTGCTCGACCTCGTCTTTGGCGACGATACCGCCAACCCGTCCGACGGGGCCGAACAGCGCCTCAAGGGCGAACGTCGCTGGCGGGCCGTGTTGTATCTGTTCGTGCCCGTGCAATGGGGGCTGTTGCTATGGGCGTGCGCCTACGCCAACCATACGGCTTCGCCCGTGGCCTGGCTGGCGCTGGCGCTCTCGGTCGGCGTGGTGAACGGCGGGCTGAGCATCAACGTCGCCCATGAGCTGTGCCACCGGCTAAAACCCCTGGACCAGGCCGCGGCGCGGGCGCTATGGCTGTCGGTGGGCTACTTGCACTTCCACCTCGAGCACCGGCTCGGCCACCACCGCCGCGTGGCGACGCGCGAGGACCCTGCCACCGCGCGGCGGGGCGAGCCGGTCTACACGTTCTATCGGCGCAGCATCGCGGGTGGCTTCGCGAGCGCCTGGGCGATCGAGCGCACCCGGCTGTGGGAAGCCGGGCTGCCGGTGCTGTCCGTCCGCAACCAGATGCTGTGGTCGGTGGGCCTGACGTTGGGGTGCGTGGCGGCGCTGTGGGGTGCCCTGGGGGCGCGGTCGGCGGGTTTCTACGTTTTGCAGGCGGCGATCGCCATCCTCGTCTTGGAAACGGTGAACTACATCGAGCACTACGGGCTCGAACGGACGCTGGTGGCCCCCGGGGTGTACGAGCCGGTCGGCCTGCAGCACTCCTGGAACTCCAGCCGCCGCCTCACGAACTACCTGCTACTGAAACTGCAGCGCCACTCCGACCACCACGCCAACCCGGAGCGCCGCTACCAGATCCTGCGCGCCTTCGAAGGCAGCCCCCAACTGCCGCTAGGTTACGGCGGCATGGTCCTGCTGGCGCTCGTGCCGCCGCTCTGGCACCGCATCATGGACCCGCGCGTGGAAGCCTGCCGGGCAAGCGTCGTCCGCCCGGTCGAAGCAGACTACGCCGTCACCAGCTGAGCCGGGTCCGCGAGCACGCTCTCCAGCAGCGCCCGGTACTGGAGCGTCAGCCCCTCGATCGTCTCGCGGTGGAACAGGTCGGTGCTGAAGATCATGTGGCCCGTCAGGCCCTCGTCCCCGCGCGTCAGGATCAGGTGCAGGGTCTGCGACGCATACTCCGTCTGGAGCGGGACCAGGCGGCCTTGCAGGGGCCCCAGCGCCACGCACAGGCCGAAGTCCTCCAACAGGTTGAACATGACGTTGGAGCGCATCGTCTTCTCGGTCTTGAAGGTCTTGAAGGTGGTCAGCGCCTGGTAGAGCTTGAAGCACTTCAGCAAGATGGGGAACGGCAGGTCCTTGTGGGCGTATGCTCCCAGGCAGGTGGCCTTTACTTGTTGCAGGAAGTCGGTGAAGCGCGGCGCGCCGGCCAGGTTGCCGCGCAGCACCACGAAGTTGAGGAACAGCCCGATCGTGCCTTCCGTTTCGCGCCACGAGCGGTTGGTCACCGGCGTGCCCACGAAGATGTCGGCTTGCCCGCTGTAGCGGTGCAGCAGCACCTGGAACGCCGCGAGCAGCAGCATGTACATGGTCACGCCCTCGCGCTGGGCCAGGGCGCCGAGCGCTTGGGTCATGGTGGCCGGCAGTTCGAAGACCACGCTGCTGCCGGCCATCGTCAGGGTTTGCGGCCGTGGCTTGTCGGTCGGCAGGTCCAACACCACCGGCATGTCGCGGCCTTTCAGCAGCCAATACCAGAGCTGTTGCCGGATCACGGTGCGCTGCACCCAACGCCGGTGCCAGTGCACGTAGTCCGAGTACTGGATCGGCAACGCCGGCAGCCCCGGCTCCGTGCCGGCCGCGTAGGCCGTGTAGCACCGGTGCAGCTCGTCGAGCAGCAGCTTGAGGGATGCGCCGTCGAAGACCAGGTGGCTCACGGCCACCATGAACACGTGGCGATCGCCCCCCAACGAGTAGACGGCCGCGCGGATCAAGGGGCCGGTAGCCAGGTCGAAGGGGGCCTGGGCCGCATCTTGGAGTAGGCGCAGCGCCGCGGGCTCCGACGCGGCCTGGTGCCGGTCCAGCTGGAACGGCATCTCCGGGTGCACCACGCGCAGCGGCCGCTTGCCGAAGCCGGTGAACGTCGTCCGCAGGGCCTCGTGCCGGGCGATGATCGTTCGCAGGCCACGCTCCAGGAGCGACGCGTCCAGGGCGCCTTCAAGCCGGATGGCCGCGAAGCTGTTCTGGATGCCGTGCTCCAGCTGCTCGCGGTGCGGGAAGAGGGTCCACCACATCTCCTGGCTGTACGAGAGGCGCTGGGGGCGGCCAGCGGGCGCCTTGCGGATCTGCGCGGCGGCGTCCGGCTTCTTGGCGCGCAACCCCCGCGCCAGGCCCGCCACCGTGGGGGCTTCGAACAGCCGTGCGAGGGGCAAGTCGCCTTGGAGTTGCTCGCGGATGCGCGTCACCAACTGGATCGCAAGCAACGAGTGGCCGCCCAGCTCGAAGAAGCTCTCGTGGATGCCCACTTCGTCGAGGCCGAGCACCTCGGCGAACAGGCGGCAGAGTACCGCTTCCTCGGGGGTGGTGGGGCCCACCC
>JAQBPE010000450.1 GCA_028287685.1 Cyanobacteria bacterium RYN_339 | reverse complement strand
GTAAGGTCGGCACAATGGGTCGCCTGGCGCGCCAAAAGCGCTCCCAGCGTGCCACCGTGTCGGCACCAGGCCTGTGGGTCGGAAACAGCGCGGTTCATGCACATGTCGCCCTCGACATACCCGCTCCGCCATGGGCGGAAACCGGGTATGACTCCCATGATGTCCGCCTCGTTGCCCGCCCGACCCGCTTCCCACGCGGAGAATTTCTCGCTGAGGGACTTCCTGCCCTTGCCCGACCAAGGCTTCGCGGAGCAGGTGGAAACCTTCTCGCGGCACTACCGCGCTGCCGCGGAGGCGGGCGCCACCTTGTACATGCGCGAGATCCAGGGGCCCGCCGACGCCGAGGTGCGCGTGCTGGATCCCCTGACCGGCCAGGTGCGGCCGATGATCATGCTCGGCTCGAACAACTACCTGGGCCTGACGAACCACCCGCGCGTGAAGGAGGCGGTGAAGGCCGCCATCGACGAGTTCGGCGTAGGCTGCGGCGGCCCGCCCTTGTTGAACGGCACCTCGCGCCTGCACCGCGAGCTGGAGTCGCGCCTGGCCGCCCTCAAAGGCGCCGAGGACTGCGTGCTCTTCACCTCCGGCTTCCTGACCAACCTGGGCTGGATGGGGGCGCTGATGCGGCCCCAGGACGTGGTGATTTACGATGAATTGAGCCACGCCAGTCTGTTCGACGCGCTCAAGCTCACGCGCTGCCGCTCGCAGTTCTTCCGCCACAACGACCTGGCGGAGTTGGCCCAGATCCTGACGGCCACGCGCACGCGGGCGCCCAAGGCCAACATCGTCGTCAGCGTGGAAGGCGTCTACTCGATGGACGGTGACCTCGCGCCCTTGCCGGCGTTGCGCGCGCTGTGCGACCAGCATGGGGCCTGGCTGATGGTGGACGACGCGCATGGCACCGGCGTCATGGGCGCGGGCGGCGCGGGCACCTCGGCCCACTTCCACACGCCGGTCGAGGTCAACATGGGCACGTTCAGCAAGTCCTTCGGTACCGTGGGCGGCTTCCTCACGGGCAGCCGGGCCCTGATCGACTACATGCGGTTCTTCGCCCGCTCGCACATGTTCTCGGCGGCGTTGCCACACCCGGTGGTGGCCACGGTCCTGGCCGGGCTGGACGTCATGGCGGACGAGCCGTGGCGCCAGGAGAAGCTGCACGCCAACGCCGATCGGTTGGCGGCTGGCTTGCGTGGACTGGGGCTGGACGTGAACTACGAGTCGGCCATCATCCCGCTGATCGTGCCCGTGGCGGTGGACCTGCGCTTGCTGACGCGGCGCATCCACGAGGAAGGGCTGTTCGTGAACGCGATCGAGGCGCCCGCGGTGCCGGCGGACCGGCAACGCTTGCGCCTCAGCTTGATGGCGACCCACACGGAGGCCCACCTGGCGCGCGCGATCGAGGTGATCGGCGCGGTGGGGCGTGAAGTCGGGTTGGTCAGCGGGCCGTAGTCTTCCAGTTCTTGCCGTAGTTACTAATGAAGAACGGGGCGACCTCGTCGATTTTGATTCCGTTCTTGGACTCCGTCACGACGGAGCCCGTCACCACCATGTAATAGGCCAACTCGCCGGACGGGCAGTCCTCGTCGAGCAAGAAGGTCTGGCTGCCGCCCTTGTTGCGGGGGTTGGTCTGGTCCACCTTGGCATCGAAGGTGCGCTTGAAGTCGTTGGCGCTGGCTTCCAGCGTCACCAGGAAGTGCGCGGACGTCGCACCCTTGTTGAGGGCCGCCTGCTGCTTCTCGATGTAGTCGTCGGCGAAGGCCATCACGCTCGCAGGCACGACCAGGCTCTTGCGGTGGCGGCTGGTGTCGACCTTGGCGGCCAGATCGGCCGCCGCGACGCGCTGGGCTGCCAGGGGGGCGGCGCCACAGCCGGCGAGCAGGGAAGCGGCGATCGCCATGATCAGGGTGGAGCGGGTCAGCATATCTATCGATCCTTCAATTTAAGCTATCGATAACCCTTATCCCGGCAGGTGGGGCCCGGCTGACGCGCGAGAGGGTAAGGATGGTTTAAGGTCACGTAAAAGGTTGGCCAAGGCGATCATTTAACGAGCATTTCATATTCCGAACAGTCTTTTAACGTCAGGCAAACACTCGCCGCAAGGATAAGACCTTGGAGAGAACCAGAGAAGGTAGGCAGGTCATGTACGTTCCGTCTCGCAAGACGCGAGGGCTGAACAACCAGAACACCCAGTTGCTGCAGCCGGTCCGGCCCAGCAACGAGGTCGCGCGCGAGAAGATCGCGGACTTCCGCCACCGGTTGAGCACGGGCCAGTTGGATGGGGCCGACGAGGCGCTGTCGCCCAAGGGGCCGCCCTCCCGCCTCAAGCTGGGTTAGCCTAGAACGAGCGGTCGGTCTTGTAGTCGCCCAAGCGGAAGCCGTGCCCCTCGGCCCAGCCCATCGCGGCCCGCACCTTCTCGGGCACCACCGGCCCCAACGAGTAATGCTCGCGCGTCCCGCGCAGCCCCATGATCAACGTCTCCGACATGCAGGCGAACGCATGCCCCGCCGGCAGCGGGATGCCCCCGATGCGGAACTCGGGATCCCCCGGCACCGCCACCAGGCCGCCCCGCATCACCAGCACGTCCGGCCGCTGGGCTTCCACCGCCGGCGCCACATCGGCCGGCACCGACAGGTCGCAAATCACGACGGGTTCCGCGTGCAGGTGCTCCAGCTGGATCACCGGCGCCGCGCTGTTCGAGCAAGCCACGATCAGCCGGCACTCCCTAAGCGCCGCGGGATCGCTCGTAATCTGGATCGGCGCCCGCTCGCCCAGCTCCGCCGTCAACGCTTCCAACAGCCGATCGCCCACCTTGCCGCGCTCGTCCACCGGGACCGCGCGCAGCGCCTGGACCGCCTGGGTATCGGCGATCGCCGCGCCCACGCCCGTCGCCGTGCCGGCCTCCAAGGCCGCGAACGCCTCGTCATAGATGGTCGCTGCAAGGCCTTGCAGCCGCGAACCGCCGCTGCGGCCCACCAGCACCAGGCGGGGGACCTCCGCGGCCATCATGCGGGCGTAGACCGTGCCGATGTTGCCCGCCGCCCCCACCACGCCCAGGGTGGCAACGCCTGGCACGATGCCGAGTTGCAACGCCCCGCGGCGCAGGGACTCCAGCCCCATGGCCACCGTCAGCGAGTTGCCGGTGGTGATGGCCACGCCCAGCGGGGCGGCCAGGCGCCGGCCGTTGTCCGTCACGATCGACGTGTAGCCGCCCAGGCCGACCACCTGGCAACCGGCTTCGTGCGCCTTCACGATGGCCTCTTCGATCAGCTCGATGATCCAGCCCGTGTCGCGCGCCCGCATCGCGCCCTCGATCGACTTGGAGGTCAGGTTGATGCCGATGAAGCTCAGGTGGACCGTCTCGCCCTGGGCGCTCACGACATGGGCCTGGTCGTAGATGGTCGGGCCCAGCACGCGGTGGGCGGCCAGCTGGTAGTGCTCTACGGCGCCCTTGGGCAGCCGCCCCAGCGACGGGTCCCAGAGCAGCGCGTCCTTGGCGGAGATGAAGTGGCCGATGAAGGCCACGCGCTTCTCGCAGGCCGGCGCTTCCCGCCGCAACTTGGCGGCCGCGCCGCGGAAATCCTCGATCTCGTCCCGGTCGCCGGGCTTGGCTAGGCCCACCAGGTAGCGCGTCAGGCGGTAGGCGTTGCCGCGCTCGATGGCCGTGCAGAGGCGGTCGAGCGCCACGACGAAGTTGTCCAGCTGGCCAAGATCGACGAAGGCGGAAGGCTCGAGCCGGATCGTCGTGGCCGCGCTCAGGGTGGGCGCGACGCGGAAGCCCTCCTCGTGGAGCAAGTAGCCTGCGATCGCGTAGCCCAGGTAGCCCTGGTCACTCAGCATGCGGATCACGTTGGAGGGGTTGCCGCCCTGGGTGTGGAACTCCAGGCCCAGCATCAGGCCGCGGCCGCGCGCCTCGCGGAGCACGGAGGGGTGCTTGGCCACCTGCTCGCGCAGGCGCGCCAGCCAGTGCTCGCCGGCGCGGCGGCAGCGGCCGGGCACGTCGGCCTCGTCGATCAGCGCGAGGGCGCGCGCGGCCACGCGGCAGGACAGGTCATCCTCCGCGAAGGTGGAGGTGTGGATCACGCCGAACTCCGGCACGTAGCGCGCGGCGTCCACCGCCAGCGCCCCGATCTTCGTCAGGCCGCCGCCCAGGCTCTTGGCAAAGACGTAGTAGTCGCCCACCAGACCGCAGCCGGTGGCCGCCAGGAACTCGCCGGAGCGGCCCAGGCCGGCCTGGATTTCGTCCACGATCACGGGGATGCCGTGCATGTCGGCAAGGCGCCGGATCCGGGCGGCGTCCTCGGCGCCCAGCTCGTGGATGCCGCCTTCGCCCTGGATCGCTTCGACCAGGATCGCGCTGGCGTTGACCCAACGACGCTCCTGCAGGGCCAACCGGCCGCCGTTCAGCGTCACGTCGTAGAGCTTGCCCGTGACGCGGTCGATCGCCCACTCCCACGCCTCGGCGTCGCCCGGGGCCAGGAACTCCGCCTGCACGCCCACGCGCGCGAACGGCGTGCGGTAGTCCGGGTTGTAGGTGAGCTGGCTGGCGGACGTGGTCTTGCCGTGGAAGGCGCGCTCCAGCGCGAAGAACACCGGCGGACGGGCGCGCTCGCGCTCGTTGTAGGCCAACACGGCATGCAGGGCCTGGGTCACGGTGGCGCCGGCCGGGAGCTCGAAGGCGCGGGCCGCCTCGCGCAGGAAGGCACCCTGGTCGGGATCGGCGTCGGCCACCCAGCTGCCGATGCGCCGGCGGAAACGCTTGGCTTCCTCGCGGCCGGTAGCGTAGCGCTCCAGCTCCGCGTGCTTGATGGCGGCCTCCACGGCCTCGGCGCCCGTGTTCGAGAGCGTGACGACGTAGTGCCGGCCGGTCGAGCGGCCGATGCGCTCGCCCAGCCCTGCGGCCACCTCGCCTGCCCAGGCGCGCACGGAGGCCTGTGCCTGCACGGGGGCCTTCTCGTCCAGGGCCTGCCGCAAGGCGGCCACCAGCACGGGATGGTGGTGGCCAAACAGGCCGGCGCCGTACCCACCCAGCAGGTCCAACACGCGGCGCCTGTAGCCCCCGGCCGCCTCGTACTCCATCCAGTCGCCCTCGGCCTGCACGTAGGTCACGTCGAGGCCCAGGGCGCGCATCAGGCGGCCCAGTTCCGGGCGCGCATGGTCATGGAATAGCTCCGCGTTGGCGCCGCGCGCCGCTTGCGGCACGCGGGCCTGCAGCTCCGTGGCGCTGCCGAAGGGCCACCAATCCGTGCTCATGCCTCGTCCTCCACCAGGGTCACGGTGCCGGCCTGGCCGTCCACCAGCACCCACTGCCCGTCGCGCAGGCGCTGGGTGGCGCCCGGCACGGCCAAGACGGCCGGAATGCCATACTCGCGGGCAATCACGGCCGCGTGCGACAGGACGCCGCCCGTCTCCGTGACGACCGCGGCCAGGCTGCTGAAGAGCGGCGTCCAGCCGGGGTCCGTGAACTTCGTGACCAGCACCTCGCCGGGCTCCAGCTTGTGCGCCTCGCCGATGGCGGACACCACGCGCACGCGCGCCTTGACCCGACCGGGGCTACATCCGATGCCCACCAACGCGCCCTCGGCGGGGAAGGCGGGGCCGCCCTGCTTGAAGCGCGAGCCCAGCTCGTTGGGGTTCTCGAAGCGCGTCCAGCCGGCGTTGTATTCGCGGCGCTCGGCCACCAGCGCGCGCACGTCGCCGCCCGCCAGCAGGTCGATCACCTCGGCGAAGCGCAGGAACCAGATGTCGTCCACCCGCTCCAGCGTGCCTTCGTGTGTAAGCACGCGGGCCACGGCCAACGTCTCGCGGCGGATGAGCGCGTACATGCGGCTCGAGAGGTCGCGCATCTCCTCGCGCCACCAGGCGTATTGGCGGCAGCGGTGCAACTTGGCGAAGAAGCCGTCCTCCACGCCCTTCAGGTTGCCGTAGGCGACCAGGCGGGTCAGGGGGTCCTTGCCCTTGAACACGCCCTCCGCGCGGCGCAGCTCGTCCAGGTAGACCTGGAACTGGCGCTCGCTGGACCGGCTGGGATCGCGCTCCGGCGCGTAGGTCGCCACGTAGCTCTGCAGCGTGCGCAGCACGAAGACGGGGTCCTCGTCCCAGCGCGGCTGGGTGATGTCCAACTCGGCCATGGCGTGGTGCCGGTACTTGAACAGGAAGCCGGCCAGGCGGTCCCAGAAGGCAGGTGCCTGCGCGCTCAAGACGCCTTGCAATTGCTCGGCGGGGGTGTTCAACACCAGGTCGCGGGGCGCGGCGCCGGCCAGCGTCCACAAATCGCGCAGCGGACGCAGGTGGGACAGGTCCTGCAAGCCGGACAGTAGTTCAAGGTAGGACAACGGCTGCTCCAGGCCCTCGTTGACCTTGTCCAGCTCGACCTTGAAGTCCAGCTTGGCGTTGGAGGTGTTGTAGATGGTGTAGAAGTACGCGCTCTCCGTGACGAAGTAGTCCTCGCGCACGAGCTGCCGATAGCGCGCGGCCAGGGCTTCGCGGGGCAGCCCGGCGGGATCGGCGGCGTAACGTTCCGCGATGCCCTCGAAGGCCTGCTTGAAGGCGGCATTCTGGGCCAACCGCTCGTCGTAGGCCACGCCCAGCGCGAACAGCGTGGGCAGGGCGCCCAGGATCGTCCAAGGCGTGGTGGGGATGACGGTGCCGTCGCCCTCGTAGGCGCCCTCGATGCCGAGGTCGCGGTCGAAGGTGCGCTCGTTGAAGCCCGGCACGCGGTGCAGGGCGCGCTTCACCTCGCCGCAGTTCCAGTAGGGACGGCCATAGAAGACCCGGCCCCACAGCACGGGGTCATGGTGGCGCAGCAGCTTGATCTGCCGGAGGTAGGTTGGCATGGTCACCTGCCAAATCGAGTCGTACAACGACCACATATAGGGCGAGCAGACGGAGGCGGACACGCCGCCGTCCTTGAAGTCCGCGGTGGTCCACTCGCCTTCGATGCCCGTGAAGTTGACGGTGGTGATGGGGCGCGACTGTAGCAGCCAGAGCTTGCCGGCCGCGAAGGCGAACTCGACGTCCTGCGGGCAGCCGTAGAAGGCCTGGGCCTGCCGGCCGAGCGCCGCCAGGGCCTCCAGCTGGCTGGCCTCCAACACGGGCCGCTCCGCAACCAACGTCACGTCCAATGCCCGCCCATCCCGGCGGCGGATCACGTAGCCATCCGGTTGGGCCGTGCCTTGCACCAGCGCCTCGCCCAGCCCGTGCACGGCCTCCACGCGCAACGCGTCTTCGCGCCCGGTGGTGGGATCGAGCGTGAACATCACGCCGGCGGCATCGGCGGGCACCAGCCGCTGGATCACCACGCCCATGGCCAAATCGCGCTGCGCGATGCCCTGGCGCTCGGCGTAGGTGGCCACGCGCTCCGTCCAGGCCGAGGCCCAGCAGCGGCGCACGGCAGCGATCACGGCCGCCTCGCCGTCGACGTCCAGGTAGCTCTCGTACATCCCGGCGAACGAGGCGCCGGCCAGGTCCTCGGCGGCGCCGGACGACCGCACGGCGACCTTACCGCGGCCCAGTTGCTCGTACAGGAGGCCGATGGCGGTCTCCAAGCCCTCGGGCAGGGGGGCCGTCAACAACGCGGCCGCCGTGTCGCCTTCGAGCGGCCCCAGCATCGCGGCGTAAGCTGCGGTCGTGATTGCGCCGGCGGGCGGCACGGGCAGCCCATGCTGCTGGAGCTGGGCCAACCCCAGCGCCTTGCGGCCAATCAAGCCGGCAAGCAACGCTTCCGCCGGGGAGCCCGGCGCGACGACGGGCGCGTCGGCGAGCAGCAGCACATGGGGGCTTTCAACCAGGGTATGGGGCGACATCGGGCGGGGAGGCTCCTGCAGGGGGCTTACCCCGGCAGTATACCCCCCGGCCAGCGGGTCCCGGCACGCGGGACAATCCGTGCGTCAGGTGGTGGGGCCGCAGATGCAGGCTAGAGCCAACGCCGGAACCAATGGACTGCCGCTTCAACGGCCTGGCGGCTGACCATGACCGTGAAGTGGTTGCGGCGCGGGACCAGGGCGAGGGACTTGGGGCCGGTGGCCCGCTCGTAGATTTCGGCGGCCTGCCAGGGCGGCGAGATGTTGTCCCACTCGCCGTTGATCACCAGCAGCGGCGTCTCGCCCAGGCGCGTGGCGTTGTCCAGCGGGTTGAGGTAGCGCAGGGCGCGGTTCACGGCGTCGGCCGTGCGGGGATCCAGCATGTCGGCTTCTTCCGGCAGGTGGTCCAGCGACGGCGCCACGCGGATTTGGGTTTGCAGGAAGGCCAGCAGCTTGTTGGGCGTGGCTTCCATCAGCACGGGCAACACCTCCGGGCTCAGCGTGCCCAGGGCCTCGGACAGGCGGTTCCACTCGTCCAGGCTCAGGCGGTACGGCGCGGAAACCGTGACCACGGCCTTGATGCCGGCCTCGTTGGGCGCGGCGTTCAAGACGCAGGCGCCGCCCAAGCTCACGCCGATCAAGCCGATGCGCGCGGGGTCCACGTCCGGTTGCTCGCGCAGGAAGCGCAGGGCGGCGGGCACGTTGTCGTCCAACCCGGGACAACAGAGCGGGCGCGGGTTGTCGCCGTGGCCATCCAGCTCGAAGGTCATCACCCGGATGCCGGCGTGCAACAGCTCGCGGATCCAGAAGTAGTACGGCAGGGTCTTCTCGGCGGTGGTGCCATGCGCCAACAGGACGGTCCCGCCGGTGCCGCGCTTGGGCGTGAAGATCCAGCCGGGCGAGGTGTGGTCGCCGATCGGCACGGAGATGCGGGTCGCGGTGTGCAGGGCCTCGTCCGCGGGCGCCAACAGGCCCGGCGTGGGATCGAGGGAGTAAGGCACGCTGGAGCTCAACACCGTCACGAGGCCCCGCCAGAGCGGGTTACCCGTGTTCGGGCGCGCCACCGGCATCCAAGGGGCATGGAGGTCGAGCATCGGCTCCCCCTTCGCTTCATCGCGATGGCCCAGCGACATCGGTGGGCCCAAGTGCCTTGTACCCGCCAACCAGGGGCGTGCAACCGGCCTAGATCTACAGGAGTCCTTGGTTAAAGCGTACATGACCTGGGACCGATCGCCCAACAGTCGAACACCGCCCATGTTAGAATGTCCGGCCCTTGGAGGCCGTGATGCGCGAACCCCTTGCCCCGATCCCCCGCACCATCTGCCTTGCCGGTGCCGATGGCGCCGGCAAGTCTACCCAGGCCGATCGCCTGGCCCGGCGGTTGCAAGCCCGCGGGCTGGCCGTGCGGGTCTGCACCATCTGGGACTTGATGGCGGCCGGCGGCATCCCGTTCAACTCCAAGGCCGACATCGATGCCTTCTTGGCGAGCCTGCACGGCCCGGCCCGCGCCATGTTCCTGCACATGGCCATGCGCGAGGCGCTGGACCGGGCGCTGGATGATCGGGGCGACGCCATCGTGCTGGTGGTGGGCTACTGGCTGAAGTACAACGCCACGGAGCGGGCCTACGGCGGCGATCCCGTCCTGCTCGATGCCCTGGCGGCGAGCTTTCCGCCGCTTTCGTTGGGCCTGCACCTGGACCTGCCCCCGGTGGTCGCGCTGGCCCGCAAGGGCGAGGTCTCGGGCTACGAGAGCGGCATGCGCGGCAAGGCGGGCTTCCTGGCCTTCCAACAGGCCGTGGCACCGGTGCTCGCCGATCTGCGCGCCCACTCGGGGATGGACTGGGTCGCCATCGACGCGGAGCCGTCGCCCGAGGACGTGGAACAGACCATCGGCCTGTATGTAGACGCCTGGCTCGCCCCGTGTTGATCATCGTCAACCCGCACGCCGGGGGCGGCCAAGGGCGGGCGCGCTACGAGCGCCTCGGGCTGCCGCACGAGGCCGTGTTCCCGGAAAGCGAAGCAGCGGCCAAAGCCGCGGTGGTGCAAGCCGCCGAGCGCGGGGAAGCCGTGATCGCGTCGGCGTCGGGCGATGGGGGCGTCCACCTCGTGATCAACGCCTTGATGGATCCCGCAACGGATGCGCCGCGCTGGCCCGTGGCGGTGGGGGCGATTGGCCTGGGTTCGTCCAACGACTTCCACAAGCCGCGCACGGGCAAGGGCACGCCCGTTGCCCTGGGTGACCCCACGCATGTCGATCTGGGCCGGGTGGACCTGGAACTCGAAGACGGCAGCCACGCGGTCGAGTACTTTGTCTTGAACAGCGCCGTGGGGGCCGTCGCCAAGGGCAACCAGCGCTACAACCACCCGACCGGCCTGTTGGCCTACTTCAAGCGGCTGAACCCGGCGCTGGCCATCCAATGGAGCTCCGTGGAGGCCGTGGGCCTGTTCGCGAACGTTCCCGCGCGGGTCGAGGTAGACGGGCAGCCTGCGCCCGGGCAGGCCATCTCGAACCTGGGCGTGTTGAAGCGCGTCCACTTCGCCGGCGACATGCGCTACGACACGCCGGTGACGCCGACCGACGGGATGTTCGACGTGAACCTGTGCGTCGATATGACGCGCTTCGAATTCGTCCAGGCCATGCTGGCCATCGGCGCCGGGCGCTTCCTGGCGGCCAAGCTGCCGAAGACGCACCACTGGCGTGCCACGCGCGTGAAAGTCACGCCGGAGGCGCCCACCCCCCTGGAAATGGACGGAGAGGTCCGAATCGTCAGGATGGCGGAGTACAGGCTGGTGCCGCGGGCGATCGCGCTTTGCGGCCGAGGGGAGGAACTATGACGCGGCGGATCGCCATCACGGGGACGGACGGCACGGGCAAGACCACGCTGGTGCGCAAGCTGGCGGAGCGGTTCGCCGATCGGCCACGCGTGCTGCGCGCCTTCCGCGCGCCCCAGTACCACGAGCACCCGGACCACCCATTCGGACGGCTCTCCGCCACGATCGATGCGCTGAGCGAACAGGGCGATCGCGACGGCAACCCGTTGCTCAAGGCCACGGCCCTGTTCCTTTCGATGACGCTCTACGGCGACGTGGAACGTCACCTGGCCGCCACCTACGCGCCCGAGGTCCTCGTGGCCGAGCGCCAGTGCCTGGCGGACAGCCTGACCTATGCACGCTTCTACCTGCCCCTGCTCAAGGCGCCGCTGACGCCGTGCGAGCTGCCCGCCGGCGCGTTGGCGCAGCTCGAAGCCTGGCTGCCGGTCTTCCAGGCCCGCGCGGACCTGGGCACCTGCTCGTTCTGGGAGCTGCCGCTCTACATCCGCGACCTGTTCTCGCAAGAGCCCGCCCACCTGCTCGCCAGCCTGCAGGCGCTCTACCACGCGGACGTGCCCGACCAGGTGGTGTTGCTGCACGTAGGCGCGGACGCCTTGACCGCCCGTCTTGCCGAGAAGCGCGGCGTGGCCGGCGCGCCGCCCCGCGAGCTGCACGAACAAGCACATGTCCTGGGCATGTTCCAACAGGGGTTGGCCCAAAGCTGCGATTACTTGCGGACGATCAAGCCAAGCCTCGTGATCACGCCGGTCGACACCAGCGATCGGACGATCGACGAGAGCGTCCTCGCCGTGTTAAGTGCGATCGGGTTTGAAACCCAGGACGCACCTACGTTTTCGGGTGTCAATCTAAACACGTTATGACGTACTTTGTGCAAAAAATTCTGCAAATCTGCCCCCTGGCACGAAAAAAAGCTTGCACCCCCGTTGAAAGCACAGTAGAATAACCCCTACTTAAACACCGATGCCTGGAACCCGCGTCCCGTGCGGCTTCCTGGGTTCGCCCTCTCTTTGAAAGGAGCAGGTTCCCATGAACAAGGAAGAACTGGTCACCGCTGTCGCCAACAAGACCAAGCAGAGCAAGAAGCAGACGGAGGCCGGTATCCAGGCCACGATCGAAGCGATCTCCGAGGCGCTCTCCAAGGGCGACAAGGTCACGCTGGTCGGCTTCGGCACGTTCCAGGTGAAGGAGCGCGCTGCGCGTGAGGGCCGTAACCCCCGCACGGGCGCCGTCCTGAAGATCGCGGCGAAGAAGTCGCCCGCCTTCACCGCCGGCAAGGGTCTCAAGGAGACCGTCGCCGCCGCGAAGACCAAGAAGACCGCCGCCAAGGCCAAGAAGTAAGTCCTGCGGGAGCTGGGGGAGGCTATGCCTCCCCCTTTTTGTGTGAAATGGCACCTTTAGACCGCATCGATGACCGCGATCTAGCCAACCGGTTGGTCCAGCGCCTGGCCGCTGCCGCCGGCCGGCCGTTGGTGCGCGTGGCGGCCTCCGTCTACGCCGGCGACCAGGGCATCCATGACGAGCCCATCGCCATCTGGCTTTACTTCGCGGGGCTCGCGCCTTTCCGCCTGTTCGGTTCGCCGGAGGGCTGGAACTTGGCCGTCGATGACGCCCCACCGGAGCCCTATGCAACCGAAGAGTTGGGCGAGATCCTCATTCGCGACGTCACCCGACTGACGACCTTCCGCGCGGTCCAGGACCAGACGCTGCAGGCAGCCTGGCTGGTGGAGTCGTCGTTGGACCGTGGTCCGGTGGGCGTGAGGCTGCACTTCGGCGCGTTTGTCTCGCCGATCGTCTTGAACCTGGGCGACCACCTGTACGTGTCCCACCGATACCCGGCGGACCCGGAGATCGATGAGACGTTTTCCGAGCGGTCGATCGCGTTCGAGTGAGGCCCCCGCCTAAGGCGAGAGCACCTCGGTGGTGTTCGCCACCTTCCCGCCCTTCACGCTCCAGATGACGTACTTACCGCTCGTCACATCACCGTGCTCGTCCAGGTCGACGGGACCGCTCCAGCCCTCGTAGTTGACCGCGGTGCCGGCTTTGGCGGCGGCCAGCGCAGCCGCGATGTTGTCCGGCTGGAAGGCCGTGCCGGCGGGGCCGGAGACCTTGCGGAGGTTGTCCCGGATGGAGGCCGCCGTGGCCGCCTTGCCGTTCTCGATGGCCAGCGCAATCAAGCACAGCGCGTCGTAGGCGGCGCCGCCGTCGAAGCCGGGATCCGCCTTGTTGAACTGGGCGGAGTACAGCTCGACGAACTTGGGGTCCGTCAGCGGAGCCGTGCCGAACTTGTTCTCGACGGCCGACTTGTCCTTGATGTTGTCCACGAAGTCCTGGCGGTCCGTGGCGTCGGTGAACATCCAGGGCAGGTCGCGCTTCTGGCCCGCGCGCAGCCACTCGTTGATCACGATGCTGCCTTCGGACGGGTAGGCGACCAGCACGATCGCGCTCGGGTTGGCGGCCAGGGCCTGCTTGACCAGGGCGGCGTAGTCATACGCCGCCTGCGCCTGGGGATCGGAGATCTCCGGGTACTTGAGGTCCAGCACCGTGCCGCCCGTGGCCTTGAACGAGGTGGTCAGGACGTTGGTGAGGCCCGTGCCGTAAGGGTTCTCGACGTGGATCACGGCCAGCGATTTGTAACCAAGCGCCGTGGCCTTGTTGGCCAGAACCTTGCCCTGAAGCGCGTCCGAGGGGACCGTCCGGAAGAAGTAGCCGCCGCTGTCGATCTTGCTGGGGTCGCTGAAGTCGGGCGAGGTCGCGCTCGGGGAGATCATGGCCACCTTGCCGGGCTTGGCCGTGGTCTCCAGCATCTTCTTGGCCACGCCGCTGGAGTTCGGCCCGATGAACGCCACCGCGCCCTGGCCGATCAATTGCTGGGCTACCGTGGCCGCGGTGTCCGGGTCGGACTTGTCGTCGCCCTTGATGATCTCCAGCTTCTGGCCCGCCAGCACGCCGGCGGTGTTGATCTTGGCGAGCGCCATGTTCGCGGCGTTTAGGATCGTGTCGCCGTTGCCCGCGTTGCTGCCCGAGAACGAGCCGACCAGCCCGATCTTGATCGTGCCCGAGCCGGTGGCGGCGGGCTTGTTGCTCGTAAAGAAGGCGCAGCCTTGCATCACGGCCACGGCCGCGAACAGGAGGGCCCGCGAAGACTTACCAGGCATAATCCAACCTCAACAACAATGTGCGCCCGGCGCCGGGGTAATCGATGCCCCCGAAGCCCGGCTGGGCATCTGCGGAATCCAGGATGTTTGCCAGCTTCACGCTGGCGGAGAGAGCGCCGTCGCCCAGGGTCCATTCCTTGCTGGACAGCGTGAAATCGAGCAGCAGCACCGGCGGCAGCGCGTAATCGACGAGGCCGTTGGTGGCGAAGTTCCCCTGCGTGGCCGGCACGGCGCCCACCAGGCGGCTCTCGAGGTAGGCACCGAGCGGCACGAAGCCCAGCGGGGCTCCCACGCCGGCGTTCAACATGTAGGTGGGGTAGGCCTCCGGCCGGCCGGGCACGCTGGCGCCCGCCGTGTCCTGGTCCAGCGAGGCCGTGGTCTGAACGCTGGTGTTCACGGAGCCGTGCAGGAAGCGCCAGCGCCACTTGGCCTCGCCTTCCAGGCCGACGGAGTCGAGCTGGCTCTGGTTCACCGCGCGCGAGTTGCCGCCCTGGGCCACGAAGCCGATCTTGTCCGTCACGTGCGAGTAATACGCGTTGGCGACCAGGTCGAGCTGGCGCAAAGGCGCCCACAAGAGCGCGGCCTCGACCGTCTGGGCTTGCTCGGGCTTGAGGTCCGGGTTGCCCAGGATGTCGCCGAAGACCAGCGGCTTGCCGAAGAGCTGTTGTGGCGAGGGCGCCTTGAAGCTGGAGCCATACAGCAACTTGCCGGAGAGGTTGGGCAGCAGCGGGCTTACCAGGCCGGCGCGGGAGTTGAACACGTTGCCGTAGACGTTGTGGGCGTCCATGCGCACGCCCAACGTCAAGGCGGTGTCCTCCAGGACGTAGAGGATGCCCTGGCTGTAAACGCCCAGGTTGTCGAAGGTACGCGCCTCGCCCGCGGGGCCGTCTTGGGTCTGCTCGCCGGCGCGGCCGCTGGCGGCGGTGAAGACGTCGTAGTAGGTGGGCAGCCGGTGGTTGGTGCGCGCGAAGTCGGCGCCGGCCGTCAGGCTGTTGCGCTGGTCGAAGGCGTAGCTGGCCTCCGCGGCCGCGTTCAGGCCGTCGGACCCCATGTCGCGGCGGATCGTGTAGTTGGGGTTGCCGGTGCTGAGGCGGTCGTCGGCCCCCGGCGCGCCGCTCGCGTAGCCCACGCTGACGTTGGCGCTCAGCTTGTCGAGCGGCTGGCCGCGCAGCGCGGCGTGCAGCAGGCGGTTCTCCAAGGTGATGCGGCTGTTCTGCGAGAAGGGGTGGAAGTCCTGGAACTCGCCGCCGGCGCTGACGTGTTGGTAGGCGCCCTCTACCGCCAGCGCGCCCAGGGGCGTGGCCAGGTTGCCCACGCGGCCGAAGAAGCTGCCGGGCCAGGCAAGGTCGTTCTGGCTGACCTGGTTGGCGAAGCGCGTGGCGAACGGGCTGGCGTCGGGCACGCCGTAGCCGGAGCGATCATCGATGCCGGCCAGGGCGCCCGCCACCACCTCGCCCTCGATCTTGGGCAGGGGGAAGCCCGCGGCCACCGACGCCTGCGCGCGGCCATGGCCCGGGCGGCCGCCGGCCCAAACGCTGGCGTTGGCGCCGGTCATGTCTTCGCCGCGCTTCGTGACCACGTTGATGACGCCCAGGAAGGCGTCGGCTCCATACAGGGCGGAGCCGGGGCCACGGATGATTTCGATGCGCTTCACCAGGCCGAGCGGGATCAACTCCGGGCCCAGGAAGTTGGTGGCCTCCGGCAAGTAGGGGATCGGCGTGCCGTCCAGCATCACCTTGACGATGCGGCTCCAGGCGCGCTGGCCGCTGGGCACGCCGCGCACGCCCAGGCTGGGCAGCAGGTGGTCGTCGACCAGGTAGAAGCCCGGGACCGCCCGCAGGGCGTCCGCCACCGAGGTGTAGCCGCGCTCGCGGATGTCTTCCGCCGTGATGACCGTGACCACGGCGGGCGCCTCGGAGAGCGACTGCGCCTTCTTGGTCGCGACCTCGACCTGGGTGTTGAAGAGCGCCTCCAGGTCCAGCTCTTCGCCTTCGGCGGTGCCTTCCGTCGCCGATGCCGGGGCAGGCACCGCAGCAAAAGCCGGCGAGGCCACGAGCCCGAACAAAAGTGCGGCAAAGACGGAAACGCGAGGAACCATAAGCTTCATCGCTTATTCCCGGTTGCTTCCTTGCTCAATCTAGCAAGCCTTTGCGCAAGGCGTACTTCACAAGCTCCGCGCGGTTCTGCAGCCCCAACTTCTCCATGATGTTGGCGCGGTGGCTCTCGACCGTGCGCACGCTGATGACGAGCAGCGTGCCGATCTGCGCGTTCGTGTTGCCGCCGGCGATCAGCCCCAGGATCTCGCGCTCGCGGTCGGTCAACCGGTTGTAGGAGTCGGACTCCTCGCCCGTTTCCACGCGTTCCAGGTAGTCTTGCATCAACCGGGTCGTGACGGCCGGGCGCAGGAAGGCGCCACCCGCGGCCACGTGGCGGATCGCGTCGAGCACCTCGTCGTCCGCGGCCTTCTTCAACACGTAGCCGGAGCCGCCGGCCTGGATCGTGCGGAAGAGGTACTCGTCGTCTTCATGCATGGTCAGCATCAGCACGCGCGTGCCCGGCAGCACCCGCTTGATGGCCTTGGTGGCCTTGATGCCGTCGAGCTTGGGCATCGAGATGTCCATCAGCACGACGTCCGGCACCAGGCGCTGGGCCAAGGCGACGGCCTCTTCGCCGTCCGCGGCCTCGCCCACCACCTCCAGGTCCGGCGCGGCGCCGATCAGCATCTTCAGCCCCATGCGCAGGATGGAGTGGTCGTCGGCAAGCAGGATCCTAACGGGCGGCATGGCGCACCTCCTTTTGGGGCAGGCGGGCACGCACCTCGATGCGCGTGCCCCCGTCCCGCGAGCTTTCCAGGTGGAACGCGCCACCGATCAAGGCCACGCGCTCTTCCATGCCCAGGAGCCCGAGTCGCTCCCGGCCGTCTTCGGCCACGCCCGCAGGGTCGAAGCCGTGCCCGTCGTCCTGCACGGCCAAGACCAGGTCGGGGCCCTCGCATCGGAGCTCGACGTCGACGTGTGTGGCCCCGGCGTACTTGGCGGTGTTGGTCAGGGCCTCCTGGGCGATGCGGTAGAGCGTGACCTCCCACAAGCCGGGCAGCCGCTCCTCCAGGGTGTCGGCCTGGCAGCGCGCCACGATACCGTGCTGGGCGCCGAAGCCCTTTACCAGCGCGCGCAGGGCGACGGCAAGGCCCAGGTCGTCCAGCATGGCGGGGCGCAGCGCCACCGAAAGCTGGTGGACCTCCTCCAGGGTGGCGAGCGTCAGGGCCTTGAGCTCCGCCGCGCGGGCGCGCATCTCCTCCGGCGTGGCCGCCCCTTCCAGCACCTTGAGGCCGACGAGCAGGCCCGTCAGCGCCTGGCCGGTTTGGTCATGCAGCTCGCGCGCGATGCGTTTGCGCTCGTCTTCCTGGGCCGTGATGATCTTCTCGAGCAGTTGCCCGCGTTGCTGCGCGAGGCGCCCCACGCCGTGGGAGAGCCGCGCCAACTCGTCGTTGCCCACCAGGGCGCCGGGCACCTCCAGCTCGCGCGCCAGCGCCTGTAGGGGCTGCAGCATCCGGCGCGTCATGCCAGCCAGCAGGAACAGCGAGAACAGCACGGCGGCAGCCGTGAGCAGCGAGATGCTGCCGGCATAGCGCTGCAACGTCTCCGTGATCTCCGACTCCGGGAAGCCGCGCACGAACGCACCGATGGTCGCGCCCTCGTGGTCCACCAGCGGGCGCATGGCGAGCAGGTAGGCGCGGCCGGCGAAGTCGGCCTCCGTGTAGAAGTAGCGCCCGGCGCGCATGTCGGTCCACACCTCCGCGGGCAGGGCGGGCGCCGCGTTGCCGGGGAAGCCGCTGGCCACGACCACCTGTTGGGCGTCGGCGATCGCCAACCCGCCCCCGATCAAGGCCGTGAGCTGCTTGGGTACGGCGGAACGCGCGCCCACCCAATCGCCCAGCAGCAACGCCCCCACGGCCTGGCCGTCGCGCAACAGCGGCGTGACGACGACGCGCACCAGGCCGGGCTGGCGCTGGTCGCCCGGTAGGGCCGCCACGTCGCTCGCGTTCCAGGCTTCCGTCGCCACGATCTGTTCGCGGCGGGCCAGCGCGGCGGATACGATGCCGTGCGGGTCGAAGGGCGCCCGGGACCCCACCAGCCGGGTGTGGGCATCCACCAGCACGGCCAAATCGAGCTGCAGGCGGCCAACCTCCTCGGCCAGCAGCGCGGCGGCCGGGGCGGGGTCGGCGGCGGCGATCGCCCGCGGCAGCTCCTCGTGCCGCGCCAGGCCCACGGCCGTCAGCTGCAGCTCCTCCTGGCGGGCCCGGTACCACTGCTCGCACACGTTCAGGTCGCGGCTGAGCTGGCGCTCCATCTGGAGCTTGAGGCTCTCACCGGCGCCGGCGTAGGTGCCGATCAGGATGGCCAACGTGGCCGTCATCATGGCGCCCAGGCCCAACAGCACGAGCTTGTAGGCCAGCGGCAGGGCGGACCAGAAGCGGCGCCAGTAAGAGCTGGGGGGAGCCATGCCCCCCATGTTACCTTAGAAAGTGGCCCCGATGCTGGCCTGCGGGCCCCACATGTTGAGCGCGGGCTGGCCGGCCACCACCAGGTAGATGTCGCGCACGGAAATCTCCGCTTCCAGGGCGCCGGCGCGCAGGCCGAAGCCGAGCCGGCCGTCGATGCAGAAGGCGCCGGAGGGCGCGATCGCCCCGACGCCGGAGCCCTTGAAGGTGATGTCGCGAAGGCCCACGGGCAGCGTGAACGCGCCACCGGCTGCGGCGAAGTTGACGTCGCCCAGGCCCAGGCCGCGGTAGCCCACCCACAGCTCCGTGTGGGGCTTGACCGGGGCTTCGGGGTGAGCCCGGTCGTACGGATCTTCCACGCTGCGTTGCTTCAGCAGCAGCTCCGTCAGCGGCGTGTTCTCGCCCAAGTAAGGGGCGGTACGGCCGGCCAGGTAGGTCTTGCCGAACATCATCAAGCCGCCGCCCACGCCCCAGCCGCCCTGCCAAAGCGTCAGGTCCAGGTTGGGCGCCGGCCGGGTGGTGGGCAGGCCCGCCACGGGGACGGGCCAGAACGCCCCCAGCGCGATGCGCGGCCGAACGATCTCCTGGCTGGCATCCGCCGGGATGGCGTCCGGATCCTGGGTCGGTAAGGGCTTGGGGGTGGGAGCCACCGCCACTTCCGGCGTCGGCTCCGGGGTGGGCGCGCTCTGCGGCGTGCCGTGCGGCACCTGGCCACGGCGGCGCGGGTGGGCCAGCTCGGTGATCGGGATCAACGAGGCCTGACGCCAACCGTCGTCGGCCGGCTGGGCCTCGGCCGGGGCCGCGAGGACCAGGCCGAGACTGGATAGGACGAGGAGCAGCCGCACCGGGCTAGAAGGCGAGCTTCACGTTCGCTTCGGGGCCGTTCATGTTGAAGAGCGGGTCCGCGCTGTTCTGGAAGGCGAAGTGGCGGAAGCCGAGATCCAGCTCCAAAACGCTGACGCGCAGGCCGAGACCCGCCTCGCCGTCCAGGAAGTAGCTGGAAGCGAAGTTGTGGCCGCCCTGGGCCTTGGCGTTCAGCCAGAGCCAGTTGCCGACCAGCGGCCGGCTCATGCCCACGCCCACCGTGCCGAAGTTCACGTCACCCAGGCCGATGCCGCGGTAGCCGCCGAAGACCTGGTAGTAGCCGTGGTCGAAGCGGTACTTCAGCAAGCCGTCGTACATCATCGTGTTGGCGCCGAAGTACTGGGTGGTCCGGTAGTTCGTGAAGGTCTGGTTGAAGTCCGTCACGTCCGCCCCCAGGCCGACGTCGCCGAGCCACAGGTCGGCCTCGCCGAGCCAGGTGGGGCGGCTGAAGGTGTAGTCGTAGTTGGTGGAGCCGGCGTTCAGGGGCACCATCCAGTTGCCGCCCTTGATCTCGACGGTCGGGCGGTTCTCGGGCGCAGCTTCCGGCTTGGCCGCCGGGGCTGGGGTGGCCTTGGCCGTCGGCATGGGCGTCGGCTTCTGGGTGCGCATCGGCTCCGGCGTCATGATCACCGGGGGCGCCGTGAAGGCCGGCGTGGGCTTGGCCGACGGCTTCGCCGAAGGCTTCGTGGTCGGCTTGGCCGAGGGCGGCTTGATCGGCGCCTCGGAGCCGTACCAGTAGCCGGCGGAGGCCAGCGTCTGCTGCAGCAGGAAGATGTCGTTGCCACCCATGCCGCACTTCAGCGACCGGCGGTACTTCAAGCCGAGGGCCTTGTAGGTCTCGGGGCCCGCGATGCCGTCCACCTTGATCTTGTGGGCGGCCTGGAACCGGCGAATCGAGCGCAGGGTGTAGGGGCCGTACAGGCCGTCGAAGTTCCAGTTGGCACGGGAGGACTGGCAGTCGAACGCGCGCAGGCCCTTCCAGGCGGCGTGGGCGCCGGCCGGCACAAGCGTGATGCCCAGGCAGGCGGCAACGAGGGCAGCGCCAAGCTTACGGGTGGTGGTTGCGGGCTGCACGAGGACCTCCAGTGCGACGAAGAGGGTGGGTTCGGGGCTAAGATAAGGACAACCAAGCTATAGTAAACCAAATGCTTGAGGATTTGTAACGAGCGTTACGTCACAAACGGCAAACGGGGGACCGAAGTCCCCCGCTTATGTCGTTCTTGTCGCCTTACGCGGCGTCCGGCGGATCCGGCTGCTGCCACTGATCGATGTAGGCGATCCCCGGCTGGCGCTGGTGGCCATGCATGACCTCCGCGCGCCGCGCGAGCTCTGCGGGGCGGATCCAGCGGATGCGGTTGCCTTCAGGCGTCTCGATGTAGTCGTTCATGTCGTCGTTCCCCCTCCTTCGATCCCTTTTGAACCAAGGGCATCTTAGGCGGGTGGGTGGGGGGGCGACCTCGGCCATTTTGCCAAGATCGCCCATCCGACTTGACCCAGCTTACTTGCCGGCTACCCGGTCCGCGAGGGCCTGGAGCGCCGCCCCACCACCGATAGCGCCCAACACGGCCGTGGCGGCCATGCAGGGGAGCACCAGGGCGCCGCCCAGGCCCATCAGGCCGCCCAGCGCGAACCCACCCCACAAACCGCCGGCGCTGGCGAAGAAGCCGCCGATCGTGCCGCCTACCAGGTTGGCCGCTGACGGCGCCTGGGCATGCAGCTGGCCCTTGGCGGCCTGCTCGATCCAGCCCCCGATCCGGTTGCCGCCGAAGCCGCCCAGCGCGGCACCGGCCACGGCGATGGGGATGCCGGCGGCCAGTGCCATCACGGTGGCGCCGCCGCTCGCGGCGAACAGCAGCCCCAGCATGGCGCCGCCGATCGCGCCCGCGCCGGTACCCCACACGGCCCCAATGCCGGTGGCCACGTCGCGGACGGGGCCCTGGGCCTTGATCGGCAGGCGCGGAGCCACCGGCGCGGGCGCGCGGGTGGCGGCGGGAGCGTTGTTCGTCGCCGGGCGGGTGACGGGGCGAGCGGCGACGGGACGGAGGTTGTTGATGGCCATCGGCGGGATCCTTTCAGCGGCGCTCGCGCGCCCTCACTTCGCATTTACCGTTTCTTTATGGAGCGTTAGTGAGCCTTTAAGGTTTATCGCCGATTTAAAGACCTGTGAAACCTGTTACCCCGTCAGCTGGGTCATCGCCGCCTGCGCGGCCGCGGCCCAGCCCGGGGCCACGCAAATAGCTTCGCGATAGCCTTCCGTGGTTGAATGGCGGGCCCCGTACGAGGAGATGCCGATGCCCACCCTGGAGCTGCCCGCCGCGCTTGCCGCGGAGATCGTGGAGCTGCGCCGCGACTTCCACCGCCACCCCGAGCTGGGGTTCCAGGAGGAGCGCACCGCCCGCCGCGTGGCGGAGCTCTTGGCCGGCATCGACGGCCTGACCGTCACGTCGGGCATCGCCAAGACCGGGCTGGTGGCCCTGTTGGCCGGCGGCAAGCCCGGCCCCACCCTGTTGGTGCGCGCGGACATGGACGGCCTGCCGATCCACGAGCTGAACCAACACGACTACCGCTCGTGCCATGACGGCGTGATGCACGCGTGCGGCCACGACGCCCACATGGCCATGCAAATCGGCGCGATCAAGCTCCTGGCGGCCCGCCGCGGCGAGCTGGCAGGCAACGTGAAGTTCATCTTCCAGCCTGCCGAGGAAGGCCCTGGCGGCGCCAAGCCGATGATCGAGGCGGGCGTGATGGAGAACCCGCACGTGGAGGCCGCCATCGGCTTCCACATCTGGAACAACCTGCCCGTGGGCCAAATCGGCATCACGGAGGGACCCTGCATGGCCAACACCGACGTGTTCGAGATCCGGATCGAGGGCAAGGGCGGGCACGGCGCGATGCCGCACCTGTCGGTGGACTCCGTGGTGGTGGCCGCGCACGTCATCACCGCGTTGCAGACCGTGGTCAGCCGCAACGTCAGCCCGCTGGAGCGCGCCGTCGTCACGATCGGCAAGGTGGAGGCGGGCGATCGCCACAACATCATCGCGCACACCGCCCGCCTGAACGGCACCGCCCGGTCCTTCTCCGACGAGGTGGGCCAGCTGTTGCCGGAGCGCGTCACGGCGATCGCCACGCACGTGTGCGAGGCCTTCGGCGCCAAGTGCCACATGCACTACAGCAACGTCTACCCGGCCGTGGTCAACGACGCCGCCATGTGCCGCCGCGTCTGGGCCTCCGCCGAGAAGGTGGTCGGCGCCCAGAACGTGATCGCGGCCCAGCCCAGCATGGGCGGCGAGGACATGAGCTTCTTCCTGCAGGCCGTGCCCGGTTGCTTCTTCTTCATCGGCTCGAAGAACCCGGCCAAGGGCATCGACGTGCCCCACCACCACCCGGAGTTCGAGATCGACGAGGACAGCCTGGCGGTAGGCACCCGCGTGATCGTCCAGGCCGTGCTCGACTACCTGGCCGGCTGATGTACACGCCGCCGCATTACGAGGCCGGGGAGGCACAGGCGATCGCGCTGATCCGCCAGTTCCCGTTCGCCGTCTTGATCACCCCGGGGCCGGAAGGCCTGTTCACCACCCACTTGCCACTGATCCTGCAAGAGGGCCCGCTGGTGTTGCGCGGACACATGGCACGCGCGAACCAGCACTGGCGGTTCCTGGAGGACGCGGACAGCACGGTGGTCTTCTCCGGCCCCCATGCCTACATCTCGCCGGCCTGGTACGAGACGGCGCCTGCCGTGCCCACCTGGAACTACGCGGCGGTCCACGTGCGCGGCCGCGCGCAAATCGGCGCGGACGCGGTGGCCATCCTGAAGGAAAGCGTGGCGCTCTTCGACACCGCGGGCTGGGTGATGGACCTGCCGCCGGCCTACGACGCGAAAATGCGCGCGGGCATCGTGGCCTTCGAGCTCCCCGTGGCTGCCATGGAGGCCAAGCTCAAGCTCTCGCAGAACCGCTCCGCCGAGGATCGCGCCGGCGTGATCGCGGCGTTGCAGGCCAGCCCCAACCTGTACGACCGCGAGCTGGCGGCGCTGATGGCGAAGGAGTGCGACGGTTAAGGGCGGACGGCGCCCTTGCTGGTCACGACCCAACGCTGGGTCGTCAGCGCCTGCGCGCCCATCGGGCCCCAGGCATGCAGGCGCGACGTGCTGATGCCGATTTCGGCGCCCAGCCCCAGCTCGCCACCGTCGTTGAAGCGCGTGCTGGCGTTGAACATGACGGCCGAGGCCTGCACATGCTTGATGAAGTGGGCGGCGGTGTCGCCGTTCTCCGTGACGATCGCCTCCGTGTGCCCCGAACCGAACTTGCGGATGTAGGCGATCGCGTCGTCCACGCCATCGACCACCTGCACCGTCAGGTCGAGCGAGAGCCACTCGTGGCCGCGGAAGGCGTCGCCGTCGGGCAGGATGCGGGCGTCCTTAGCCGCGAGCTCCTCGGAGCCATGCAGCTTCACGCCCGCGGCCACCAGCCCGTCCACCAGCGCCGGCAGCGTGCGGTCGAGCGCGGTCCGGTCGATCAGCAGCCCCTCCGTGGCGTTGCAGACGCCCGGGCGCTGGGCCTTGCCGTTGACCGTGATGGCCACGGCCTTCTCCACGTCCGCCTCCGCGTCGATGAACGTGTGGCAGACGCCCGTGGCATGCGCCAGCACGGGCACGCGGGCGCCTTCTTGGACGGCGCGGACCAGCCCCTCCCCGCCGCGCGGGATCAGCAAGTCCACGATGCCGGCGGCGCCCAGCAGGCTCTGGAACCACTCCCGGTTCGGGTCGTCCAGCACGGTGACGGCCTCGCCCGGCAAGCCCAGGGCGATCAGACAGCCACGCAGGATGTCGCCCAGGATGCGGGCCGTATGGCGGATCTCCTTGCCGGGCCGCAGCACGATGGCGTTGCCCGCGAAGACGGCCAGCGCGGCGGCATCGATCGTCACGTTGGGGCGCGCTTCATAGATCATGGCGATCAGGCCCAAGGGGGAGCGCACCCGCCAGACGTGGATGCCGGAGGGGCGGGAGCCCATGTCCAGCGTGTCTTCCAGCGGGTCGGACTGGGAGGCGATTTCGCGCACGGCGGCCGCCATCTGGGCGATGCGGCGCGAGTCCAGCGTCATGCGGTCCAGGCGCGCGTCGTCGATGCCGGCCTCGCGGGCGGCGGCGAGGTCCAGCTTGTTCTCCTCGAGGATCTGGTCCCAGCCCTCTTCCAGGCAGCGCGCCACGCCGATCAGCCAGGCCCGGCGGGTGGTGGTGTCGGTGACGGCCAGCTTCTCGCTTGCCGCGCGGGCGGCCAGGAGCTGGTCACGGTGGGTGGTGGAGATGGCGGTCACGCAGGCCTCTTCTTCGTCGTCCAACCGCGATTATACCCGCATGGCCAGCGTTCTTGGTCCATTCCGCGGTGGCCTCCGTGCGCCCCCTGCCGCCACCATGGGGACGGAGTGTGGAGGAGGATGCGTATGATCCCGTTGCTGGAAGCCGGTGTGACCCTCGCGACGACGCGGGGCTTTGATTACTTGATGAAGCAGGGTTCCAAGGCCCAGCAGGCCAAGCACTTGCTGATGCCGCCCAAGGCCGAAGGCAAGGCCGAGCTGGCGCTGGCGGCGCTGGCGATCGCCCCGCAGCTGGTCAACGTCTTCGGACCGTCGCCGGTGGTCGAGCGCTTCTGGGCCATGAGCCTCGATCAGCTTTACTGGCTCTACAAGGCCCGCCCCTACCTGGAAGGGCTGAGCATGGCCGCCCTGGCCGGCCTGGCCTACCGCCAGCGCACGCTGAAGACCGGCGGCAAGGCGATGCAGGTCGCCACGCAGGCGATCATGGCGCTGCGCTTCGGCGCCCAGATGGTCTCCGCACCCACGGCCTTCGCGGCCGACGCGGCCGGGCACCTGGTGGTGACGTCGCGCGAGCTGGGCAGGCTGCTGAAGCCCGACGACCTGGTGCTGGGGCTGTACCTCAACGGCGAGGCGCGCTGCTACCCGTTGGAGGTGCTGAAGCGCCCCCACCTCCTGCATGACAGCGTGGGCGGCATCCCGGTGGTGCCCACCTACTGCGAGCACTCGCACGCGGCCGTGGCCTACCGCGACGAGTGGCGCGGCGAACGGTTGGAGCTGAACGTGGCGGCCTCGCCCAACGGCAACGTGGCCTTCTACGAGGGCAAATCGGACGGCATGATCCACCAGTTGGAGGGGGCCATCGGGGCCGGGCCCAACGCGGGCGCGATCCTCCAGACCTTCCCGCTGGCCTTCACCACCTGGCAGGCCTGGCGCACGCTGCACCCGGACACCACGGGCATCTGGTTCGAGCAGGGCCCGGCTGGCGGCGCCGTCGTGGCCATGATGAAGGGCCTGGAAGCGCTGGACCAGCGCGGCCGCCAGCCCCTGTTCAAGGTGCGCGGCGGCGTGGATCCGCGCCTACCGGCCAAGGAGCCCGTCTTCGGGATCCGGGTGAAGGGCCGCGCCTTGGCGTTCACGCGCGAGCACCTGCGCGCCAACCCGGTCCAGGAGCTGGAACTGGGTGGCGAGCCGGTGGTCGTGCTCTACGACGAGCAACTGGACGTGGCGGCCTGCTACGCCCGCACCCTGGGCTTCAAGGCGGCGCGCCATGGCCTGGCCGTGGCCGAAGACACCAGCGGGCGGCTCTGGCAGGTCAGCGGCGTGCCGTCGGACGACCGCGACGCCGATCGCCTGCGCCCGGTGGCCTTCGCGATCGACAAGGTGCGCTGGTACGCCTGGAGCCACTTCAACCCGGGCACGGCGCTCGCAGCACCCACCAAGGCGGTTAGTGTCCGCGCTTGATCATGTCCATCACGACCGTGGGGGCGAGGTCCATGCTGTAGAGCGCGTACATGCCCACGAACAGGTAGAACACCTGCGTGCCGACGATCAGCGGCTTGGAGAAGTTGCGGATGTCGGTCGACTCCACGAAGAAGAGCGCGACGAAGGCCATGACGATGCCCGCCAGCAAGGTGACCAGGGCGAAGCCCGACTGGAGGTTGCCACGGTCCAGCTCGATCTGGACGCCGAACGGGGTCGTCAAGGCCCACAGCAGCGTGAGCGCCGTGAAGTAGAAGATCGCGGAGCAGGTGCCGGACAGCAGGACGCTTGCAACGAAGCGGAAAATCGCGTTTTCGCCGTCGAAGATCGACAAGAAGAGGGTCAGCACGAGGGTATAGGCCACGGCGACCACGAACATGCCGACCGAGCCGAGCGTGTCGACCGGGGTGACGAAGCGGACGATTTTTAGAATCGTATCCACCTGCATCATCCCGGCGAAGCCGACGACCGGGTAGAGCACGAACAGCAAGGGTTGGAATTCGGCTACGCGCACGCGCACAGGGGGTTACTCCTTCGGTTCCGGTGGGGATGCGGGAGGCAGGCGCCCGTCGGCCTTGCCGCCGCGCCAGGAGGTGAAGGCATTGCCAGCTGCACGCCAGAGCGTTCGGGCGGTCGCGCCGATGTCCACCTGCGAAAGTTGGCCGCGCAGGCTGCCGATCACCTCGTCCCGCAGCGGTTGGCCTTCCTTGGTGAAGAGGAAGCCGACGGCCGGCAGCGCGATCTCGCTGATGCGCAAGCGGCCGTCGGCCAGCAACGGCTGCACGGCCTTGAGCACGCCGTCGCCCTTGCCTTCGCCCGGCGTGCGGAACCAACGCAACATCAACTCTTGCCAGGCCTTGCCCTCGGGCCGAACCGACAGCTGGAAGAAGCCGCGCACCAGCGGGGCGATGTCGAGGTGCGGGTGGTGCGCGGCTTTCGAGAGCAGCGCGACGAAGCGGCCGCCGAAGTCGCCGCCGCGGGCCTGCAGGTGCACGCCCAGGTGGAAGAACCAGCTCTCGCCGGACGGCGACAGCAGGAAGGTAGCCGCCTGTTCGACCAGCGGCTGCAGCGACAGCTCGTCGCGCGACAGCAGCGCGTCCAGCGTATCCACCAGCGCGTCCACGGTCTCCGGCGAGAGGCTGCGGCCCGTCACGGCCGCCGTCAGCTTGGTGCCCAGGTGCTGGCCGCCCAGGGCCGCGCCGCCCATCAGCTGGGCGCGGCGCTCCAGCAGGCGGGTCATGTAGTCCACGCCCTCGTCCGTGCGGACGAAGGCCAGCAGCGGCCCGACCAGGTCGTCCAGCTGCCATTCGCGATCCTCGGCGGCCTTGTCGAGGTAGACCAACCAGGGCGGTCCGTCGTCGCCTTCCTCGGCCTGGCCCTGGCCCACGATCGACAGCAAGCCTTCGCGCACGCGCTTGCCTTCGGGCGAGGTCAGGTAGCGCAGAACGGCCGGCACGACCTCGCCGAACCTGAATGTTGGCTCGCGCGTGGCGGTGCCGAAGAGCTGCGCCAGCCTCTGCGGGCGGAACTCGCCCTCCACGAAGAGTTCGTTGACCAGCTTCTCGCGGATGCTGGCCTTGGCGTCCGTGAGCATGATCTTGGCGGCATAGGGGGCGGCCACTTCCAGGAAGCGGAAGTCCGGCCACAGCTTGTGGATGATGCCTTCCAGCGTGATGATCGTGCGCAGGATGAAGGCGATCTTCTCCGGGATCCGGAAGGGGTACTCGTAAAGCACCTCCGAGACCGAGGCGAAGATCTCCTTGACCGTCAGCCGCTTGTCCTTCGTGCCGTACTGGCTCTGGAAGATGTGCGCCGCGATCGGTCCCAACGCCTGGCGGTCCACCATCGGCGAGAGGAACTCGAGGTCGATGAAGTCCTGGACGAGCGCGTCGTAGTTGGCATGGACGGAGTGCAGGAACACGTCCACGATCTTCTCCTGCACGTAGGTGGAGAGCTCGCCGGCCATGCCGAAGTCGATGTACACGAGCGTGCCCTGGTAGTCGACGAACAGGTTGCCGGGGTGGACGTCGGCGTGGAAGAAGCCATCCTCCAGGATCTGCTTGATCGTCGCGCGCACGCCGATGCGCACGACTTCCTGGAAGGAAACGCCGGCGTCTTCGAG
>JAQBPE010000443.1 GCA_028287685.1 Cyanobacteria bacterium RYN_339 | reverse complement strand
CGGCAACATCATCGGCAGCGGCGGTGGCAACATCCTGGGCAACAACGGCGCTTCCTGGAAGCTGCTGGCCGCCAAGCCCGCGCTGCCCTTCGTGGGCGCGGAGGTGCGCCTGGTCGACGCAGCCGGCCAGCCCGTGCCGGGCCCGGACGGCAAGCCGCTGGTCGCCATCACGGACGGCACCGGCGCCTACAGCTTCACGGCCAACCTGCCCGCCCGCAACTTGCTGATCGACGTGACCCTGCCGGAGGGCAAGGGCACGGAGCGCGCCGTGGTGCCGCGCGACGGCGGCAAGCAGGTGGTGGACGTGGACCTGGTCTCGACGCTGACCACGGGCTACATCGTGGAGCAGTACGTGAAGACCCAGAAGGATCCGCTCGCGACGCTCGAGAAGCTGCCCGCGGCGGTGGAAGCGGACACGCGTGCCAAGGCTGCCGCGGCGATCGCCGCCGCCGACTTCGCCCCCACCGACTTGCTGACGCCCGCGGTGGTCAAGGCGGTGGAAGACCTCCGCAAGGCCGACAAGACCCTCGACGCCCAGATGGAGGCGGTCAAGCGGCTGCTGGTGGTGGCCGGCGCCTCGGAGCTGGGCACCGGGCTGAAGGCCACGGAGGTCACGATCCGGGACGTGGACGACATGGTCTTCGCCGCGGACGGCACCCTGTTCATCCTCACGACCCAGGACAACCGCGTGTGGCACCTCAAGGCCGACGGCACGCTGGAAATCGCGGCCGGCGATCGCCGCCCGCCGGACCTGCTGGACCTCGCCGGCAAGCTCCCCACCGAAGCCAACCTCAACCACCCCGACCGCATCGCGCTGGACCCCCAGGGCCGCCTCGTGATCGCAGACGCCCGCGGCGTCTACCGCGTGGGCGACGACGGCAAGCTGCAGCGCCTGACCGCCCTCAAGGCCCAGGAGCTGGCGGCCGGCAAGGACGGCGACCTGGTCGTGATCGTGAAGGAAGACGCCGTGCTGGACCCGGCCGTGATCGAGGCGAACGGTCCGCCCATCGGCATCCCCAAGGCCCTGGTGGCCTACCGCATCCGCCCGGGCGCGGCGCCGGACAAGCTCTTCTCCCAGTTGGAGGACCCGGAGGACGATGGTGTGCCCACCGTGGCCATCAAGGACCTGGCCTGGGATGGTGGCGCCACCTGCTTCGCCAGCGTGACCGGCAGTTCCGGCGGCCGCTCCGAGCTCTGGAAGATCGACCTGGCCACCAAGGCCAAGACGGTGGAAATACCATCGGCCGCCAACAACGGGCTGACCTTCGACGGCCGCAACCTGATTTACGTCGATGCGGCGTTGGCCTTCCACGGCAAGCCGCTCTACGGCACGGGCCCTGTGGTGGACTTCCCCAAGCCGCCGCAATGGTCCGCCAACCTGGCCGTCGGCCCCGACGGCAAGCCATACGCCTCGAAGTTCGGCGCGGTCTACCGCCTGGACCCGGCCGGTCCCGTGCGCATCGCGGGCACGGAAGGCAACGGCGCGGGCGGCAACGCCAGCGTCTTCACCTTCGAGGTCCTGGGCGACAGCGCGGTGGACCCTGCGGGCAACGTCTACGCCCTGGACACGGGCAAGGGCGGCATCTACAAGGTCGACACCAACCGCCAAATCGTCAAGTTCGCGGAGCCCGGCGGCGGCAACGTCCAGCTGCTGAGCTGCGACCCCGCCGGCAAGTTGTACATGAGCGACGGCGACGGCGCCAAAATCGGGAAGTTCGACGACAAGGGCATCTGGACGGCGCTCTACAGCGTGGCCCCCTTGATCTCCGGCTTCACCATGGCGAGTGACGGCACCGGTTACGCCACCAACTGGGACATCAAGGACCGCAAGCTGCGCATCTTCCGCCTGGCCAACGGCACGGCCACCCAAATCGACGAAGGCGACACCCGCCAGCTGATCGGCCTGGACGCCGCGGGCACGCTCTGGACGGCCGGCGGCGGCAAGCTGCGCAAGTGGGACGGCAGCGCGTTCAAGGACGTGAAGGCCGACGCCCGCTTCACCTTCAAGCGCCTGCTGGGCAGCGGCGGTGGTCTCGCCATCGACGCCAAGGGCCGCCTCTACTTCGCCGACCCCGACCAGCCCACGATCTTCCGCTTCGACCCTGCCACGGGCAAGTTCGACGACATCGCCGGCCCCGGCACGTCGCACTTCGCTGGCGGCGGCACCGACGACGGCCTTAACCAACCGCGCACGCCCAGCCTGGATGCCGCCGGCAACCTCTACTTCTCAGACACGGGCAACCGCCAGGTCAAGCGCATCGCGGCCAACGAGCTGTGATGCGGCTGGCGGCCGTGTTCCTGGCTGCCAGCCTGACGGGCTGCGCCTGGTTCGCCCAGCACGAGGGCGGCCCGGAAAGCGTGGACCCGGAGCTGCGGCTGCCGCTGCGCCTCACAGTGGTGGGGCTGCACGCCACCATGTTGCTCCTCTACGGCGGGCCCAAGCATGACGTGTTCCTGGGCTGCCTGACCTGCGAAAGCCGCGATCCCCAGTCGATCTTCAACCCCGAGGCGCCCTACGGCAAGTCCTCGCTCGAACGCAGCATCTGGAACCCCCACGGCCCTTACGGCAGCCGCAAGAGCCCCTATAGCCCCTGGAACCCCACGGCTGCCCAGCCGCCGCAGCTGCGCGACGAATACGACGCCGTCCACGGCTCCTTCAGCGTAAACCCCCACCTCGCGGACCGTACGCGCGACCCCGCCACCATCCGGTTCCTCAAGATCACGTCCGAAGCCCCCTGGCTGGACGGTTCTTAGGGGCCGCCTGCCCGATCGCGGGTACAAGATCCGCATGGCAGGCCCTACGCGCTGGACGTTGCTGCTGCTTGCCGTGGCCCTGGCAGGCTGCCCCGCAGCGCGCGTGCCCACCACGACGCACCCCAAGGCCAGCGCCGCACCGCCCACCATCGCCAGCACACCGGGTCCCACGGCCACGCCCACGCCCGAACCGCTGGCTTCGACGCCCGCGCCGACCCTGCCCACACCGACGCCCGGCCCGCTCGTGCTGCCCACGCCGGGCCTCGCCGCCACCCTCACCGGCAAGGTCAAGGCGCCGGCCTCGCTCGTTAGCGACCACGGCGGCGGCATCATCGCCAACAACGGTGGGGGCTACCGCCTGCTGGCCGTAGATCAGGCTCCCTTGCAAGGCGTCACCGTCACCCTGCTGGACGCGCAGGGCAAGCCCATCCCCGGCATCCCCCCGGCCACCACCCAGGCCGACGGAACCTATGCCTTCACTGCCACGCTGCCCAACCAGCCCCTGATCGCGCGCGTCGATCTGGGCGCGAAGGGCGCGCTGCAGGCGCTGGCCCTGACCTCGCAGGCCGACATCGAGCTGGTCAGCACGCTGACCACCGGCTACATCCTGAACCAGTACGTCGCCACCCAACCGGACCCCTTGAAGACCCTGGCCAAGCTCCCCGCTTCCGCCGAGGCGGCCACCCGCACCGCCGCCGCCAGCGCGCTGACTGCCGTACCCGACGCGCTGACCACGGCCAAGGTGGTGGCGGCGGTGGACTCGCTGCGCAAGGCCAACAAGGCCTTCGACGACCAGATGGAAGCGGTCAAGAAGATCCTGATCGCCGCCGGCGTCTCCAACTTGGGCGTGGGCCTGCCCGCCACGGACGTCTACATGCGGCGCTTCTTCGCGAGCGACGTGGCCGCCGACGGCACGCTCTACAGCTTCGACGCCGACGACGGCTACATCTGGCGCATCGGCCCGGACGGCAAGCTGGTGCCGGTGGCTGGCGGGGCCGACAAGGCCGATGACAAGTCTACCGACCGCACGGGCCTGAAGGGCGAGCAGATGGCCCTGGAGTTCGTCTGGAGCCTGCAGCTCGACGCCACCGATCGCCCCGTCATCTGCGAGGACAAGCACGGCGTCTGGCGCCGGGAGACCGATGGCAGCATCACCCAGCTGCACACCCAGGCCGCCCTGACCGCGGCCTTCGGGGCCTCCGGCGTGACGCGGGGCGTCCACTTCCGCGAGGACGGCACGCTGGTGGTGACCAAGGACGGCGCGGTCTGGGCGCTGCCCCCGGGGGGCGCCAAGCAGCGGCTGGCGGACGCCACGGGCGCGCTCACGCGCTTCGGCCTGGTGGAGCTGCCCGGCGCCCAGCGCTGGCTGGGCTCGGACTTCTACTCGCTTACGGAGATGACGGCGGCCGCAGCGCCCAAGGTGCTCATGCCGGAGACCGACCCGCGCCTGCGGGTGAACCCCGGCTCCGGCGTTCCGTTCACCACCCCGATGGACCACCGCGGCAACTTCTTCTACATCGCCGCGGACCAGCAAATCCACCGCCTGCGCCCCGACGGCACGGACACGGCCCTCGCGCCGGCCACCACGCTGGGCAAGGGCCTGGCCTGGATGCTGGAAGGCCGCGACGGCAAGACCTACGCCGCGGACTCCGACCAGTCGAACTACGGCAGCTCGCTGGTGCGGCGCTTCGACGGCGCGACGACCACCATCATCGCGGGCCTGGACGGCCTGCCCAAGGGCCTCACCAGCGACGGCCGCCTGCCGCTGCTCTACCCCAAGGGGCTGGAGGTGGGCCCGGACGGCACGCTGTGGATCGCCGACGCCGGCGTGCTGATGGAAATCCCGCCGGGTGGCACGGCCAAGGTGATCGGCGCCAAGGCCACGTACATCCCGGAGGCGTTCACGACCGTGGACTTCACCGGCGTGCGCCGCCTGGCCTCGGGCCAGTTGTACGCCCGCGCGCTGGGCAAGAGCACGGAGTTCATCCTCTCCCAATCGGCCGACGGCCTCTGGCACAGCGTCATGAGCAAGGCGCGCGGCTATGCCAACGACTGGAACATCGCCTTCCATGCCTGGGACGTAGCCCCGGACGGCACGGTCATGACCTCCTGGATCACGCCCTCGTCAGGGGGCTTCATCAACGACGTCGCGATCCTGCGCCAACGCCCGGGCGAGACCCTGCCCACCGTGCTGGTGCCCGTTTCCGAGGGGTTGGGCGATATCGGCAAGATCGCCTTCACACCCGACGGCACGCCCTGGATCTGGGCCACCAAGGGGATATCGGGCAAGCCCGTGCGCTACACCGTGGCGTCGGACGGGAAGCTGACCCCCATCCCGGATGGCACGATCCTGGGTGAGGCCAAGGATCTTCAAGGGCGCGTGTACGAAGGCGACGCCTCCACCTTCACCGGAGGCAACTTCGGCAACCGCCACATCCGGCGGCAGGCGACGGGTGGCACGGTAGACGTCGTCGCCGGCAAGGGCGCGCCGCTGCTCGGCGGCGCCGGCATCGACGACTCGATCGGCTGGGCCGAAGACCTGCGCTTCGACGCCGCCGGTAACCTCTACGTGCGCGACGTGCTGCGCCGCCAGGTGCGGCGCATTCCCAAGGACCGGCTATAGCTTCGCGGCGGGCACCACGCGCAACACATTATTGCTGGTGTCGACGATGATCAGGTCGCCCTGGGCGTTGAAGCCCAGGCCATGCCCGGCGAGGCCATCGTAGCCCGGCAAGGTCACGTCCAGCGTCACCCTGCCGATCGTGCCCGTGGGCGAGATCTTGGTGATGTAGCTGGCGCCATCGCGGTCGTACATGTAGATGTAGAAGTTGCCCTTGGCGTCGATGGCCAGCGACTGCGGCGTTTCCGGCCGGTCCTGGTCTGCCACCGCGGAGGGGGGAACGGTCTTGAAGAGCGTGGTGACCTTGCCGTCGGCCGTCACCTTGCGCAGCATCAGCCGGTCCAACAGGTAGAGCACCCCGTCCGGCCCCACGGTCAGGTCCTCGACGTAGTCGAAGCGCGCTGCCGGTCCTACGCCGTCCCCGCCCGTGTCGGTGGGGAAGGGGGGCGGAGACTCCGTGGTCGAGAATTCCATGCCCGCCAGCGCGCTCTCGACGCCGGCCGACGTGATCTTGAGGAGCCTTGACCCGGACATAGTATAGGTGTTGCCGGCCGCGTCCCGGTCGAAGCCGAACTGCGGCGTCACCGGCAACGTGGTCACCAGGCCGTCGGGCGTGATCTTTCGCACCCTTTCGCTGGCCACGTACAGGTTGCCCGCGGCGTCGACGCGCAATTGGGAGACGCTGGAGAACGCGGCCGCCGTCCCCTGGCCGTCCTTGGTAGCGGACTCCCCGCTGCCCGCGAAGGTGGACACCTGGCCGTCCGGCGCCACCTTGCGGATCACGTTGTTGCCGATGTCCGCCACGTAGATGTTGCCCGCCTTGTCACCCGCCACGTAGCCAGGGTGCAGGAAGCGCGCCTTGGAGGCGTCGCTGTTGGTAAGCTGGGCCTGGCCGCCTGCCAGGACGGTCACCTTGCCGGCGGGCGAGACCTTCCAAATTGCGTCCGGCTGGCCCAGGATCATGTCGCCGTCCGGCGCGAAGGCCACGTCGCCGGCAGGCAGCGCTTTGCCCTTGTCGTCCTTGACGGCCACCGCCGTACCGTCCGGAGTCACGCGCCACAGCTCCTGGCTGAACGACTCCTGGCTAAAGCGGCCCACGTAGATGTTGCCGGCCGGATCCGCGCCCAGCAAGGCACCAGGGCCATCCGGCGTGGTGGGAAGCACGGTCGTGACCAGGCCCTCCGGGGTGACGGTACGAATGCCGTTGTTGTCCTTCACGTAGAGCAACTTGCCGTTGGTGCGGATGGTGTCGGCCATTTGGAACGAGGCGGCGGTGCCTTGCCCATCCCGCCGCTCGAACTGCCCGTCGCCGGCTACCGTTGACACCACGCCGTCCGGCGACACCTTGCGCAGCCGGCTGTTCTCGAAGTCCAGCACCCAGACGGTGCCGGCGGCGTCCGTCACGAGGTCGGAGATGTTGCCCAGCTTGGCCTGGGCGCCCGGGCCGTCGGCGAAGCCGTCCTCGCCCGTGCCCACCCAGGAGGTCACGGCGCCGTCTGGCGTGATCTTCCGGATATAGTGGCCGTAGTTCTCCGCCACGTAGAGGTTGCCCGCGAGGTCGATGCCCACGTTGCCGATCGATGTGAAGCCCGCGGCCAGGCCCTTGCCGTCGACGTGCCGGTCTTCGCCGTTGCCGGCCACCGTGATGATCTTGCCGTCCGGCGTCAGCTTCCGCACCAGCCGGTTGCCGATCTCCGAGAAATAGAGCGTGCCGTCCTTGCCGAACACGAAGCTGTGCGGCCCGGAAAGCTGGGCGGAGAGCGCCGCGCCGTCCGTCACGGCGGCCGAGATGCTGCCCACCGTGAGTAAGCGCTTCACGGTCTCCATCTGGTCGTTGAAGCTCGGGCTGGTGCCGCGCAGGGCGTCCACGGCCGCCACCACGTAGCGTGGGCTCAGCTCGTCGGGCGTGGGCACGGTGCCGGTGGCCAGGGCGTCTTCGGCCTTGGCGCGGGTGGCGGCCTCCACGTCCGCGGGCAACTTGGCCAGCGTCTTCGCGGGGTCGGCCTGGCTGCTCACGAAACGATCCAGGATGTAAGTGGTGGTCAACGTGCTCACGAAGCCGCCGTCCACCCGCGTCCGGCCGGCAGGCACCACCGCGCGCACCTCGCCACGGTTGCCGGGCAAGATGGCCGCCAGCACGTAGGTGCCGGCCGGCAGGGCTTGCTTGAAGCTGTAGTTGCCCTTGGCGTCCGCGGTGGTGCGGAAGGGCTTGCCGCTCTTGTCCTTGAGCACCGCGCCGGCGGCGTTGCGCAGCTCCACGGTGACGCCGGCCAGCGGCGCTTCCTTGAAGACGGCCAGCACCCGCCGGAGGCTGCCACCACTGCCGATGATGTTCCCCCCGCCACTGCCGATGATGTTCCCACCGCCGCTGCCGATGATGTTCCCCCCGCCACTGCCGATGATCGAAGCCGGCGCCGTCAGCGCCCCGGAGAGGGAGGACCCATTGTTCGAGATCACGCCGCCGTTCGCGCCCAGCCCGCCGATCCCATTGGTAACGGTGGTTTCACCGGGCGCCCGCGAGGGCTTGGCGCTGGTGGGGGGCGCGAACTTGGGGGCGCAGCCGGCCGCGGCCAGCCAGAGCGCCAACAGGCCGTGGGCCCAAACCTGCTTGCGGATTCTCACGCTGCCTCCCGGTTCCCATCCGGACATGTCATACCCGGCAAGCGAGCCTAACCGCCCATCAGCGGGACGGTGCCCAGCTGCAGAAAGAAGACGGCAAGCCACAGCAGGAACAGCGCCGCGAGGATCTGCCCCACCCCGATCTTGGGCTTCACGTACACGGCCGCCACCGGGGGAGCGTCCACCTCCTCGCCGATCGCCTGGCGCGCCTGGTCATAGACCACCCGCGGGCGTTCCACGTGCTCCATGGCCTTGCCCGCCGTGCCAAGCTGAATCGTGCCCCGGTGGCCGGGTTCGGGGTTCAAGTAAACGCCATCGAGCGAGGCCAGCGCGATGCGCGTGGCGCGACGGCGCGGGAAGGACTCCACGATGACGGCATGCGTTTCCGTCAGACCGTAGCGCGTGCCGCGCATGTGGGCCCAGCGCACCGCGTAGTTCAGCCCGTAGGCCACGAAGGGCAGCGCCAGGTAGCGCCAGCTGGCCGCGGTCGCCATGCCGAAGAAGGCCACCACCACGATGATGAGCCCGAGGTGCGGGATGTCGGTCTGGCGGAGCGGCTTGTTCGGCTGCCCTGACCAGAGCAGCCGCTCTCCTTGCGGGATCGCGGCTGTCAGTTCGGGGTCTACCAGGGCTTACTCCAGCGTCCAGCAGTCGCCGTAGGCGCGGCCGCCCACGTACTGGGTCTTGAAGAAGTCGTAGGGCATCCAGAAGTAGCCGCCCTGGCCCCAATCGCTGCCCCAGGAGTTGCGGATCAGGAAGGCCTGCTTCTCGTCGTCGTAGCCCACGCCCACCACGGCGTGGCCGCCCACGATCTCTTCGCCCTTCAGCGGCATCGGCATCTCGCCGCTGCGCGCCACGGTCTTGGTCATGAACGACTGGTAGAGCATCACGGGGAAGACGAACGGGTGCTTGGAGGCGATCGCCTTCTTCATGCCCTGCAAGGTCTGCACGTTGGTGCGCTTGGCGAACTTGAACTGCTCGGCCAGCGCGAACTGGGCGGGCGTGGCGTCATACGCCAGGGCGGCCTTCACGGTGTCGCGGTAGGGGGCGGCGTCTTCCGCGGGCGCGCCGTACTTCTGGGCGGTGCGCGCGGCGACGTTCAGCCAGCAGCCGGTATCCTTCTTGGTGGCGTGCGGGTAGGTGCCCGCCTCCTCCATGAACTTGCGCTCGGCGTAGTAGAAGAACAGCGGGGCCAGGTGCTCGACCTTCTTGCCGGCGGCCTTGGCGCCCTTGATGTTCAGCATGGCCTCCATCAGGCCGGTGGTGGCGAAGGCGGAGCAGGAGCCCACCTGGCCCTGGTTGCGGATGGGCGAGAAGAAGGCGCGCAGATCGGCCTTCTTGGGGCTCGCCGCCATCGCGTCGAAGCCGGGCATGCCGATCTCGTCGAACGACGAGGTGGGGACGTTGTCGAGGTCTTCTTTCATGCCCTTGGGCATCCCAGCTACGGGCAGCAGGCCGACGCTGATGGGGCCGATTTCAGTCTGCACGACGCGCGCTTCCGTCTGCTTGGCCAGCGCGCCGAACTCGTTGGCCTGGAGGGCGGCACCGCTGACGACCGGGGCCCCGCCACAGGCGGCCAGCAACAGGCTGGACAGCAGGGGGAAGGTGACGCGGGCGGCAAGACGCATAAGGGCCTCCAGGGAAGGGTTGGTGATCGGGACACGGTTCTATCCCAGGCAGAGGGCCCGGACTGACGTGTTTGGCCAACTCTTAGCCCAACCTTAGCGTGTCCCTAATCTGGAACGATCAGAAGGCGGACGGGAAGCCCGGGCTTGCCGATCGGCGCGAGCGGGGCGCCTGTGAAGGCGGGGGCTGAGTATGGGTCAGCTCCAACAGCTTGCCCCCCAGCAGCTTCCAGCCGTGCGTGTCCTCGGGCATCGCGAAGGTCACGGCCAGGGCGTCCGTCCAGTACCAGGAGGCCACGGCCAGGATGCCCCATACGCGGTCGGTGCCGCGCTTGGACTCGTACACCGCCCAGCGATCGCCCCCATAGGCGAAGGCCCACACGGGGAAGGACGCCCACGGCACGCGCCGCTCCATCTCGTGCTGCGGCTTCGCGGCGCCCATCAGGGTGGCGCGGAGCGCATGCGCCTGCGCAACGGACCAGGCCGGGCCGGTTTCCTGGGTGGGCGTGGTGTAGGAGTGCCACTCCTCGACCACCACGCGGCCAGAACGCACCACGAACACGGCCAGCGGCACCTTGGCCTTGCGGGCGACCTCCACGGAGGCGGCCAGGGGCAGTCCCGGCCTGGCCTCTGCGGGCGCGGCCACAAGGGCCAGGGCGAGCGCCAGAGTGATCCGCATGCTACCCGCGCTGCAGCGCCAGCAGGCGTGCCTCTTCCTCGGAGGCGGGCCCGGCCTTCATGGGCGCATCGGAGCGCCAGGCCAGCGTCTCGCGGATGGTCTGGTCCAACGGGCGGAAGGTCAGCCCGGCGGCCACGGCCTTGGCGGGGGACAGCGCCAACAGGGTGCGGTCCGGTGGGTCCAGGCAGAACGGGAAGGTCTCCGCCACCTCGACGCCCTCGAGCTCGGTGGCCCAGACCGGCCGGGCATCGCTGCCGGTGGTCTCGCGCAGGGCGTCGATCAGCTCGCCCATCTCGATGTGGGGGCGCACCACGTTGTAACCGCCGGTCAGGCGGTCTTCGATCGCGCGGATGGCCCATGCGGCCAGGTCCCGTGCGTCGATGAACTGCACCGGACGCTCGGCGGGCGCCGGCACCAACACGTCACCGCCCCGCGCCACGCGGGCGGCCCAGTAGGTGAAGCGGTCGGTGGGGTCGCGCGGGCCCACCACGATGCCGGGCCGGACTTGCAGGGCGGCGTTCGGGTAGTGCTGCTCGATCGTGCGCTCGCACTGGACCTTCAAGGCGCCGTAGTTGGTGCCGTCCACGGTCTCCGTGGCGGGGTCCTCCAGGACGTGCTCGTCCAGGGCCGCCTCCTCTCCAGTGCCAGGGGCGGCGGGCGCCTCGTAGACGGCGATGCTGGAGATAAAGGCGTAGAAGTCGGCGTTGCGGAGCCCGGCGGTCGCCTCGACCGCCGCGGGCACGTAGCCGCACGTGTCCAGCACGGCGTCCCAGCGGCGCGAGGCCAGCATAGCGAGGTCGCCGCGGCGATCGCCCAGCAGTTCCTCCACCCCGGCAGGCCGGTCTCCGCTTTGCCCGCGGTGGAAGATCGTAACCTCGTGGCCGCGCGCCACGGCGGCTTCCACCAGGTGGTAGCCTACGAAGCGCGTGCCGCCCAACACCAACAGCTTCATTTCGATTTCTCGGCCAGGCGCTGCCGGCTCCACCACCACCACTTGCGCTGCTCCGCCGGCAGGCCCGGGTCGCGGGCCTGGGCGATCGCGCAGCGGTAGGTGTCCAGCACGCAGGGGTCGTGGAGCTGACCGTCCATGGCGCCGATGCGTTGGTACAGCTCCAGGCCGTCGCAGCCGGCCAGCTGCTCGACGCTCTTCACGTCCAGGCGCTCGAAGTCTTTCAACATGGCCTTGCCGATGCCGGCCAGGTCGCCCAGCTTGCGCTTATCCACCATCGGCTTTGCCTCGTGGCAGCGTTGCCGCGGCCGTGCGGGCGGCCACCCCCGCCGCGGAGCCGGCGTCGCCGCGCAGCAGCAGCTTGCGGACGTCAAGCGCGCCCCGGCCCATGTAGCCCAGCACGTAGTTCGCGAGGTAGGACAGGTAGGTCTCGTGCTCCGGCTTGAAGCCGAACGTCTTCATCTCCGCGAGCGCCGCCTCGCCGCTCAAGCCCTGGCGCGCCTGACGGTACAGCGCCACCATCGTGCCGGTGCGATCGCGGCCTAGCCGGCAGTGCACGTAGACGCGCGCCTCCGGCGTGGCCGCGTCCACGGCCGCGAGGTACTGGTTCACCATCGCCGCCGGCGGATCCATGCCGAAAGGCAGCTGCAGCTCGATCAACGTCACGCCGTACTTGGCGGCCAACGCCCGTTCGGCGGCCAGTAGGGGTCCTTCTTCGGGGCTGGCGGGGTGCAACAGGGTGACGATGGTCTTCACTTTTTGCTGCTTGATCAGGAACTCCATGTCCGCGGCCGACGTGGGCACCGGCCCGCGCTGGAGCACCGGGCTGACCTCCGTACTGCGCTCCGTGACGGTGGGGATCACGCGCCGCGCCTTGACCTTGGCGATCAGCTCCTCCACGGACTGCCCACGCCGCTCGGCCGCCTTGATCAGGGCCTTGTCGCGCAGGCCGCGGCCGGCCTTGGAGTAGTTGATGCGCGTCAGCGCCTTGCCCTCCACGGCGTCCAGGACCTGGTTGGGGGCGGTGTCGAAGATCTTGTTGAAGGCTTTCACCACGCCACTTTGGGCCACGCGCTCGCGCAGGCCGTTCAGCTGGCCCAGCTTCTCGCCTTGGCCCGGCGCGACTTTCAGCTTGCCGAACACGGATCGCCGCGCCACCGCCAGCTTGTGCCCGATCTCCGTTTCGCCGGCCAGCTTCACCACAGCCCGGCTGGCCTCCGTCTTGCGCAGCAACGAGATGGCCCGCCCGGCCGCAGCCGGCCCCACGGTCGCCACCAGGTCCGCGCCGCCCGCGCCGATGCCTTCGAAGTCCGCCTCGGCCTTGGCGGTGTCGCCGCGCCGGAAGTCGCTCACCGCTGCTGCCGCGCCGCGCCCCATGCGCCACAACGCCAGCGCGCCGAAGCCTGCCAACATCGCATTGCCGACGGCCGCGGCCGTGATGCCCACCAGCGGCGCCGCCATCACCAGCCCGGCGGCCAAGCCGACCGTCGCCAGCGTGGCTAGCGGGTGCTGGAGCGGGGCCAGCAGCATCGATTTCAGCTCGCCCCACATGCCATGCCCGAAGTGATGGCCCGCCCTTGACCACGAAAACGCCCGCGGCGCGGCGCGGCCAATGTTCAGCCGATCGCCGGCCATCCCGGGGGCCGCACCGCGGGTGGCAGCGGGACGCGGCGGGAGGGCGCCGGGGGCAGATGCTCGTTGGATGCGGGGATCGGTCACTAGCTTGCTTATACCCAGCCCGGCAGCGTGTCTGGAATCACGCCGGAGCCGCCAAGATTGTCACATCGGTTTCGGCGGTTCCTGGTAAGGTGAATCCAGGAGGCGCGGCCATGAAGACGAGTTGGAAGGTAGTGCTTGCCGGAGCCGGCATCGCGGGCTGCGCCGTTGGGGCGCCCCCGATCCAGATGCTCCCGTCACCGCCGAGCCAGACGACCATTCCCGCACCGATCCAAACGTACACGTTCACCGACACGTTCTCGTCACCGTCACCGGCCGTGCCGATGGCTCCACAGCCGAGTTCCCGCTACAGTTGGGCTGACCCCAAGCCCACCGTCGCACTCGATCCCAAGAACCCCTGTGCGGGTGCCGCGGTGAAGGCCACTGCCACCGGCTTGCCCGCCGGCCAGGCCGTGGAATGGTGGCTGACTCCCGAAAGTGGAGGCGGCTTCAAGGGTGGCCCCATCCCACCCGAGCAAATGAGCGGCATCAAGCTCGGCGAAAGCGATGCGGACGCCAGCGGCGCGGCAAAGCTGACATTCACCTTTGCTCCGCCTGCCCAATACGACCTGAACGTGCCGCGGGGATACTACGTCCTGTGGCTGGTCTACAAGCCCGGCACCGTGCTCGCGCCGTTCGTGGTGAGCTGGCAATGCCCGACCGGGACGCGTTTCTCCGGCCGCGTGCTCGACGCCAACGGCCGGCCCGTGCCACCGGGCGCGACGGTCGAAATCAAGATCTCCACGGACGGCGGGGACCTGCTCTTCGACAAGACGACACCGGTCGTAGACGGCAGCTATGTCCTCGACGGCGTCCCGGCGCCGGCCACCACGGAGATCACCGCCCATGTGCCGGGTTGGCCCGCACGGACCCGCACGGACGGCATCGGCGGCTTGCAATCGAAGTGGGCCGGCTACCCGCAGGGGCCCACCAACGGCAATGTCTTCTCGAACACCCAAGGCGACCCGCTGATCTTCAACTTCGGCGGCCCTTCGGTGCCCACCGACCCCGATGCGCCGGGCTACTTCCTGGCAGCGGACCTCGATGCCCCCGACATGGCCACGGCCACCTTGTCGGGACACGTCTACGACCAACAGGGCCAACTGGTCCCGGACGGTGCCGGCCTGAAGGTGATCGTCTCCGCGGGGAAGTTCCGCGCCCAGGTCGACGTGCATGACGGCAGCTACGTCATCCCCGGCGTGCCCACCGGCGTTTCCGCCAGCGTGGACCTGCGCATCAACCCCGTCTATCCCTTGTTCTCGCCACCGAACCGCGTCTTGATCCCGCCCAAGGTGCTGGGGCATGCCAACATCCTGAACTTCGGCGGTCCCGCCACGCCAGAGGATCCCGAGGCGCCGAAGTACCCCTATCCAAGCCCATCTCCGCAATTCACGGGCCCGTCGCCGTTCACCCCGCCTTAGTTGCGATACCTACCCCCTTGTTGTCGTTATGTCACATCGCTCGTAACGTAGGGGTAGGGAGGATGGAACCAATGACCAAGAAACTGTTAGCCACGCTAGCCCTGTTCGCGATGGTGGGTTGCGGCACGCAGGTGCAGGCCCCGCTCGGCGCCCAACAACAAGCCCAAGAGCAAGAGCTGCAGGGTCCCGAATGGACCTTGCAAGCCACCTCCGCCAGCCGGGCGGAGAAGTGGGCCAAGTTCATGACGGACCTGAACCTCACGGCCGACCAGAAGACCAAGGCGGAGGCGATCAAGGCGCGCTTCAAGCCCGAGCAGTGGGCGGCCAAGCGCACGCAGTTCGCCACCTTGATCGGCGGAGACACGGTAGACAAGGCGGCGGCGGAGACCTTCTTCAAGGGTCTGGTCACGGACGTGGACGCGGTCTTGGCGATGAAGCTCACGGCCACCAAGGACTTCCGAGCCTTGTTGACGGCAGAGCAGCGCACCATGGTCGCGCAGATGATCCTGGACAAGATGGCGAAGAAGCACGAGCACAAGGGCGATCACAAGGGGATGCACAAGGGCCACAAGTTCATGCACGCGATGTTGGGTGTCAACGTGCGGCGCATGCTGCCGGCCGTGGCCGCGTTCATGCTCTCGGGCGACGACGCCAAGCTGGAATCGGCGTTCAAGAGCGACAAGACCGCCGACGAGCGGGTCAAGGCGATGTCGGACGCCATCATGGCCATGACCAAGGAAGACCGGCAGGCCCTGATCGCCAAGATGAACAAGCACCACGAAGGTGAAGACGCAACGCCGGACAAGCCGGCCACCGCGGCCCCATAAATGCCAAACCGCCCGCCCCGGAATTGGGGTGGGCGGTCCAACCGAACTGTTGTTAGATCGCGGGGGCCATCGTGATGGCGCGGATTTGCTTCTCGGCCTTGCGCAACCGGCGCGAGACCTCCATCTGGCTGATGTCCATGCGGCGCGCGAGCTCGGCCTGCGTGAGGTCCTCGACGTAGCGGAGGTGCACCAGCTCGGCCAGGTTCTCGGGGAGGCGGCGGATGGCCTCCGCCAGCATCAGGCGCTCGTCGCGGTCATCGCTGTGCTGGGTGGTGGGGTCGGCCAGGGTGTGCAGCAAGGTGGGCTGCTCGTCCTCGTCGCCCTCGCCCTGCTGGTCCAGCCACATCACGGAGACGCGGCGGTCGTAGACCTTGGCTTCGCGGACCTGCTCCGGCGTGATGGAGAGCGCCTCGGCCAGCTCGTCGGCGGTGGCGTCGCGGCCCAGGCAGTGGTTGAGCTCCTGGGTGACCACGCGCAGGCGGTAGGAGAGCTCTTGGAGGGCGCGGGGGCCGCGCACCAGGCTCTGGCGGTCACGCAGGTAGTGGCGGATGTGGCCGGTGATGAAATGGATGGCGTACGTCTTGAACGCGGTGCTGTGGCCCGACTCGTAGCGGTCGATGGCTTCCAGCAGGCCGATCGAGCCCACCTGGATCAGGTCTTCCACCGGGTCGGTGCTGCGCCGGGCAAGACCGCGGGCGATCTTCTTGACGAGGGGGAGGTACTCGACGACGAGCTTCTCTTTTTCCCGGGCAGTCGCGTTGGCGTAAACCTTATTCATACGGGCAGGCCTCCTTGAGGGGGGTCGGTCTCGAGCCAGGTGTGGAGGGCGTTGTGGCTGCGTCGTGTCTCGATGTATCCATACTAGGGCCTGGGGTGGCCTGACGATCTCGTGCAAAGTCACCAAGGAGAGCCCGCTTTATTTTCAGTTACATCCCGCGCGACAAGGTCCGCGCCCCGGTGGCACGGTCTGTTCCGGCGTTGTAACGCGATGTTTCCTTACAACTGTTTACGCTTCTAGAGCGGGGAAGCAGGCCTTAATCGCCGTAATCGAAGCCGGTCCAATCGCCGTTGGCGGCCAGGAACATGTGCCAGCCCCCCAGGCCGCCGGCCCGGTAGTACGCGCTCATGCCCGGAGACTGGTCATCGGCGGGCCAGATATACGTCAGCGGCGTCTTGCCGTCGGCGGCCAAGACC
>JAQBPE010000442.1 GCA_028287685.1 Cyanobacteria bacterium RYN_339 | reverse complement strand
TCAGTCGTGCGGTATCGTCTGGGTCCGCCTGGTCCATCAGGCCGTGAAAGCTGGTCCGCAGTAACTCGCCGGCGCTCCAGAGGATGTTCAAGCCCACGCCGATGGCGACGATCGGGTCCAGCCAGGCCTTGCCCGTAGCCCACACCAGCAGCACGCCCACCACCACGCCGCCGCTGGTCCACATGTCGGCCAGCACATGCTTGCCGTTCGCCTGCAACACCAACGAGTTGTGGGTGCGGCCGACATGCAGGAGGTAGGCGCCCAGCCCCGCGTTCACGCAAGCCAGGAACGCGATGATGCCCACGCCTGCCCCCAGCTCGTGGAGTTGCGGGCCATGGGTCAGGGCGTAGCCGGCCACCGCCAGGATCGCGATCGAGGCGCCGCCGATCAAGGCGCCCTCGAAGCCGGCGGAGAAGTAAGCGGCCTTGCCGTGGCCGTAGGGGTGATCGGGGTCGGCGGGCTGGCGGCTGAAGGCGAGGCTCCAGGCGGCCACCACCGTCGCGGCCACGTGGATTACGGCCTCTAGGGCGTCCGACAGGATCGCCGAGCTGCCGGTGAGCCACCAGGCCCCCAGCTTCCCCACCAACATCAAGACCGCCACGCCCAGGCTCAGGCCCATGGCGAAGGTCCGTAGATCCACGCGCATGTCTCTCATTGTACTCGGCAACCTTCCCGCGTGGGGCTCGGCGATCGTTCAGCGGCCTTTCAGCACCTCCCGTGGCAGGATAGGGGCATCCCCTCCCCGGAAAGGAGCCTACGATGATTACCCGCCTGACCTCCGGCCATGTCCCGGCCCCCGCCCGCGGCCTCGCCTGCTCCCACCGCGAGCTGCGCCAGGCAGTCGCCGCCCTGCGCACCGCCGCCAGCAGCACCACCTGCCCGCCCGCCGGCCACGCCTTCTGGTCGCTGTTGGGCCGCGCCGCCACGGATCTGGAAGCCGCCGTCGCACGCCACCTGGATCACGAGCGCCAGCACCTGCCCGCGACCTTGCGGATGGAGCACACCGCGTTGGTGGTGCAGGCCGTGGGCCTGTCCGCCCAGGTCCAGCTCACGACCCAGGGCGACGAGCGCGCCTGGCCGGCCCTGCGCCAGGCCTGCCTGCGCGTGATCGCGTCGGTCGAGCGCCACCTCGAGCACGAGGATGCGCTCCTGCCGCGCATCGGCCGGATCGAGCCTTACTCGCCTTCGATCGCGTAGATCCAGTCGCCGTCGTCCGCGATGGCGAGGCGCATGCCGTTGAAGCCGCCGTAGTCCTTGAACAGCACGATGTCGCGCGGCGAGTAGATCTGGGTCAGCGCGTCCCAGTCCTTCTCCTGCGCGTTCTTGCCGTAGGCCGACGGCCAGACGAAGACGTGGCCGTCGTGCGCGAAGGGCGCCCGCAGCGTGGTCACCATCTTGCCCAGGGTCTTGTGGCCCGACAGGTCCTGGCTCTTCCAGAAGGCGCTTGGCTTCTTGGCCTTGCCGAACGTGAAGTCGAAGTGCTTGCGGCCGGGAAGCGCCAGCTTCTCCAGTTGATCGAACTGGCACTTGATGCAGGCGTCGATGACGGCCAGCCGCATCTTCTGCACGGCGGCGGGCAGGCCTTTCTGCGGGCGCTTGTAGATCACCATGCGGGCCGCCGAGCAGGCGTCGCCCTTGTGGGGCGTCACGATCGTGCCCAGGGTGCGCGGCTTGGGATCCGCGGCGAGCAGCATGGGGACGGCGATGCAGAGCAGAAGGACATGACGCATGCCTGCTATCATACCCGCGTGTACTTCGATGAAGCCGCCGCGGGGACCGGACATGTCAGCATCTCCAGCCTGCCCCCCGTGTCGATCGGCGCGGAGGCCGTTCTGGGCGTCACGACCCTGCCCTTCCGGCTCGGGATCTCCGCCGCCTACGCGCCGCACGTGGCGGGCGGCCTGGCCGGCTGGATCGAGGAAGGCGTGCCCGTGGGTGACGTCTACGTGGGCGCGCTGGGCGGGGTGAACAACGTCTGGAGCCCGGACGGGCAGCCCGACCAGCCCGGGGCCTTCCTGGGCGCCTACCTCATGGCCTGGGCCAACGACAGCACCTGGGTGCGCTTCACGCCCAACCTCACGGTTTACCCGCTGGACCCGCTCCGCAGCTTGGTTGCTGGTCCGGCGTGGCTGGAAGTGGGCTGGGTGATCCGGCCGCATGTGGTGCTGTCCTTGCGTTCGTCGCTCACCCCGATCAAGCTGTCGGTAGGCTTTTGACCAATTGGGGCAAAATACCTTGGGGGGGATCACCGCGCGGATCCATAACCCTGCTTTATAGTGAGCCTGGATGTCACTCTCCACCGACACGACCGATACCGATCAACGCTGGAACCTGAACCGGCTGTACCTTTCCCCCGAGGATCCCCGCATCGACGAGGATCTGCGGCGGGCCCGCCGGCAGGCCGTTTCGCTGCGCTCGTTCTTCCTCGGCAAGGTCGCCGACCTGTCCCCGATCGCCGTCCGCAAGGTCATGGACAGCCTCGACGACCTCGGCGGCACCCTGAACCGGTTGTTCAGCTACACCTACCTGCTCTTCTCCAGCGACACCCAGGAAGACATCAACAAGGACCTCTACGCGCGGATCCAGCGCGAGGTGCCCGAAATCCGCAACGAGACGGTCTTCTTCGAGCTGGAGATCCAGCGCATGGCGGAGGATCGTTTCCAGGAGCTCCTGAAGAGCCCGGTCATGCTGGACTACGTCGACCACCTGAGCCGCATCCGCCGCGTCTCCAGCCATGCACTCGACGAGTTCGCGGAGCGCATCATCAGCATGAAGGACGCGGTCGGCGAGAAGGCCTGGATCCAGCTCTTCTTCGAGACCACGGCCGACTTCCGCATCCGCCTGGGCCTGGAAGGCCAGCCCGAGGAATTGACGCTCTCCGCGGCCTACGCCCTGCGCGAGAGCCCGGACCGCGATCTACGTAAATTGGCCTTCGACGCCACCTTGGAGGCGCACGCCGTCAACCAGCGCCCGCTGACCTTCGTCTTCAACGCGCTCTTCGAGAACTACCGGCACATGATGTCGCTGCGCAAGTACGACCACCCCTTCGCGCCGTTGCTGGTCGAAGAGAACCTGGGCCCCGAGGTGATCGAGACCTTGATGGACACGGTCGAGGCCGGCTACCACCTGGTCCACCGCTACTACCGCGCCAAGGCCGGCGTGCTGGGGCTGCCGGACTTCGCCAGCTACGACATCCGCGCGCAGTACCCGGCGGGCTCGAGCTTCATCCCCTGGGAAGAAGGCCGCGACATCGTGGTCGACTCCGTGACGGACTTCAGCCCGCGCCTGGGCACGGTGGCCCGCGGCTTCTTCGACGAGGGCTACGTGGACGCCTTCAGCCGGCCCGGCAAGCGGGCCGGCGCCTACTGCCTGTCGAGCGGCCCCACCTTCCACCCTTACATCTTCCTCAACTACAACTACACGCTCAAGGACGTGATCGTGATGGCCCACGAGATGGGCCATGGCGTCCACAACGTGATCGGCGGCCGCTACCAGACGCTGACGAACGCGGACCGCGTCACGATGTTCATGGAGACGCCCTCGATCTTCACGGAGACGCTGACGTTCAACCGGCTGCTGGCCCTGGAGGTCAACCCCGAAACGCGCCAGACCTTGCTGGGCTCCCAGATCGAGGCCTCGATCCTCAAGATCTTCAAGTCCGTCGCCGTCACCCGCTTCCAGCTCCGCGCCTACGAGCGCCGCCGCGAGGGCGTGCTGCCAGCTTTAGAGTTCTGCCGAATTTGGAGCGAGGTGCAGGCAGAGATGTACGGCGATGCCGTCGAATTGGGGCCCTGGGACCAGTGGGAGTGGCTGAGCTTCCACCACACGCTGAACCTGCCCTTCTACGACTACGCCTATACGTTTGGCCAGTTGCTGGTCTACGCGCTGATGCGCCGCTACCAGGAGGAAGGCGAGGCCTTCGAGCCCAAGTACTTCGACCTGATCGCCTCCGGCACCTCGATCACGATCGCCCCGTTGCTCGCCAAGGTGGGCGTGGACCTCAACGATCCGACCTTCTGGCAGCAAGGCCTGGACTACCTCGAGCAGATGATCCTGGAGTTCGAAGCCACGATCTACTAAGATCGCTGGATGACCGAACGCATCAAGACCCGCCTCGAGGGCGTCGAAGAGACCCTGCTGATCCCCCTGTGGGCCCGTGCCGCGGAGACCCGACGGGGCGACGCCTTGATCCGCGACGATCGCGCGGTCGAGCTGGTCGAGCAAATCGACTACGACTTCAAGAAACTGTCTTGGGACTGGACCACGCAGGTGGGCGTCGCCATCCGCACGGAGATCCTGGACGATGCCACGCGGGCGTTCCTGGCCAAGCACCCGGATGGGTTGATCATCAACATCGCCGCGGGCCTGGACACGCGGTTCTACCGGCTGGACAACGGGCAGTTGCACTGGGTGGACGTGGATTTGCCCAACTCGATGGCGTTGCGGCGG
>JAQBPE010000402.1 GCA_028287685.1 Cyanobacteria bacterium RYN_339 | reverse complement strand
GCGCGGGCCGCCGCGGAACGAGCGGCCCTGGGCGCCCGCGCGGCCCAGGCGCCGGCGGTGCTGGTGCAGGCCCTCAACATGCAGGGCTTGCTGCTGATCCAGGCCGATCCCGCCCAGGCGCCGGCGGCGATCGCGATGCTGCAAGAGGCCCTGGCCATCGCGCGCGGCCTGGGCGATCGCGCCGGGATGGCCCTGGTGCTGGACAACCTGGGCAACGCCCACCTGGCAACGGGCGACCTGTACGGCGCCCGTCGCGCCTTCGCGATCTACGCCGATCACTGCCGGGACGCGGGCTTCACCACCGAAGCCCTCGCCGCCGCCCTGAACCAGGCCTTGGTAGCCGCGGAGCGCGGCGATACGGCCGCCGCGCTGGCCTTCGCGGAGACCGCGGAACGCGCCGCCGACAAGGCCGGCCGCCGCTTCATCTTGGCCGCCGCGTTGGCGGCACGGGGCCAGGCGCTGGTGCGGCGCGGCGAGCCCGCGGGCGAGGTGCTGGACCGTGCGCTGGCGTTGGCGGACGCGATCGGGAACCGCATGCTCGAAGAGCTGGTGCGGTTGGTCAGGCTGGAAGCCCTATTGGCGGCTGGTGAGGATGCCGGGCCGGAGATCGCCCTGCTGGAGCCGATCGTGGTGGCCACGGGCCATGCGGAGGCCGCGGCCAAGCTGGCCTGTGCGCGGGCGGAACAGGCCTTGCGCGACCAGCAGCTCGCGGCGGCGCGGGTGGCCGTCGCACCTGCCCTGACGTCGCCCAACCGCGTCGCCGCCCACCGGGCCCACCAACTGCTCGCCGAGATCGCGCTGGCGGAGGGGCAGGCCGAAGCCGCCCTCGTCGAAGCCCTGGCCGCCCTGGCGATCGCCACCGCCTGGGACGCACCCTGGCACCTTGCCGCTGATCGCTCGCTGGCGGCCCGCGCGAGGCTGATGGCGGGCGATGACACCGGCGCCCGCGCGGATGCCCGCTGGGTAGTCGGCGGCGACGCGCCGCCTGGCGCGCGGGCGGCGATGGCGGCCCTCGTGCCGGCCATCGCGACCACGGCCGGCGGCCTGGACCTCGCTCGCTATGGCCGGTGGATCGAGGCGCTGGCCCTGGCCGGAGACGAGGGGGCCATTGCGGCCACCGCCCTGGACGGCGTGCTGGACCTGGTCGGCGGGGAACGAGGGTACCTGATCGGCTACGTGGATGGCCGCATCGGCCAGATCGCCACGCGCGGCATCGACTACGCCACGGAGGTGGCCACCGGCTTCAGCCAGACCATGGTCCAGCGCGTGCTCTATGCCGGGGCCCCGCTCTACGTCGCAGACGCCAGCACGGACGCGGATTGGCGCGAGGTGGCAAGCGTCATGGCGCTGGAATTGCGCGCCGTCGTCTGCCTGCCGCTCGCCACGCCCGACGCCATCCTGGGCGTGATCTACGTGGACCGCCGGGACCTCGAGCCCGCGATCTCAGACGGTGACCTGGCGTTGCTAGCCGCTTTCGCCACGGCCGCCGCCAGCGCGTTGCAGCGCGAGGGCCGCCGCGCGGACGCCCAGGCCGGGTACGAGCTGGTCGCCGGGTTGGCCGCACGGTTGTTGGCGGCTTCGCCCGAGCTGGTGGCCGCGGAACTGCTCGCGGCGGCCAGGGAGCTGGTCGGCGCCGAACGCGGCTTCTGGTTAGTCCCCACCGCCACGGGCTGGGACGCGATCGCCACCCAAGGCGACGCCACGGAGCCGCCCAGCCAGGGCATCCTGGCCCATGTTTCGGCCACCGGGGGTCCCTTGGGGATCATCGACTTACAAGAGGACGAGGAATGGCAAGAACGCCGCAGCGTGCAAGCCCTCGGGCTACGCTCCGTCTGGTGCCTTCCTACGGGCGCTGCATCGGGCGCGTTGCTGTACCTCGACACCACCCAGGCTGCCATGGGGGATCCTGCGGACCGTCTTCAAGGCCTGGAAGCCTTGCTGCGCGCTGCGGGACCGTTGCTCTAGGCACGGGTCAGGGCGCCGCGGCATCCTTCAAGGCTTGGATAAAAGCCGCGATCTCGGCCTTCTCGGCCGCCGACGTCACCTTGGCATCGATCGCCGCCGTCCAGATCTTTTCGAGGTTCTTCGCGGCCACGGCCGGTGCCACCCCGGCCTCCAGATCGGCCGGCGACACCGCCACCTCGGCGTTGTTGCAAATCGTCCAAATGCGCTTCAAGCGCGCCGGTGACAACGCATCGGATCGCGTCCGGCTCCCCAACACGTCGCGGACGCGGCTCTCGACCAGCGTATTGATCGGATCCAGCATCACGGCGGTATCCAGCGCGCCAGGCGCGATCACGGCCGCCAGCCGGTAGACCTTGCCGCCGGTCTTGAAGGCTGCCAGGCAAGTGAGCGCGGCCCCGTCCGGTACGTCGAGGGTCGCATGGCCGGCCCCATCGGAGGCAACCGTCGCCCCAACGGGGCTGCCGTCGAAGCCCACCAGCTGGATGCCGGCGCCCCCGACCACCTGGTCCAACGTCTCGGCCGCCCCAAGGAGCCGCAGCTTCGCCGCTACGACCCCTACGCCGCCATCCGTCAGGATCGTGCCGCCGCGGATCAGCCCCACGCCGCCGTCCGTCAGGATCGGCCCGCCGGAGCCCAGCTCGCGCGGCGCGCGGACCTCCACGGCCAACGAGCGCGCGGCGGCCACGGCCACCGGACTGGAGGCGTGGGTCAACACGGCGGGCGGCGCCTTGGCGGCACACCCTGCCAGCACCAATGTCCCCGCGATCCAGGAAATTGCCTTCATACCCACCAAGCTCCTCGCAGGGTTTATACCCGGCAGGTCGTTCGATCGAAATCCCCGGAGGGTGTAAGATGTAGGCTCGATGCCGCGGCGGCCGGTCCCAAGTCGTCTTAGGTGGGGAGGGAACCCGCTTTGACCGTTGAAGACCCGCAATCGGCCGAACGGACCTGGACCGTGCGCGACAGCGAGCAGCTGTACCACATCACGGACTGGGGCGAGCCCTACTTCAAGATCAATGATGCCGGCCATGTCGAGGTGGACCCCACCGGCGAGGGCCGCCACAAGATCGACCTGTACGAGCTCGTGCGCGAGGTGGAACGCCGTGGGCACAACCTGCCCCTGCTGATCCGCTTCAGCGACATCCTGGCGGACCGCATCCGGCGCCTGAACATGGCCTTCCGCGATGCGATCGCGGAATACGGCTACGAGAACGAGTACCAGGGCGTCTTCCCGGTCAAGGTGTGCCAACAGCGCCACGTGGTCGAGGAGATCGTGAAGTACGGCCGGGCCTTCAAGTACGGCCTGGAAGCCGGCTCCAAGCCGGAGCTGCTGATCGTGCTCGCCACGCTCAAGACGCCCGGCGCGCTGGTGATCTGCAACGGCTACAAGGACTCCGAATACATCGAGACCGCATTGCTGGCCCAGCGGTTGGGCCAGACGCCCATCATCGTGATCGAGAAGCTCAACGAGGTCCACCTGGTGCTCCAGGCGGCCAAGAAGCTGGGCATCAAGCCGTTGGTCGGCGTGCGCGCCAAGCTGACGGCGCGCGGCATCGGCCGTTGGGGCGACAGCGCGGGCGATCGCGCCAAGTTCGGCCTGAACGCCGCGGAGATCATGGAAGTCGTGGACACGCTCAAGAGCCACGACATGCTCGACTCCCTGCAATTGCTCCACTTCCACATCGGCAGCCAGATCTCGAACATCAGCGTGATCAAGAACGCCATGCGCGAGGCCTCGCAGTTCTACGTGGAATTGGCCAAGCTGGGCTCCGGCATGAAGTACCTGGACGTGGGCGGCGGCCTGGCCATCGACTACGACGGCAGCCGCACCAACTTCCACGCGTCTAGCAACTACGGCATTCGCGAGTACGCGGCGGACATCGTAAGCGCCATGGTGGACGCCTGCCGCGAACACGACGTGCCCGTGCCCATGCTGGTTTCGGAGTCCGGCCGCGCGATCAGCTCGCACCAGTCGATGCTGATCTTCGACGTGCTGGGCGTGGGCGAGGTGCTGTCCAAGCAGCCCGCCAAGCCCGAAGCGACGGACCACATGCTGCTCCGGAACCTTTATGAGACCTGGGAGGGCATCAACCGCAGCAACCTCCAGGAGTCCTACCACGACGCCACCCAGTTCAAGGAGGAGAGCCTGAGCCTGTTCACGCTGGGCTACCTGGGCCTGGCGGAGCGCGCGAAGGCGGAGGAGCTGTTCTGGGCCTGCTGCCGGCGGATCCAGCCGCTCCTGCGGACGCTCAAGTTCGTGCCGGAGGAGCTGGCCTCGCTCGAGCAACTGCTGACGACCACGTATTACTGCAACTTCTCCGTGTTCCAGTCCGCCCCGGACAACTGGGCGATCGACCAGCTCTTCCCGATCATGCCGATCCACAAGCTGAACGAGGAGCCGACCGCGCGCGGCACGCTGGCCGATCTCACGTGCGACAGCGACGGCAAGATCGACGACTTCATCGACATCCACGACGTGAAGCACTCGCTCGAGCTGCACCCCTTCCGCGAAGGCGAGCCCTACTACCTGGGCATGTTCCTGAACGGCGCATACCAGGAGATCCTGGGCAACCTCCACAACCTCTTCGGCGACACCAACACCGTGCACGTCCACCTCGACAAGGCGGACGAGCATGGCTACACGCTGGAGCACGTGGTCAAAGGTGACACCATGCGCGAGGTGCTGCGCTATATGCAGTACGACGAGGAGGCGCTGGTCGAGAGCATCCGCCGCGAGACGGAGCGCGCCTTGCGCGAGAAGAAGATCACCATCGCGGAGCAGCGGCTGCTGCTGGGCCACTACGAACGGGCCCTCGCCGGCTACACCTACTTGTGGGCTGACGAATAGAGAAAAACCCCTGGGGCAAGCGCCCCGGGGGTTTTCACTTCAAGCTTAGTTCGCGAGACCGTTGGAAACCTTGGCCTCGACACCCTTGTACAGGGTCGGGCGGACGTTGTCCAAGTTGTAGATGGGGAAGGGATGCGGCTGGAAGGGGCGGATGAAGCTCTCTTCCTTGCGGCGGCCGTCGATGTACTCCTTCTTGGAGACCTGGCCGTTGCCGTCGGTGTCGAAGGAGCCGAAGCGGTCCTTGAAGCCGGGGAAGCACTTGTTGATGCCGTCGATGGCGATGTTGCCCATCTGCTTGGCCTTGTACATGATGTTCTGGAAGCCGTTCATCTCCAGGCGGCTCAGGTCGCCGTTGCCGTTCCAGTCCTTCTGGTTGAATTCCTTCTCGAAGCGGCGGGCCTGCATGAACTCCTGCTGGGAGACGTTGCCGTCGCCATCGCCGTCGAAGGCTTCGAAGCGGTCGGCGGTCCAGCCGGCACGGATCCACTCGTCGCGGGAGACCTTGTTGTCGCCGTCGCCGTCCAGCACCTGGAAGGTGGCCTGGTCAGCCGTGTTCGGCAAGGTGATGGGGCGCGGGGGGAACTGAATGCCGATGGGGGGCTTGGGCTGCATCATCACCATTTGTTGTCTCCTTCTCTCGAAACCGTTAAGGCGTTTAACCAACTCTCTCTGAAAAACTTATCCTTCGGGAAGCCCGTACCCTGGTGTCATTTAACAAACACCAAACAAATCTTTCACACTCTCTAAATACTCTTCATCCGGCGGCGCTCGCGCCAGATCAAATGTCCCAGCAATGCCCACACCAACACGCTTGCAGGCAATAGACCTTGCCATAAGCCGCTCAGGCCCTGGCGCGAAGTCACTTGCACGAACACCAGGGCCACGCCCTTCTGCTCGAGGGCCAGCCCGAAGGCCCACAGGTTGGCGACGTACTCCCGCGTCCAGCGCCGATCCACGGCCGGGTTGTCATAGCCGCCAAGCCGGAAAAGCCGGTTGCGCCGACCCGTCACCGCCAAGGTATAGGCCAGCAGCGCCACCCCGATGAAGCCCAGCGGGAAGAACACCAACCCGATCGGGATCAGCTGCAAGATCAGCGCGATGATCAGGAGGTTGGTGTAGCTGCTGCGCAGGGCGTGGACATACAGGATCAACACCAGGAAAGGCGCCGTGCAAGCCACATACAAGCCGACCACGGCCATGGCCTGCATGTTGAGGCTCATCGCGCCATGAAATCCGGTTGGCGGAAGTTGCAGTCGGGGCAGCGCGGCTTGGCGAGGTGCGCTTCGTCGCGCGGCAGCAGGCAGCGCACGCAGGCCCGCCCCTTCGGCTCGCCCAAGGCCTTCGCCGTGACATCGGCCAGGGCCGCCACGAAGCGCGGGTGCACGTCCAGCGCGCCCGCGCGGCGGTAGTCCTTCAAGCCCGCCTCGTGGGCCACGTGGCGATACTCGATGTCGAGCTCGAACAGCGTCTCGATGTGGTCGCCCACGAAGCTGACGGGCACCACCACCACGGCCGGCGTCCCCGCCGCGCCCAGCCGGCGCAGTTCGTCATCCGTGGCCGGCGAGAGCCAGCGCGACGGCCCGACCTTGCTCTGGAAGGCCAGGGAGTACGCCCCGGTCCAGCCCACGCCCTTGACCACGTCGCGCACCGTTTGCTGCACCTGTTGCTGGTAGGGGTCCCCGCGCTGGATGAAGCTCACGGGCAGCCCGTGCGCCGAGAACAGCAGGTGCGTGCCCGCCGGCACGCCCTCGAGCGAGGCCTGGACCCGCTCGACCATCGCCGCCAGGTACTCCGGGTGGTCGTACCAGGCCGGGATGAAGGTGGTCGGCAGGGCCGTCATGCCCAGGCGCTTCATGGCGCGCGCCACCTCGTTGTAGCTGGAGCCGGTCGTGGCGAACGAGAAGTGCGGGTAGAGCGCCAGGCACACGAGGCGCGTGGCGCCGCCGTCGCGGATCGCCTTCAAGGCGGTCGCGATGCTCGGCTTGGTGTAGCGCATGCCCACGTGCACGGAGGGCGTGTGGCCGCGGGCCTCCAGCGCCTGGCGCAGGGCCTCGACCTGGTGGTAGGTCATGGCGGACAGCGGCGACCCGCCCCCGATTTGGGCGTACTGCGCCACCACCTTGGGCGCGCGGCGGCCGCTGACGACGTCGGCGAAGACCTCCTGGAGGTAGTTGCCGCCGGGCAGCGGGATCACGTCCTTGTCCCGGAAGAGCTCGAACAGGAACCCCTCGACCTCCTGCGCACGCTGGGGGCCTCCGAAGTTCAAGACCAAAAGGGCGGTTTGCTCGTTCACGCCTTATTTATATCGCATCCACTTGGGATCGACGAGCGTGCCGTAAAGCGCGGGGTCTGCGGCCACCGCGAGGTCCGGTTGGGCTTCGAGGTAGGCGTCGAGGGCGACGTTCAGCTCGGCTTCCGTCTTGGCCTGGTTCACGGCGGCGCGCAGGGGCTGGGTTTCCGGCAGGCCGCGGACGTACCAGGCCACGTGCTTGCGGCTTTCCGGCACGCCCAGGCGCTCGCCCAGCTCCTCGATCAGGTAATGGCACTGCAGCCGCGCGGTCTCGATCCGCTCGGCCAGCGTGGGCTCGGGCAAGAGCTCGCCCGTCAACATGAAGTGGTTGGCGCGCTTGAAGATCCAGGGGTTGCCCATGGCCCCGCGGCCGATCGCGACGGCGTCCACGCCGCTCATGGCCTTCTTGGCCACCGCGTCTTGCGGCGTCAGGATGTCGCCGTTGCCGATGACGGGGATACGCAATGCGTCCTTGATGGCCTTCACGGCTTCCCAGTCGGCCGTGCCGCCGTAGCCCTGGACCTTGGTGCGGCCATGCACCCAGACGGCGTCGGCGCCGCATTCCTGGGCGATGCGCGCGATCTCCATGCCGGTCATGAGGGTCTCGTCCCAGCCGATGCGCAGCTTCACGGTGAAGGGGACCTTGATCGCGCGGCGCACGGCCTCGAACATGGGGCCCACAGCGGCGGGGTCGCGGAGCAGGGCGGCGCCGTTGCCCGAGTTGACCAAATGCGGCGCCGGGCAGCCCAGGTTGAGGTCCACCAGGTCCGCGCCCTCGGCCTCCGCCTTGGCGGCCGCCCGCCCCAGGAAGTCCGGGTCATGCCCGGAGAGCTGGAGCGCGACCGGGGTTTCGTCCGGGTGGAGCACCGCGCGGGCGGCCATCTCGTGGCTGCCGCGCAGCCAGGCCTCGCCGTTGACCAGCTCCGTGGACAGCAAGCTGTCCGTGTCGAAGCGGCGCACGACGCGCTTGAACGGCCCGTCGCACACGCCGGCCATGGGCGCGAGCATCACGAGGCTGCGCAGGGCCAGGGAGCCGATGCGCACGACGGTCTGACCTGGCTGGGTCCCGGTGCTCATACGCCCATGATACGGGATCAGTCGTCGGAACGGGACCTGCGCTCGCGCTTCTTGGCGCTGTCCTTGGCCTTGCCGTCCAGCCGGCGCTCCTTGCTGGCGCGCGAGGGCTTGGTGGCGCGCCGCGGCACGGGCGCAACCAGCGAGCGCTGGATCAGCTCGATGAGCTTGTCCTGAGCGGTCTGGCGGTTCTGGAACTGGTGGCGTGACTCCGAGGCCGTGACCATCAAGACGCCGTCCTGCGTGAGCCGGAAGCCGGCGATGCCCACCAGGCGCTCGCGCGCGGCCGGGTACAGGCCCTCGATGCGCTCGATCGAAACCCTTAATTCGACCTTGGAGGCGACCTTGTTCACATGCTGGCCGCCGGGGCCGCCGGCGCGCACGGCGCTGAAGTCCAGCGCATCGGCTGGAATCACGACGCCAGGGGCAACCACCAGATCGGGCATGGGTTCATCATATAATAAAGCCCGATGTTTGGCCTGTGGGGCGCTGCCCGCTATTACCGAACCCGGCGCGCCGCGCTGGACGCCACCGCCCTCGCCGCCGTGCGCGAGGCGATCCTCGACGCGCCGTTCATGTCGACCAACAACCTCAACGAGCGCTTCGCGGGCACCTACGGCTTCTCCGTCTGCTTCCGGCGCGACGGCCTGCCGGAGGTCCTGGCCGCCTTCCCGGCCTTCGAGCCCTACCTGCGCCTCGCGCTCGCGCCGCGGGCCAACGCCTTCTTCCTCAACCCCCTGTTGATCGCCGATGGCGCGGCCGTGCACCCCCACATCGATCTGAGCCTTTCGACGTATTGCCCCGAGGTCACCCCGCCCGAGGTCGTCAGCGTCCTGTACGTCTCCGTCCCCACGGGCCTCCAGGGTGGGGCCCTGAACCTCTACCAGGGGGAGCGGCGGGTGGCTTCCGTCCCGCCCGTGGAAGGCACGCTGCTGGACTTCCGCGGCAACCTCCGCCACGAGGTCGAGGGCGTCCGGGGCGGCGCGCCGACGATTTACGACGCGCGCTTGAGCCTGGTGATGGAGCAATACAGCGTGCCGGATGAGACGCTGGAGCGTGCGCCGCGCTTCCAGCTGGGGACGCGCCGGGCCGCCGCGGGCGACCCCCCGTTGGCCGGGGGCGCCGGGGAGGGCGCGTTCGGGGACGAGGTCAGGCGGGCGCTTGAATCGTGATAGCATGCCGGGCGTGAGCCATCCCGATCCACGTGAAACCCACCCCATGCCGCTGCACGGCGGCGAGCTCGTGCTGGTCCGGCATGGCGAATCTACCGCCAACGCGGCCGGCATCGGCCAGGGGCGCGCGGAGTTCCCGTTGTCGGATCTGGGCCGGCGCCAGGCCATGAGGACGGCCGATCACCTGGCCACGCTGGGGCCGTTCGACGCCCTGTACGCCAGCCCCCAGCAAAGAGCGGCCGAGACGGCGGGCGCGATCGGCGATCGCCTCGGCCTGATGCCACACCTCGACGCGGACCTCGTGGAGATCGACATCGGCGTGATGTCCGGCAGTTCCTGGACCGAGCTGGAGGCCAGCCAGCCCGACGTGATGGCGCGCTACCGCCAGGCCGAGGCCGAGCGGCCGCACCCGCGCAACCGCGAGCTGATCCCCGGCTGGGAGCCGATCCCGGCGGTCGTCACGCGCGTCTGGCGCGCCGTCGCGGCAGCGCTCGGCAACCACCCCGGCGGCCGCGTGATCGTGGTGGCGCATGGCGGGGTGATCAATGCCTTCCTCACGCACCTGCTGGCGGGCGACGCGCGCGAGGTGCTCTGGCAGCACCCTTCGCCCAACTGCGCCGTCAGCCGCATCACGCTGGACCCCGCCGGGCCGGTGGCCGTCTGCCTGACGGACGACGCGCACCTGGCCGCCGATCGCGGCAGCCACACGATCTTCGACGCGCCCAAGGACCAGGCGCTGTGAAAGTTGCCATCAACCGCGACAGCCAGGTGCCGATCCACGACCAGCTGGTCCAACAGATCGCCCTGCACATCGCGGCCGGCGTGCTGCGGCCCGGCGAGCGCCTGCCCAGCATCCGCGACCTGGCCCGCCGCCTGGACGTGCACCCCAACACGGTGTCCGCGGTCTACAAGGCCCTGGAAGGCTACGGCGTCGTGACCGTGCGCCAGGGCAGCGGCGTGCGCGTGCTGGAGCCGGAGAGCCGATCGGCGGAGGCGCCCTCGCTGGTCACCGCGGCGGAGCGCTTCGTGGCAGACGCCCGCGCCGCCGGGCACCCCGACGGCGAGATCGCGCGGGCCTTCGAGGGGGCGCTGCGGCCCGATCCGATCGACCGCGTGATCGTGGTGGACCCGCACCCGGACTTCCACCCGCTGTACCTGCACGAGCTGGGCGATCGCCTCCGCCTGCCCGTGCAGTGCCTCACGTTGCAACAGCTGGCCGCCGTGCCCGCCCGGGAGCTGGCGGGCGCGGCGATCGCCGCGAGCATGTACCACCTGGCCGCCACCCGCGAGGCCGTGGGCGATGAGCGGCGCGTGGTGGTCTTCCAGGTGGGCACGGGTGAAGAGGTGCTGGCCCAGTGCCGCGCGCTGCCCGCGGGCCAGACCCTTGCCCTGGTCTCCGTCTCGCCCACCATGTTGGAAATGGCGCGCGAGCTCGTCAGCGCGATGCGCGGCGAGGACCTCTTGATCCTGGAAGCCACGCCCGCAGATCCAGACCAATTGCGCTCCGTGGTGCGGCTGGCCGACGTGGTGGCCTGCGACGGCCCCAGCACGGCGACGGTGCGGGCGTTGACGTCCAAGCCGGTGGCGACGATGGAGCTGCTGCCGGCGGCCTCGATGCGGGCCCTGGAGGCCCAGCTGCCCCGGTAGTACAATAACGCCATGACCACCAAGCCCCATGTCGCCGCCATCTTCCTCGCCAAGACCAAGCGCCAGCCGTCGCTGCGGCTGCAACGCGTGCGCGCGCAGCAGGAAGCCGGGCTGGAAGGCTGCCGCCACGCCGCCAAGGCCAAGCCCGGCGGCCGCCGCCAGGTGCTGCTGGCCGACGTGGACGCCGTCGCGCGCATGGCGCTGGAGCCCGGCCAGCTCAAGGAGAACTTCCTGATCGCGGGCCTGGACCTGGGACCGCTGGTGCCCGGCCAGCGCCTCGCCCTGGGCGCCGAGGTGCAACTCGAGGTCACCATGGGCTGCGTGCCCTGCCAGGCCCTGAACGACCTGCGCCCCGGCCTCATGAAGGAAAGCTGGCACCAGCGCGGCCAGCTGTGCCGCGTGCTGGTGGGCGGCGAGGTCAACGAGGGCGACGAGGTGCGCCTGTTGGACCGCAACCCGGCCGCCCGGAAGTTCTCCTACCCGAAGGCCCCCGATTAGCGCTGCTGGCGCCGGATATCCAGGTTCGGCGCCACGTTCTGCACCGGCTCCCGGTAGGTCTGCGCCGGCGGCGGCACGAACATGTCGGCGTGCAGCACGGCGCCCTTGAACGTCAGCGCCGTGCCGTGCAAGCCGCCGGCTTGCAGCTTCCACGCCTCGCCCACACCGTCCGTGCGCCCGGCGGTCCAGTTATCCTTGGCGGCGCCGGTGAGGGCGCCCTGGATGTCGCTTGCCTTCGACTCGCCTTGCCAGGCCTCGCCCAGCACGTCCGCCAGGTACGAGCGCAGGAGCTTGGGATACATCTTGCGGAAGAGCTCCGGGTCGCCGAACGCGTCGATGGCCACGACCTTGCGGCCGAAGGTGGCGGCCACGCCCACCGTGCCCGCATGCCAGGCGGGTAGGCCTTCCAGCGCCTTGAGGTAGGGCTGCATGTCTTCCTTCACCTTGGGCGCGCTGTAGACGTCCTTGGACGCCCCGCTGGGGGCGGCCACCCGCAGCTTCTGCTGGTTCTGGGCGATCGAGTCCCAGACGCGGCCCTGGTTGGCCTCGGCCTTGGCGACGCCGCGGACGGAGTTGGGCACGGCCATGTCGGAGGCGCCGAAGCGGTTGGTCTGCTCCGTCCAGCGGCCGTGCTCCGTGCAGAACACGGCCACCTTCATCGTGCCGCTGAGGGGCGGGATCAGCAGGTCGTTCTGGAAGGTGCGGTCCTGCTTGGCGCCCTGCACGATTTCGCCGCCCATGGCGAAGACGTACTGCTTGCCGGTGTTCTGCAGCTGCAACGCGTTGACCTCCGCGTCCCCCATCTCCGTGACCTTGAGGTCGCCGCGCTTGAGCGCATCGTCCAGGGCCAGCGTGCTGCCCAGGGGGCGCGGCTTGCGCGTGGTGAGCGGGTAGACGGTCATGCCTTTGAAGCTGTGGGCGGCTTCCACGCGCAGGTCGGCGTAGAAGGCCTGGAGGGGGACTGGTTTGGGCTGGGACGCGGCGATCGCGGCGAACAGCAGGCTAGCAATCATTCTCATATGGGGCCGGACGACGGTCCCGTCGCAGAGGTTCCTCGAACATCCGATCGAAACCGTGTACACAAGCCCTGAAGCCAATCATGGCCAGATCGCATTCGCGATCTGGCCAGATCTGGAAACGGGGATCAGACGATCGTTTGGGGCGTGTACACACAACCCCTGTTAGCTGACGGGCGTCTCGCTCTTGGCCGCCGGAACCGTCGACGTCAGCTCGCGGTCGCGGTCCAGGTTCGAAATCACCACGTTGTACGCGACCAACGCCACGAGGGAAGCCGCGCCCACGCCGGCGATGTAGTACCAGACCGCGCTGGGATGATACGTGTCCCACAGCATCTGGGTGGCCTGGGGCACGGTCAGGTGCAGCTGGGTCGCCAGCGTGTCCATCACCTTCTCCTTGGGGATGGCCTTCACGGCCTCGGCCGTCATGCCGTGCTCCGTCAGGTAGCCGCGCGCGAAGTTCACCTTGTCGCCGTGGTGCTCGTAGAAGTTGCCCGCGAACAGGCTACCCACGGCCCAGCCGAGGCCGTTCGGCACTTCGGAGTAGCCCAGGTACAAGCCCTTCTTCTCCGTGGGGGCGGACGAGGCCATGAAGTCCTTGGTGCGTGGGCTCGCCAGCATCTCGCCGACGGTGAAGACCAGCACGCCGATGATCGAGGCCCAGGCGCCCATCGTGAAGCCGGAGATGCAGATGCCGGCCACGGCTGCCGCCACGCCCACGCAGATGGCCGTGAGCGGCTTGAACTTGCTGGCCATGTAGCCCACCGGGATCATCACCAGCAGGATCATCAGGGAGTTGAGGTTGAGGATCTGTTCGGCGGCGATGCTGCCGTCCGTCAGCTTGAACTTGGCCGTGACGATGGCCGGGCCCACCAGCGTGGCGACGTCGGTCCAGTCGTCGATGAAGTTGGGCAGCAGGTCGAAGAGCTGGTTGAACGAGAACCAGAAGCCGGAGAAGATCAGGATGAAGACGGCCAGGCGCGGCTCGAGCAGGTTCTTGACCGACGAGACGATCACGCCGGCGACCTCGCCCATCACGGAGCCGGTGCGCGGGGGGATGGCGTCACGGTGCGAGGTGTTCTCCTTGAACATCAGCAGCGGCAGGAAGTTGAGCGCTATCAGCGCGGTGTTGAAGTAGAAGACCGTGCCCCACGAGTGCTCGCGCAGCGGGGTGGCCAGGATGCCGCCCAGGAAGGCGCCGAAGTTCACCAACTCGTAGAACACGCCCCAGCCCATCGAGGCGTTCTTGCCCGCCAGGCTGTGGGCGATCAGGCCTTGTACGCCGGGCTTGAACAAGCCGGTGCCGGCCGCCAGCAGCATGCAGCCTGCAAAGAAGCCTGGGTAGCTGTGCTGGGTCGCCATCAGGCTGTAGCCCAGGATTTTCGTCGCGGTCGCCACCGCGATGGTCTTCTTGTAGCCGTAGCGGTCGGCCAGGCCGCCCGTGAACATGGGCAGGAAGGAGGCGATGATCGCCCACCAGAGGTAAATCTGGCCCTTCTGGATGTGGTTGAACTCCAGGCCGCCCTTGTTCAGCGCACCGACGATGTACATCGCCAGCACCAGACGCACCCCGTAATACGCCCAGCGCTCCACCAGCTCCATCCAGTTGGCGAACCAGAAGGCGCGGGGGTAGCTGCGCAGCTGCGCGATCATTCCCGAACCGACGGGCGTGGTTTCTTGCATGGGGCGGGAACCTCTACAGACAGGGGCGGGCAGCCTAAATCATAATCAATGATTAAGACAAAGTAAAGAGATGATTAAGTCGGCTGGACAAGCGTCCATGCAGCAGCGTACCCCATGGGCGGGGCAGGCACGCGGAGCAAGGGTTACGGGACGAGCGGCGGCGGCAGCTCGCCAAGCCGCGGATCGAACAGCGTCTGCTTGGTGAAGGAGGTGTCGCCCTTGCCGAACAGGCCGCGCCGGGCTTGGATCAGCGAGCCGAAGATGACCAGCCGGCCCCGAGAGAGATTCCCGTTGGGGTTCTTGAGGAAGTCCAGCCGGTCAACCTGGCCCAGCTCCTCGTAAATCGGGTTGGCGGGGTAGAGCAAGGGCCCACTGTAGGCGTGGGCGTAGGCCTCGCGACCCTTCGGGCCCACCCCCACCTCGTAGCTCTCGTCGGCGCTGTAGTACTGGATCAGCCCCTCCGTCCCGATGGAGCCCAGGTAGGCCTGTCTGCCCTCGTCGGCCCTCGGGAAGGGCAAGCCCAGGCGCAGGGACCGCGCGCGTTCCGGGTCGCCCAACGCAATCAGGCTGGCCGTCAGCAACGTGCCCACCTCCGTGGTGGCGTGGGAAGGCGCTCCCGGGGCGTTCAGGCCCACCGCCACTTGCCCGTCCGCCCAGAGCGCCAGGCGATCGTGGCCGATAGGCTTGCCCAGGCTCGCCACGTAGGCCTCCGCGGTGGCCCCTTGGCCCAGGCCGGCGACGATCAGGTGGTTCTGCACGAAGATCGAGCCGGCTGCCCAGATCGTGAGCCCCGTGGGCTCTCCGGCCGGGTCGGCGGTAGAGAAGACGTCCGCACCGCGCAAGGCGGGCGGCAGGTCGTCGGCGGCGCCGCCCAGCCCCAGCTTCGTTTCCGCGGCGGGGTCGCCAAGTGCCAGGATATGCCCCGTCAGCGGCCGCGCGCCGGTGTCGTCCTTGCTTCGGTCCACGGCGATCACGCCGTTGAAGGGGCCCTTGAAGGCCATCTTCAAGGTACCGGGGCCGCTCACGCGCCAGGCAGCCAGCGCCGGCGTGCTGACGGCCTCGCGCTTGAAGGGCGCCTCCAGGTCCGTGCCCGTGAACGCCTCGCCGCTCGGCAGCGCCAGCAGCTGGATCTGCCGTGCGGCGCGGGCCACCCTGACCAGGTAGACGCGGAAGGCGTCGCGTGGGTAGCCGACCTGGAAGAGGTAGGTGCTGACGTCGCCCCGCACGGCGCCGCGCAACACTTGGACGGTGCCGCGCACGTAGATGCCGCCCGCGGCCGTGGCGCCGTCCTGGTAGCCGCCGGCCATTTCCCGCGTGGGGACGTAGACGCCGTCTTCCAGGCCGCCTTGCCCGGCCGGCAGCCCGACGGCCGCGGCGATGCGGGGCGCCAACGGCTCCGGCAGCGGGATGGGCCGATCGACCAGCAGGGGGCCGGCATGGCCCTGGAACGCGGTGGCGTTGGCGGGATCCAAGAAGATCTGCGCCCAGGGCACGTTCGGGCCTTCCGCCGTGAACCAGTCCGGCGTCTGCAGCGACCCCGCCGCGTCCGGTGACGGATCCACGCCGGGCACATACGACAAGGTGACCCGGCCATGGAAGACCGGGGCCGTGTGGCCGTCGACGGCCGGGAACGGGCCGATTTCGGAGCGCCGGATGCGCATGCGGCTGCGGCCGGCATAGGTCCCGTCCTGGGTCTTGAGCTCCGGCAGGTCGCCCAGCGGGCCGCGGTTCAGGTGCAGCGGCCCGAAGATCTCTTCGCCCGGCACGAAGTTCTGCACGGCGTCGAAGTCGGTCAACACCGCGAAGCGGGTGACCGGGCTCGTGGGGAACGGCAGGCCTGGGGTCGGCGTTGGCGTGGGAACCGCCGTCGCCCGCGGCGGCGTGGGCATGGCGGACGGCAGCTCCGATGGCCTGGCAGACGCCCCGGCATCGGTGGGGACCGACGTCGGGGTGGCCGAGGCACGCGGGGTAGGCGTGGCCTGCTTGGGGGCCGGGGCCACCGGGGCGACCTGGCAGCCTGCCGCCGCCAGGGTGAGGATCACCGCCAGGCGGAAGGGCAGGTTGCGCATCGGTACTCCTAGCCGCGCGGCGGCAGCTTGGGCGGGGCCAGGTTGGGGCGCAGCGTGAAGTCGGGCTTGACCGGCGGGTTGGCCGCCAGCAAGTCCGCCACCACGCTGATGGCCTTCTCGAGCTGGGTGTCCTCGCCCGCCTTGTAGGCGTGCGGGGCGATGTCCACCTCGATGTCCGGGTCCGTGCCGTAGTTCTCCACGCCCCAGCCCACGTCCTTGAACCAGAACGAGAACTCCGGCTGGGTGGTGTAGGTGCCGTCCACCAGCGCGTGGCGCGGCCAGATGCCGATCACGCCGCCCCAGGTGCGCTTGCCGATCAACGGGCCGAGCTTCATCAGCTTGAAGCAGTGGCTGAAGATGTCGCCGTCGGAGCCCGCCACCTCGTTGGTGATGGCCACCATCGGGCCTTCGATGGCGTGGTCGGGGTAAGGCGCCGTCGCGCCCCAGCGGGCCACGTCGTAGCCCAGGCGGCGGCGCGCGAGCTTCTCCAAGATCAGCTGCGACACGTGGCCGCCGCCGTTGTTGCGCACGTCCACCACCAGGCCGTCGCGCTGGCTCTCCCCCAGGAAGCCCCGGTGGAACTCCGCGTAGCCAATCGCGCCCATATCGGGGATGTGGACGTAGCCGATGCGGCCGTTGGTCGCCTCGTGGACCCGGCGGCGGTTGCCTTCGACCCACCCGCGGTAGCGCACGGCCCACTCGCCCGTCAGCGTGCGCGCCTGCACCGTGCGGGCCGGGCCGCCGTCGCGGCCGGCGAAGGTCAAGGCGACTTCCACCCCGGCCTGGTGCACCAGCGCCTGGTTGGGCGCGACCTCGGGGCCCAGCGGTTGGCCGCCGACGGCGATCAGCACGTCGCCCACCTCCACGCCGAGGCCGACGCGGTTGAGCGGCGAGTCCTTGCCGTAGTCGCCGTGGTCGCCGTCGAGCTTCCGCGTGAGGCGGTAGCCCTTGGCCGCCTCGTCCCAGGCGAACTCCGCGCCCAGGTGGCCCTGGTCGTAGCGCGGCACGGGCCGGTAGTCGCCGCCCCACTCGTAGGCATGCGACGTGCCCAGCTCGCCCTGCATCTCCCACAGCAAGTCCGAGAACTCGCCGCGGGTGGAGACGCGCTCCAACAGCGGCAGGTAGAGCTCGTGGACGCGCTGCCAGTCGACGCTCGACATGTCGGCCGTCCAGAACTGGTCGCGCTGCAGGCGCCAGGCCTCGCGGTACATTTGGCGCCACTCCGCGCGTGGCTCGATGCTCACGCGCACGCGGCCGAGCTCCAGCCAGCCGCTCTCCTTACCGGGCTCCTTGGGCGCATCGGCAGCGACCTTCTCGCCGGCGGGCAGCACGCGGTAGCGCTCGCCCACCGCCACCAGCATCGACTTCCGGTCGAGCGAGACGTCGAGCCAGCTGACGTGGTCGATCACGGACTCGAGCTTCTGCGTGGCGAAGTCGTAGGCTTGCAGATGCGCCTTGGGCTCGCCGGACGCGACGATGTCCTGGTTCAGCGCGCCCTCGGGCTGATGGCTGGTCAGCATGACCTTGCCCTCGATGGCGACGAGCTGCACGTACCGGGCTTCGGGAACGGGGAAGACGGCCAGGCGGCGGGTGATGCCGGCCAGCTCGATCACCAGGGGCTTGTCCTCCGGCTCCTTGTCCTTCTCCTTGTCCGCTTCGCCTTCCGGCTTGGCGGGCTCTTTCGGCTTCGGCTCTTCCACCTTGGGCACGAAGGGCGACGGCACGTCCGCGCGCAGCGTCACCAGGGCCGGCCGGATGCCCTTGGGGAAGCCCAGGTCGAAGTGCAGGTTGTCGTAGACCGGGTCGAAGTGGCGGTGCGACAAGAAGTACAGGTAATCGCCCTTGGGGTCCCAGCTGGGATCCCCGTCGATCAGGAGCGGCTCCGTCACCTGGTGGGTCTCGCCGGATTCGAGGTTGGCCAGCTTGATGCACGAGGTGCGCGCCGTGAGCGGGAAGCTGTATGCCACCCACTTGCCGTCCGGGCTCCACGCGGCGCCCGTTAGGCGGCCTTCGCGGCCCACATCCAGCGTCTTCACCTGCTTCGCGGCCACGTCCACCACCAACAGCTCGCTGCGGTGGTTCACGATGGCCAGGTGGTCGCCCTTGGGCGACTGGCGCAGCTCCGTCACGCGGCCCAGGTCCATGGCGCCCAGGTCCTCGGGAGCGGCCGAGCCGTCCGCCGTGAAGACTGTGACGCACTCTTCGCCCCGGGCATCGTGAATCACCGCCACGCGCTTGCCGTCGTGGAGCCAGGCCGGCAGGCGGTAGCGCACGCCCTGGGGCTCGCCCAGCTGCATCACGGCCCCGGCCCAGTTGCCCATCGTAAAGGGTTTGCCGCGCGTGGTCAGCGCGACGCTGTGGCCGGCCGGGTGAAGGTCGATGCCGTCCAAGTAGCGCGCCGCGTCCGCGAATTTGCGGCCCATCTGCGGGGCCGGGCTGTGCCAATCGATGGGCAACGGGTGCGTCGTGCCGGTGGCGGGGTCGTACATGTAGATGTCGGCGCCGGCGTGGTAGACGATGCGCTGGCCGTCGGTGCTGGCCTGGCGGGCGTAGAAGGTGTCGTGGTCGGTATGGCGCGCCAGGTCCCCGCCGTCGGGCCGGCAGGAGTACAGGTTGCCCACGCCCTCGTGGTCGGCCAGGAAGTAGATCCGATCGCCCACCCACATCGGCGTGGTCGGGTTGCCCACGGCCACCTTGAGGCGCTCGAAGGTGCCGCCGCCCGTGACGTCGATCCAGAGGTCGCCGGTGGTGCCGCCGCGGTAACGCTTCCAGCGCGCGGGGTCGCCGGTGTTACGGCCCAGCACCACGCCCTTGCCGGGCAGGGGCGCATGCGAGATGTGGCGCGCCGGCCCCCAGCCCAGCGCGCGGGGCTGGCCGCCACGCACGGGCACGGCATACAGGCCCTGCACGCGGCTGAAGGCCTGGTAGGCGTTGCTCGCGAAGTAGATCCACTCCCCGTCGGGGCTCCAGCCGGCGACCAGCGAGACCGCGCCGAAGAAGGTCAGGCGCCGGTCCTCGCCGCCCTCCGCGGGCATGACGTAGACCTCGACATGGCCTTCGTCGCGGCCGGTATAGGCCAGCCACTTGCCGTCGGGCGAGAGGTGCGCGTGCGAGGCCTCGGCCGTGCCGGCCGTCAGGCGCCGCGGGATGCCGCCCGTGGTGGGGACGCTCCAGAGATCGTCTTCACCGGTGAAGACGATGGTGTCGCCCGCGATGGTGGGGAAGCGGTAATAGCCCTGGTGCATCGTTTCGCTCCTGAAAATGGCCCTTGATTCTGGCACCCGGCGCCCCCCCGGTCAATCTTCCGCCGGACCTCCCGGCTGCTTCGGGGAAACCGCCAGGTATGCTATGTTTATCCTCGTCCTGGGCCTTGGGGGGGCGTGATGACTGCCGATATCGGGGTTGCGATTCGCCGGCTACGCTTCGTGTACCTGGTGCTGATCGGGCTGGTCTTCCTGTCCGTGGCCATCGGCTTCGGGTTGGACGACCTGGCCACCTCCAGCTTCGCGGCCTCCGTCCAGGAAAGTGGCGCCTGGGCGCGCCGAATCGACGACCTGTCCGCTATGCTGCGCTCGGCGCGCAGCGCGGACGAGCCGGGCAATGCGGTCTTCCTTTCCCGCGACCCTGCCCACGAGCGCGCCCGGCTGGAAGCCGCGGACGGGATCTTCCAATTGCGCCTGCGCTCCGTCACCCACGACCTCGACACCGACGAGCTCCCGCGCGAGGACCTCTGGCGCGACGGCCTGGCGAAGGCGGCAGCCGCGGAGACCTCGGTCGCGGCCCGGTGCCGGCGGGTGCTGGACCTCTACCCCACGGATCGGGATGCGGCGGCGCAGCAGATGGCCCACATGGACGCGGACGAGGCGGCCGTAGAGGCGGCCTTGACCAAGCTGATCGGCGAGGCGCGCGCGGACCAGCAGAAGCACCTGGCGGCCCAGGAGATCAACATGGCGTCGCTGCGCGGCTGGGAGCCACTGCTGGCGGCACCGCTGCTGTTGATGGCATTGGGCGCGCTGGCGTACGGTCACCGCCTCGGCGAAGCCCTGCGCGTGCTGGAAGCGGAGCGGCTGCGGGCAAACGCCATCCTGCGCCAATCGCACGACCTGCTGGAGGGCCGCGTCCATGAACGCACGGCCGAACTGGCCGTCGCCACCCAGGCAGCCCAGGCGGCCAGCCAGGCCAAGAGCCGCTTCCTGGCGGCCATGGGGCACGAGCTGCGCACGCCGTTGAACGCCATCATCGGCTACACGGAGATCTTGCAAGAAGATGCCGTGGCCGAGAACGCCGGCCAGCAGGCCGCCGACCTCGCGAAGGTCCTCGCTTCCGGCCACCACCTGCTGGCGATGGTCAACGACATCCTGGATCTATCCAACCTCGAGAACGGGGGGATGGTGCTGGAATGCACCGCCCTGGAGCCGGGACCGCTGGCGCTGGAGCTGTCGGAGGCGATCGCCCCTCGCGCGGCCGCCAATGGCAACGCGCTGGCCGCGGAGGTGGTGCCGGGCACCCCCTGCGTCTATGCCGACGAGGCGCGCCTGCGCCAGTGCCTGCTGGCCCTGCTGGACAATGCCTGCAAGTTCACGCGCAACGGCCGCGTACACCTGGCGGTCGGGCCGGCTGGCGCGGGATGGGTGGCCTTTCGTGTCGCGGACACGGGCGCGGGCATGTCGGAAGCGGTGGCGGCCACCGTCTTCGAGAGCTTCCAGCAGGGCGACGGCTCGTCCACGCGCCAGCACGGCGGCACCGGGCTGGGCCTGGCGATGGTCCAGCGCCTGGTGCGGCTGATGGGCGGCCACATCGAGGTCGAAAGTACCCCGGGGCTGGGATCTACCTTCTCGATCCTCTTGCCGGTTAGTACTGCTCCAGCGTCAGCGTGACGGTGCCCTGGCCCGACCAGCTGGAGACGCTGCTCGCGGTCTCGAGGTGGAAGTACGTCTTGCTGGCGGGGTCGATCGCGCCGAAGTCGTGCGTCAGCGTCTCCGCTTCCTTGTAGCCGAAGGCGCCGCGCTTGTAGAAGACGGCCTTCACGCGCGCCTTCTTGGAAACGGCCCAGGTGTTCTGGACGAAGCCGCTCACGCCCATGCGGCCGTCGGCGTACCAGCTGCGCTCCGCGTCGCCAACGATCGCGACCGTGCCCGTGGGCTCCGGCGTGGGCGTGGGGGACGGGGCGGGCGACAGCACGGGGGTGCTGGGGCGCGGGGAGGGCGAGGACACGGGATCCACCACCACGTCGCCGTCGGTCACGGCCACGTCGATGGCGATCGCCCCCACCGCCGCGGCGACGTGGGTGGCATCCAATTGAAGTGCTACGGCCACCACGGCCGTGCTGCCGTTGGCGATGGGCGCGCTGGCGGTCTTGGTGCCGACCACGAGGCCGGCCGCGTCGAGCGCCTCGATCGTGACGGTGACGGTGCCGGGCGGGAGGTCGGCGAAGACGATCGTGCCGTGGCCGCCGGAGAGGCTGGCAGCGCTGACAGTCTGGACCACGGCGGTGGCGAGCGGGCCGCCGCTCAGCGTGACGCGCAGCGACGTCACCTGGGTGGTGGTGGCGGCGACGTGGTAGCCGCCCAGCCCGGCCACGCGGATTTCCACCTTGCCGGCGCTGGCAACGGAAAGCGCGACGGCGGTCGTCGTCGCCGTGGAGGAGGCAACGGTCGGCACGGGTGCCCGGCCACAACCCGCCAGGACGGCAAGCGCGGCAACCAGGATTACACCAGGGCGGATGGCGGACATCGGAGCTCCTCCAAAGGTTAGACTAACACCAAGTAAAGGTATAGTTAACCTAGCTCCGAAACTTGCTTGAAAGATCGGCTAGCGCGCGGTTTATTGCCGTGGACCGCGTCCATTACTGGCAAGGCGCTTCTGTCAGGCCCTTCTCGCTTTAACCGCCTGACGGCGCGCGAGAACGGCGCTTTAGCGCCGCGGGAAATATGCGCTGATCGCCACGCCCAGCGGCCCGGCGGGCCCGCCGGTGGCGGACCGGATACCGTAGTTGTCGAGCGCAACGCGGGCATGGGCCCGCAGCCAGGTGCCGGATGGGTTGCTGATCGTGCGCACCGTCAGCGGCACCACGGCGGAGCGGCCGGCCACCAGCACGGTGGCGGTCACGCCGTAGAGGCGCACCCGGTTGTTCGCGGTGATCGTGCGCGGCGAGCTGCCCACCACCGTGATCGTGCTGCCCAGCGAGCGGTGCAGGAAGGCGTCGTAGATCGGGTTGCCCGTGCTGACCTGCCCGGCCGGCGCGTTCAGCCTGAAGGAACCGCTGTCGTCCAGCTCGCCGTAGAGGGGCGCATTGCCGTAGATGCCCGGCGCCAGGATCGGCGCGGACACGGATGCCACGCTGCGCCCGGCGTCAGCGGGACGCGCGACGGCGGGCCAGGCGAAGAGCAGCGCGGCTAGTGCGAGGGCACTTCCACGGGCGCGTTTTGGGCTCGCCACGCGCGCATCCCTCCATCCATGCTTTGAACGTTGGTGTATCCCATTTTCTGGAGGTTGTCGGCCACCAGCGCGGAGCGGAAGCCGCCCCCACAATACAAGACGATGGAGGCGGCCATGTCGGGCACGGCCACCTCGATGTCGCGCTCGATGATGCCGCGCCCCATGTGCACGGCGCCGGCCGCATGGCCCTCCGCCCACTCGTGGTCCTCGCGGACGTCGACGAACAGGAACTTGTCGCCGGCGGTCCGGCGCGCGAGCACCGCGTCCACGGTGGTCTCCGTAACGCGGGCCTTCGCGCTCATCGCGAGGGCCAGGAACGCCGGGCTGTGATTGCCGCTATGCGCCATGGGAATTGACCGGGCTAATTTTACCGCTGTGGGCCATCGGGTCCTCCTAGGTGTTCGCCGCGGCCCGCGCCGCCAGCTCCGTCACCAGCGCCTGGGCGATCGCCGGCTGGTCGTGGTTGAGGGGGCCGGCCGTGAGCGTCCGGTGCAAGGCCAGCGCGCCATGGGCCGCGCCCTGCGCGTCCATCAGCGGGAAGACGTACAAGAAGCCCACGTTGGCGCGCTCGGCGCCACCCAACAAGTACCCGGCGAAGGCCGGTGGGAACGGGGCAGGTTCGGCCGCCTCCAGCTCGCCCATCATCAAGAGCGGGCCGCCCTGGGCGATCGCCTGGCGCAGGAAGTCGGTCGACGGGCCGGGCGAGCGAAGTTGTTCGAGCGCCTGGGTCAGGCCCTCGTGGTCGCCCAACGCCGGGCCAGGTTCGAGCTCGTCGCGTCCGAAGGCCACCAGTTGCGCGTCCGCGGCGTCGAGCTGGCGCAGCAGCTCCAACACTTGCACGGCCGCTGCCGGGGCATCCAGCTGGCGCAGGCTTTCGACCACGTGAGGCGGCAATTCGTAAGGCGGGGGCGAGCGGAAGGGGATCGCGGTGACTGGCACGTGGGCTCCTGACGTAGTAACGACTTAAAAGTAACACATCCAGACGCCCGTTAACGAGCTGTTTGGGGTATAATGTCTGCGGGACCCTAAAAAACCCAAATCTTTGATTAGGAGGTACTTGCTTATGAAAAATGACAGTACGCAGCGCTTCGAGGTGTTGAAGGCTCTGGGTAGTCCTACCCTGTAGGTTGCAACCGCTTCATAAGCAAGAAGGACTAACCACCCTTGCGCTGACGAAAATTAGCCGGAGGACCCTACTGGGACCTCCGGTTTTTCTTTTGGCCACTGGGCCCCCTCCGGCTGCCCTTGCTCACCAGTTCCGAGGGCAGTCCACGGAGCTTCGCTCCGTGCCCTCGGCAAGGAAGACCTCCCCCGCGAGGGGGGAGGAACCAGGACCTTCGCTCCCTCCCCCATTTCGGGGGAGGTGCCCGGCAGGGCGGAGGGGGGCTCCCCTACGCGCTATGAACCTCGATCTTGTCCGACCCGTGCGGCAGCTTCGTCACCGCAGCCTCGGGCGTCCGCCCGAACATCACGGTGTAGCTCGCCAGGCGCGCCCCCATCTCCACCGTCAAATCCCCCGCACCCAAACGCCAGGCCCAGTTCCCGCTCGCGGTGCTGGGCATGTTCATGCGCGCCTCGCTGCCCAAATCCAGCAGGTCCTGCGCCGGCACCACCGCCAGCGACGCCACGCTGCCAAGCACCGTGCGGATCATGGCCCAGGTGAAGGTGTCATCGTCGGCCTGCAAGTAAGCCAGCGCATACGCCCGCTCGTCGTCCGGCGCCGCATCCAGCCAACCCCGCGTCGTGTCGTTGTCGTGCGTCCCGGTGTACGCCACGCAGTTCGGCACGTAGTTGTGCGGCAGATACGCATTGGACGGGTCACTCCAGGCGAACTGCAAGATCTTCATGCCAGGCAGCTTGAAGCCGTCGCGCAGCGCCTCCACCGGCGGGGTGATCAGCCCCAAATCCTCCGCGATGATGGGCAAGTCGTCACCCAGCGCCTTCTGCAGCGCCTTGAAGAGCTTGCCCTCCGGGCCCTTGACCCAGCGGCCGTTGATGGCGGTGTCCTCGCCGGCCGGCACTTCCCAATAGGCCTCGAAGCCGCGGAAGTGGTCGATGCGGATCAGGTCGTAGAGGGCCAGGGCCTGGCGCACGCGGGCGATCCACCAGGCGAAGCCCTTCTTGGCCATCACGTCCCAGCGGTACAAGGGGTTGCCCCACAGCTGACCGGTGGCGGAGAAGTAGTCGGGGGGCACACCGGCCACCACCGTCGGGTTGCCGGCCTCGTCCAGGAAGAACAGCTCGCGGTTGCTCCAGGCGTCCGCGCTGTCGTAGGCCACGAAGATCGGCAGGTCGCCGATCAGGCGCACGCCGTGTTGGTTGGCGTACGCCTTGAGGTCGCCCCACTGCTTGGCGAAGACCCACTGCACGAACTGGTAGTAGCCGATCGCGTCCGCCTGGGCCTTCTTGGCCTTGGTCAGGGCGGCCTTCTGGCGCGTCGCGAGCGCGAGGTCCCACTGGTTCCAGCACTGACCGCCGTGGGCGTCCTTGAGCGCCATGAACAGGGCGTAGTCGTCCAACCAGGTGGCCTGGCTGCGGCAGAAGCTGGCGAAGGCCTCGCGGTCGGCGCCGCCGGCCTTGATCTGGAAGCCGGCATAGGCCAACCGCAAGGCCTGCTGCTTGAACTGCACCACGGTGCCGAACTCGACCGGCCCGTCGTTGGCGGGCGCGCCCTCCAGCGCCTGTTCCTCCAGCCAGCCGCGCGCGACCAGGCCGCCCAGGTCGATCAGCAGCGGGTTGCCCGCGAAGGCGGAGAAGCTCTGGTACGGCGAGTCGCCGTAGCCGGTGGGGCCGAGCGGCAACACCTGCCAGTATTGCTGGCGCGCGGCCACCAGGAAGTCCACGAACCGCGTGGCTTCGGGGCCGAGGTCACCGATGCCGTGCCCGCCGGGCAGGGAGGTGGGGTGCAACAGCACGCCGCTGGCGCGTTGGATCGGCATCGAGGGGCTCCTCTCGGATACGGGACGCCCCAGGATATCAGGTGAGGCGGATCGCTTCCAGGCCCTCGCGCGTGAGGGGCCGCGCCGCGTTGCATGCGGCAACCAGGTCGGCGTGCGCGGTGCCGGGCGCATACCGCAGCGTCACGTGCACCCCGGCGGCGCGGGCATCCTCGACCGCCGGCACGAAGTCGGCATCGCCGCTCACGAGCACGGCCTGCTTGATCTCCTGCCGCCACGCCAGGCGCGTCAAATCCACGGCCAGCAACACGTCGACGCGCTTCTGGATGTAGCTGTCGCCGCGCTTCTCGAGGCGGCCTTCCCGCAGCTCCCACCCCTTCAAGATCCCGATGAAGCCGAGGAACCGCTTCTTGGCCTCGCGGGCCGCGAACTGGGCGGGCAAGGGCGGATCGTCCTGGTAGGGCAGGCAGTGGTAATAGAACGTCTTCCAGGGCTTGGCGTCCGCGAGGGCTGCCGGCAGCTGCTTGAAGTTCAAGGCCAACGGGATCTTGCGGCCCCCCGAGGGGACGCCGAAGACTTCCTGGCAAAGCTTGTCGAGGTACCCGGCGTCGATGAAGAGGGCGGTGCGGTCCATAGGCCTTATCATGAGGCAACCCGGGCCGGGGCGCGAGGCCCCGACCCGGGTTTGATATGGGGATCCGGTTAGAAGCGGAAGCCCACGCCCACGTTGCCGCCCAAGGTGTTGACCAGACCAGCCTGGTAGCTGGAGGTCGCCGTGCGCAGATCGGCAGGCGTCTGCCAGTTGCTGAGACCCAACGTCAGCGCGATGTTCGGCTGGACGTAGAAGTCGGCACCCACGCCGTAGTTGGTCAGGAAGCTGCCCAACGCCGACGGGTACGCGACCGGGCTGAAGTTGGAGTCGAACCGACCCGCACCCAACAGCGCGGCCTGGCCGGCGGAAGCGTGCAGCTCGAGGTTGGACATCGGCAGCCAGCTGACGATGCCGCCGTACGTGGCACCGACATAGGTGTCGTACTGGGTGGCGGACGACGGGATCGAGGCGCCGATGCCCACGTTCGCGCCGACGTACGGGATCAGCTGGAACTGACCGTACTTGAGGTTGGCGTAACCCACCCGGAACTCCGAGTCCACGAGGTTGTCCTGGTACACGTTGTACCGGAAGTTGGTGACGTTCTGCAGCATCACCGGGCCCTGGTAGCCAGTGAACTGGCCGGACACGGGCACCACGGAGAACGCGCCGTAGCCCTGGTTGTTGTTCAAGTTAGACAAGTTGTCCTGGTTGAGCGCCTGCCAGCTGAGCGCGATGGGCGCGTTCTGGCGGTAGTTCTTGCGGGACTGGGGCGCCGCGGGGATCACGATCGGCTCTTCCATGTTGGGCGGCACCACGATGACGGTCGGGTTGTTCGCAATCACCGGCGCCATCGGGGTCTGGGCGATCGGGGCCTGGCGCATGAAGTCCAAGACCTGCTTGCCGATGGCCGCCATCTGGTAGCGGGTCATCGCCGTGTTGGGGCGGAAGGTGTGGTCGGCGAAGCCGGCCATGATCTTGTACTTGTCGACCACGGCCACCACGGCCGGAGGCACGGAGGTGAGGTCCTTGAAGGACGACGCCTGCGACTGGGAGGCGCCGACCGCAACCAGCTCCGCCTTGTTGGCGGCGTCCAGGAAGCGACCGATGACCTGGGCCAGCTCGAGGCGGCTGACGGCCTGCGAACCGGTGGGGATGGTGCCCAGCTCGGCCCGGAGGTCGGTCAGGGCGCCCTTGCCGGCGATGTTCTCGGAGGTGTTCACCAGCGACTCCATCGCATGGTGCAGCTCGTCGGCGGTCAGCTCGCGGTCGCCCATGAACTGGCTGTTCTCCATCGCCAGCAGGTTGTTCGCAACGGCGATCTGGGTGGCGTAGGTCGCCCAGTGGCCGGCGGGCAAGTCCGCGATCTGGGTCTCGGTCGCGCCCTTGATGTAGTCGGCGCGGATGCCGCCGCCGCCGCCGCCAACGTCGTTGCGATCGACGCCAACGCTCTTGTTGTCGTAGTTCGGGTCCGTCCCGTTGGTGTCAGCCGCGTAAACCGCGACCTGGGCGCCCAGGACGACAGCCAGGGCCAAGGGAATCGCCATCAACTTCTTCGCCATTTTTCTTCTCTCCCCCATATCATCAATGTGTAGCCTGGGCGCAGTGGGTGTATCCCACATTACGTCGTAGCCTTCAGCCTCCCTGAGGGTGGCTTCAAGGACGAGTATAGGCGGCTGCTAGCCCCGTTCCAACGACGGGTTACACGAAAAGGACGGCGCTTGGTTGGACACAGTGCCCAATCCCGACGGCGAAGTCCGTATTATGTCTACAACGGCTAGGGGCGATCGCCTTCGGGCCAGGACAGATCGGCCCAGACCGCGTAATGGTCGGACGCCACCCACTCGCGGGTGTGCAGGGCCCGGCCCGACGCCGAGACCGTGGCGTCGCGGTCCACGAAGATGTAGTCCAGCCGGCGCTTCGGGCTGGGATAGCCGCCGCTGTATGGGTTCTCGCTCTCCCACGTGTAGCCCGGCTCCGTGGGGTGGTGCGCGCGGAACGTATCCACCAGGTGGCGCTCCAGCAGGTCGATGACGGGCTCGTCTTCCGTGGCGTTGAGGTCGCCCAGCAGCACGAAGCGCTCCGGGCGGTGCAGCCAGCCTTCGTCCTGCGCGCGGTCCAGGATCGTGATGAGCTGGTTCAGGCGCACGTGGGCCTCGTCGGGACGCCACGAGAGGTGCGTGTTCACCACATGCAGCCGGCCTTCCGGGTGGTCGATGGTGGCGAGCAAGGCGGTGCGGCTGTCTGGCGGGTAGTTGCCCGGCGGCAGGCGGCGCTCCTCGACGGAGACCAACGGCCAGCGCGTCAGCAGCGCCACGCCGCCCTGTTCGTTGGAGTTGACCTCTTCCGGGTTGCCGTAAGGGATGAAGACCTGCACGTCGAGGTCCAGCCACTCGCCGATCAACGAGACCTGGTGGTGGAAGTCCACGCCGCCGCGCACGCCGGCCTCTTGCAGGGCCAAGACATCCGGCGCGAGCGGCGTGAGGCCGGCGCACAACCGCTCCGCCCGGCCCTCGAACCACTCTTTTTCCATGCCGGCCAGGTTGAGCGTCATCACGCGGATCATCGGGACACCCAAAGGCCTTCGATCATGGTGGCGACGCAGGCGCCGCCCGCGTCCAGCACCGCCAGGTCCGCGCGCTGCCCGACCACGAGCTCGCCGCGGTCCGTCAGGCCCAGCGACCGCGCCGGCGTGGCCGCGGCCATCGCAGCGGCCGCCGCCCAGGGCACGTTGCAAGCTTCCGCGCAGTTCGCCACCGCACGGCCCAACGTCACGACGCTGCCCGCGATCGTGCCGTCCGCCAGCTTCGCCACGCGCCCGTCCAGCGTCGTGCGCTGTCCGCCCAGCTCGTACTCGCCCGGCGGCAGGCCCGTCCCACGTAATGCGTCGGAGACCAACACCAGCTTGCTCGCGCCCTTGCAGCGGTAGGCGATCTCCACCACGGCCGGGTGCAGGTGCTGGAGGTCCGCGATCACCTCCGCGTAGAGATCCAACGTCAGCGCCGCGCCGACCACGCCGGGCTCGCGGTGGTGCAGGCCGCGCTGGGCGTTGCAGAGATGCGTCACGCGCGTGGCCCCGGCCCCGTGGGCGGCCTTCACCTGGTCGTAGGTGGCGTCGGTATGCCCGATCGAGGGTTGGATGCCCCAGGCCACCAGCTGGGCGATCAACTGCATGGCGCCCGGCAGCTCGGGCGCCAGGGTGACGACGCGGATTGTCGCCTTGTGCCGCTCGATGACGGCCAACAGCTCCGCGTCGTCCGGCGCCCGCAGGTGTTCCGCCGGCTGGGCGCCCTTGTACTTCGCCGCGAGGAAGTTGCTTTCGAGGTGGGCACCCAGGATCGGCGCGCCGTGGGGCGAGGCCATGGCCCGTGCGACGGCCGTCAGGATGGCGTCCAGCTGGGCGGCAGGGCAGGCCACGGTGGTCGCGAGCCAGCCGGTCACGCCGTGGCGCGCCAGGTGCTGGCCGATGGCCGCAAGCGCCTCGGGCGTGGCGTCCATGACGTCGTGCTCCAGCCCGCCGTGGACATGGGTGTCGATGAAGCCCGCGTAGACGGTGTGGCCGGCGAAGTCGCGGCGATCGCCGTCGAAGTCCGCGCTCGCCGCCCCGATCGCCGCGATGCGGCCTCCCTCGATCAAGAGGGCGGCATCTGACACGACCTCCGACGGCAGGCAGAGCTTGGCGCCGGTCAGCAGGGTGCGCGAGGGCATAATTGGCAGGATACGCGCGCACCCCACCCGGGTCAACCGGCGTGGTACCATTCGCCGTCGCAGAATTGCAGAAAGGACTCCCCATGACCCAGGCGAAAACCGGCGATACGGTCAAGGTGCATTACACCGGCCGCCTCGACGACGGCTCCGTGTTCGACTCGTCGGCGGGCGGCGACCCCATCGAATTCCAGCTGGGTGCCGGCACGGTCATCCCGGGCTTCGACAGCGGCGTGGCGGGCCTGATCGTGGGCGAGAAGCGCACGGTGAACATCCCCGCGGTGGAGGCCTATGGGCCCCATCATGAGGAGGCCGTTTTCGTGATGCCGCGCGATCAGTTCCCGCCGGACCTGGCCCCGGAGCTGGGCATGCAGTTCCGCATGCAGCACCCTGCCGGGATGACGCTGGATATGACGGTGATCGCGCTGGAAGACGAGGCGGTGACGCTGGACGCGAACCACCCACTCGCCGGCAAGGACCTGCACTTCGACCTCGAACTGGTCGCGATCGGTTAGCCGGGGCGCCCAGGCGTTCCGGTTCCAGTTACTGCTTCCGAACGCCGCAGGCGCCTAAAGCCGCTCGATGATGGTGGCGTTCGCCATGCCGCCGCCCTCGCACATGGTCTGGAGCCCGAACCGCCCGCCGGTCCGCTCCAGGCCATACAGCATGGTCGTCATCAGGCGCGCGCCGGAGGCCCCCAGCGGGTGGCCCAGGGCGATCGCCCCGCCCAGCGGGTTGACCTTGGCCATGTTGGCGCCCACTTCCTTCTGCCAGGCCAGCACCACGCTCGCGAACGCCTCGTTGATCTCGATCCAGTCGATCTGCCCCAGCTCCATCCCCGCCTTCGCCAGCGCCTTGCGCGTGGCCGGGATCGGGGCGGTCAGCATCGAAATCGGGTCGTCGCCGGCCAGCGCGAAGCTCACGAAGCGCGCCCGCGGCCGCAGCCCCAGCTTCTCAGCCAGGCCACGCTCCATCACCAGCACGCCGGCCGCGCCGTCGCTGATCTGGCTGGCCGAGCCGGCCGTGATCACGCCGTCGGCCTTGAAGACGGTCTTGAGGGCGCCCAGCTTCTCCATCGTCGTGTCGGCGCGCGGGCCCGAGTCTTCCGTGAAGGCGTAGGGGCCGCGGTCGTCCCGCACCTCCAGCTCGATCGTCTCGGCGCGGAAGTGGCCGGCCTTGATGGCCTCCAGCGCGCGGCGGTGGCTTTCGAGGCTGTAGGCGTCGATTTGCTCGCGCGTCAGGCCCCAGCGCTCCGCGATCAACTCCGCGCTGGTGCCCTGGTTGAAGGGGAAGTTGTTGTAGCGCGCCGCCATCATCTGCCCAAACGGCTGGCCCGGCCCGTGCATGAAGCTCGCGCCCATCGGCACGCGGGTCATGCTCTCCGTGCCGCAGGCGATCACCACGTCGCAGGAGCCTGCCATGATGCTCTGGGCTGCGAAGTGCACGGCCTGCTGGCTGGAGCCGCACTGGCGATCGATCGTCACGCCCGGCACGTCCTCCGGGAAGCCGGCGGCCAGCACGGCGTTGCGCGCCACGTTCATGCCTTGCTCGCCCACCTGGCTGACGCAGCCCGCGATCACGTCGTCGATGCGCGCCGGGTCCAAGCCCGTGCGGCTGACCAGCTCCGCCAGAACCAGCGCGAGCAGATCGACGGGATGGTGGTTCGCCAGGGAGCCGTTCTTGCGCCCGATAGGGGTCCGCAGGGCTTCGACGATGACGGCTTCGCGCATGGAAGATCCTTTCATGGGAGGAGGACGCACCATTCTACGCGGCGTGCTATAAAACCGGAAATGGAAAACCCCTGGAAGTGCGAGTCGTCCCGGCCCGTCTACGACAACCCCTGGATTTCCATCCGCGAGGACCATGTGGTCCGTCCGGACGGCAAGCAGGGCATCTACGGCGTCGTGTCCTTCAAGAACCGTGCCATCGGCGTGGTGCCCGTGAGCGCCAGCGGCGACACCTTCCTGGTGGGCCAGTTCCGCTACACGCTCGACCAATACTCCTGGGAGATCCCGGAGGGCGGCGGCCCGATGCATGAATCGCCGCTGGAGGCCGCGCAGCGCGAGCTGGTGGAGGAAACCGGCATCACGGCCGCCACCTGGACCTACCTGGGCGAGCTGCACCTCTCCAACTCCGTGACGGACGAGGTGGGCTGCGTCTTCCTGGCCGAGGATCTCAGCTATGGCGCGGCCGCGCCGGAAGGCACGGAGCGCTTGGAGGTGCGTCGCGTGTCGCTCGCCAAGGCGTACGAGATGGCCATGACGGGCGAGATCTCCGATGGCCTGGCCGTGATCGGCCTCGCCCGCGCGCAGCACTTCCTGGCCAACGAGCGGCAGCCGCAGCCCTACCAGCGGAACTTCCCCGGCCTGGGCGAAAGCCGCCCTGCAGCTCTCTAGCGGCCGTTGTCCGTGGGCCCTCGGGCCTGGCACGATAGCCGAAAGAGGAGGGGCTTATGGAAGGCATCGACCGCCGCGACCGCCCGAACGAGGGCAAGATCTTCTACGAAGAGAAGCTCATGACGGACCCGCGTCACGACGAGGTGCGCCGCAAGCTCTCGCATGACGGCGGCCAGGTGAGCCCCCGCAACGAGCATTACTAGCGGGCCACTGGCCAGGGTTGTTGATTGGCCCTCGGGCTAGCGTCGGACCTGGAGCTCCCAGATGGCCACCCAGCTGGAACCCCAGCTGGTGGGCTTGATGCGGAGGTAGCGCGCCGAGACGCGGGTGAACTCCGCCGTGCCCCAGGCCGGGGCGCGGTTGGAGCCGGTCGCCTTGCCCGTGCCCTGGGTGGCCCAGTTGTCGCCGTCGTCGCTGATGTCGACGTTGAAGAAGCAGGTCACGTCCGTGCTCGCGTCGGCCAGGATGTCGACGCGCGAGAACGAGCGGGTTTCTCCCAGGTCGATCTTCAGCTCCATGTCCGTGTTCGGGTTCTGGCGCGGCGCCCACTCCGTATAGGGGCGGCCATCGATCGCGCCGAAAGCCGTGTCCGCGCCCGGCTTGGCCGAGGCGCGTGCCGTGACCAGCGAGTAGCGGTCGGCCGCGTCGCCCGGCGGCGAGGGGAACGCCAGGTCGCCATGCTTGGCCTCCGAGATCGGCGAGGGCGACGCCGTCGGCAACGGGGTGGTCGAAGACTTCGGCGTGGGCGTCGCGGTGGGCGTGGGCGACGGCGACGGTTCCGCGGTGGGCGTGGCGGTCGGCGTGGCCGTG
>JAQBPE010000400.1 GCA_028287685.1 Cyanobacteria bacterium RYN_339 | reverse complement strand
TAATGAAACAAACGTGTAACCCCCTCAACACCGTTCATACAACCTAGAAATCTGCCGGCGGGAACGTAACAGGTGTTATGTCACCCCGCCGGCAGTGAAGTTCGAGATGATCCGCTTTCCCCTGGTTTTCTTGCTAGCCACCGCCGCCGGCGACGCGCTTCCCCATGAGCTGTGGCGCGGCGACTTCGAGACGGGCAACCTGGCCCAATGGGACCGCCTGCAACGAGTGGCCGCGGACCGCATCACGGTGGTGCGCGACCCGGTCACCCAGGGCCGTTGGGCCGCCCGGTTCGAGGTGCGCCAGGGCGACAACCCGCTGCCCCCGGTCCACGGCCACCGTGCCTCCGGCGATCGCGCGGAGCTGGTACAGCGCACGATGGAAGACGAGGGCCAGGAGCGCACCTACGCGTGGAGCACGCTGTTCCCCGTGGGGTTCCCCGCCGTCCTGCCGAGCCCCGCGGACCCCTATGCCTTCCAGCTCTTCGCCCAGTGGCACCAGGAAGCGCAGACCGGCTCGCCGCCGGTGTACTTCCAGGCCTTCGGCGACCGCATCGGCCTTGCCACGAACCAGCGCGGCTCCACCGGCGAGTACCACGGCGGCCCGCTGCACTGGCAGGCCCCGATGGACCGCGGCCGCTGGCACCACTTCCGGCTCACCGTGCACTGGAGCGCGGACCCGGCGCGCGGCGCGTTAGAGCTTTGGCATGACGGCGCGCTGGCGCTGCCCCGCAAGGCGGTCGCCACGCTGATCCCCGGGCAACGCAATTACTTGAAACTCGGCCTGTACCGCTCCAGCGCCATTCAGGCCACCGGCATCGTTTTCCAGGACGGCTTCCATATCCAACAACAATAAGGAACGGCATGAACATCAACCAGGCAAAGACGATCTTGTCCCAGCGCCGGGCGTGGCTGGTGGTGCCGACCCTCGTGGTGACGGCGGTGGCGGCCGTGGTGGTCTGCGTGCTGCCTCCGACCTACCAGGCCTCCGCCAAGCTGCTGCTGGAGCAACGGGACCGCGCGCTGGCCGTCATGGGCACGGACGTCGCGGAGTCGTCGCAGCTGACGTCGCTGACGCGCACGGGCAGCCCGTTGGAGACGGAGATGGAGGTGCTGAAGAGCGACCCCATCGTGACCCGCGTGATCCAGAAGCTGGATTTGCAGCACCCCACCAAGCACCGGCAACTGCAGCCCGACGAGTTCCTGGCCAAGGGCAAGGTGACGGTCATGAAGTCCACGGACATCATCGAGGTGGCCTACGGCGCGTCCGATCCCGAGAAGGCCCAACGCATCGCCAACACCTGGGTCTCGGTCTTCCTGGACGACAACCGCAACTCGCTGCACCAGGCCGCGAAGCACGCCACCACCTACTTCAACGCCCAGCTGGCCAAGACCCAGGCGGAGCTGACGCAGTCGGAGACGGACCTGATGGCCTACAAACAACGCCACGGCGCCGTCGACGTGGCGGAGGAGAGCAAGGCCTACATCCAGGACCTCTCGACCGTGGAGGGCGACCAGCGGCAGGCCGAAGCCGCGCTGCGCGAGGCGCAGATGCAGGCCCAGGCGCTGCAGGCCAAGATCGGGCTGAGCGTGCCGGCCGCGCTTTCGGCCGCGGCCCTGGCGCAGTCGTCCACGATGCGCGCGCTGCGCGAGCAACTGGTGGCGGCCCAGAGCAACCCGGTGCTCACGCGCCTCCAGCCGGACCACCCCGACGTCAAGGCGGCGCAGGCCCAGGTGGCAACGCTGCGCCGGCAGCTGGCCGAAAAGGCCACGGAGCTGCTGGGGCACCAGCTGACGGCCGGCGAGGCGACCAGCGAGCTGGACCCGATCCGCCAGGGTCTGACGCAAGAATTGATCAAGGCGCAGGTGACCGCGCTGAGCGCGCAGACGCGCGTGGACGCCCTGCGCACGATGGGGAGCGGCGCGCGCAAGCGCCTCGCCAACCTGCCCGGACAGAGCTTCGAGCTGACGCGCCGCGAGCGCACCGCGCAGATCCTCTCCGACCGCTACAAGCTGCTGAGCAAGCGGCTGGACGAGACGCGCATCAACGACGCCTCGGAGACGGGCAACATCCGCGTGGTGGAGATGGCCGGCTTCCCGGTAGAGCCTAGCAGCCTGCACAAGCTGCCGCGCCTGGCGTTGGGCGGATTCGCCGGGCTGCTGCTGGGCCTGTGTATGGCTTTCGGCCGCGAGTTCCTGGACGACAGCCTGAAGTCCGTGGAAGAAGCGGAGCCGCTGTTGGGCATGAGCCTGGGGTTGGTGCCCTGGCAGGAGATGGCCGCGGACGCGGTGCTGACCACGCACTTCCGGCCGCAGTCTGTGGAGGCGCAGGCCTACCGCAACCTGGCCTTCAACCTGAGCCTGGTGGCCGGCAACGGCGGCTGCCGCGCCTACGTCTTCAGCTCCGCGGGCCCCGGCGAGGGCAAGACCACCACGGTGGCGAACCTGGGCATCGCGCTGGCGCAGGCGGGCAAGAAGGTGCTGGTGGTAGACGCGGACATGCGCCGCCCCACGCTGCACCTGAGCTACGGGTTAGCGAGCATGCCCGGGCTGTCGTCACTGCTGCAGGGCACCAAGGTGCTGGCCGAGGTGCTGCAACGCGGGCCGGCGCCCAACATGCACGTGATCGGCGCGGGTCCGCTGCCCTTGAACCCCGAGGCCCTGCTGGGCTCGCCCGCCTTCGTGCGGCTGCTGGAAATCGCCGCGGATCATTACGACGTGGTGCTCTTCGACGCGCCGCCGCTCCTGGCCGTGCCCGACGCGCGCATCATCGCGGAGCGCGTGAAGGGCCTGGTGTACGTGGCGCGCCTGGGCAAGGTCTCCCGCCGGGCCAGCCAGCAGGTGTTGGCGTTGATGCGCGCCTCGAACCTGCCCATCCTCGGCAGCGTGTTACTTGGCCTGAAGCCGCACACGGACGGTTTCTACGATGCCTACGTGCTGGACTACCGCCGGGAGTTGCTGACGCCGTGATCACCGCCATGAAGGTGCCGGCGCCCTCGCTGAACATCAGCTGGACCCTGGCCGGAAACGTGGTCTACGCCGCCAGCCAATGGGCCATGCTGGTGCTGATCGCCAAGCTGGGCGACGCCCAGATGGTCGGGCAGTTCGCGCTGGGGCTCGCCGTGGTCGGGCCCGTGATGCTCTTCGCCAGCCTCCAGTTGCGCGGCGTCCAGGCCACGGATGCCAGCGGGCGGTATGGCTTCGGACATTACCTGGGCCTGCGCCTGGTCACCACCGGCGTGGCGCTGCTCGCTCTGCTGGGGCCCGGCGTGATCGGGCTGATTGCCGTCGGCAAGGCCTTCGAGGGGCTCGGCGACGTGTGCTTCGGGGCGTTCCAGCAACGCGAGCGCATGGACCTGATCGCCAAGTCGATGATTTTGAAAGGTGTCTGCTCGCTGGTGGCGATGGGCTGCCTGCTGCACGCCACGCACAGTTTGCTCTGGGCCGTGGGGGGAATGACGGCCGTGTCTGCCGCGGTGGCCCTGGGCTACGACTTGCGCAACGCGCGGGGGTTGTTGGGCTCGATCCGGCCCACCTTCGCCTGGAGCCTCACGCAGCTGGCCTGGCGCGCCCTGCCGCTCGGCATCGTCTACTTGCTCACGGCCCTGACCGCCAACCTGCCGCGCTACTTCATCGCGCACGAGCTGGGCACGGCGGCGCTGGGTGTGTTCGCGGCCCTCGCCTACATGACGCTGGTGGGCGGCACGGTGGTCAACGCGCTGGGCCAGGCGGCCAGCCCGCGGCTGGCGCGCCTACATGCCGCCGGTAGCCGCGACGAGTTCCGGCAGGCGCTGGCGAAGCTGCTGGCCGCCGGCGGCGCCGTGGGCGTGGCGGGCTGGCTCATCGCCGTCGTGGCCGGGCCCGAGGTGTTGGCGTTGGCCTACCGCCCCGAGTATGCCGTCCAGGCGCCCGTTCTTGCCTGGTTGATGGCCGCGGGGGCCCTCGGCTTCATTGGCAGCCTCTTGGGCTACGCGATGACCGCCCTGCACGCCTTCAAGGCGCAGGTGCCGCTGACGGCAGCCGTGGCGTTGGCGACGGCCGCGGGATGTTGGATGCTGGTGCCCGGCCATGGGCTGGTGGGCGGGGCGATCGCCCTCCTGTTGGGTGCGGCCGTGCAGTGCGCCGGCGGCGCGTGGGTGGTGGCGCGTGCGTCCTGACCTGCTCGAGCGCATCTTCGTCGTCTGCGCCTTCGTCCTGTTCTCGGGCGCCTTGCTGCCCCTGTTGCGGCCCGAAGACTCGCTGGACCAGGTGGCGGGCGACCCGCTGTCCCAGGCCATCTGGCTGCTGATCTACCTGGGGACGCTGTTCTTCATCGCACGAGATCCCCATGCGATTTGGCGCGGCATCAAGGCCAACTGGCTGCTGATGGTGATCGTGGCCTTCGTCATGGCCTCGACCCTGTGGTCGTTCGCGCCAGAGGTGACGCTGCGCAAGAGCATCGGCTTCCTGGGCAGCTGCCTGTTCGCCTTCTACGTGGCGCAGCGCTTCTCCTTCGCGGAGCTGATGGAGGCGATCTGTTGGTTCATGGCCGTCTCGTTGGTCGGCTCGATCCTGCTGGTGGTCGCGGTGCCCTCCCTGGGCATCGACCACCTGACGCACGCCGGCTCGTGGCGCGGGTTGTACGAGCACAAGAACGAGGCAGGGCGCATGATGGTGTTCGGCGCGCTCGCGTTCGGGCTGCAAGCCGTGGTAACGCGGCAGCGCTGGCTGGCGGCCGGGGCGGTGGGGTGCGTGGCGTTCATGCTGCTCACCACCTCGAAGACGGCCCTGTTGGTCTTCGTGCTGCTGGCGCTGCTGATGGGCGCGGCGCCGATCCTGTGGGCGGACGCCTCGCTGCTGCTGTGCCTGTTCTTCGGCGGCATCCTGGTGGTGGGCATTAGCGGCTTCTGGCTGACGGGCCACGCCGACCAGGTCGCCACGGCGCTGGGGCGCGACATCACCCTGACCGGACGCACCGGCATCTGGGAGGCCGTCTTCGCGAACTTGAAGAACCGCCTGTGGCTCGGTTACGGCTACGAAGCGTTCTGGCTGGGCGAGGCCGGCGACTCGTTCTACGTCTGGCGGCTGACCAACTACCACGCCACCTTCTCGCACAACGGCTTCCTGGAGGTCTGGCTGGGCATCGGCCTGTCCGGGTTGCTGGTGCTGGTCACGCATGTGGCGGAAAGTGCCCGCCGCGCCGTGCTGCTGTTCCGCCGCACGCGCCGCGTGGAGACGCTCTGGTTCATCTTCTTACTGGCCTTCGCGCTGATTTACAACTGCACGGAAGCTTTCTTGCTGAAGCAAAACAACTTCTTCTGGATCCTCTACTGCATCAGCACCATCAAGCTCTTCGCCACCGCTAAGGTAGCCGTCGCGCCGTCCCCCCCTTCGTTTGCGCCGCCGGCGCGCCTCCAGGAGGCAACTTGAAACACGTGTTGGCCATCGTCCCGTCGCTGCGGATGGGCGGGGCCGAAATCCAGGCGCTGCGGAACTGCGAGGCCTTGCTGGGGGCGGGCTACCAGGTCACGCTGGTGACGATCTTCCGGGTGCATGGCGCGTTCTACGCGCCTTACCTCGCGGCCTTGCAGGCGCGTGGCCTGCGCTTCCACGCGCTGCTGGACCAGGAGGTGCCCCTGACGCCGCAAGGCCCCCGGCACTTCGCCAGCGTGCTGGTGAAGGCCGTGGCGCGGTTGCGGGCGCTTTACGACGAGCTGCGCCCCGATCTTGTCTACACCCGGCTTTGGTACGCGTCGCTGGTGGCCTGGGTGACGCGGGCGATCGCCCACCACCGGCCCGTGCTGGTCTTCAACGAGGAGAGCCGCTTCCAGGGCGGTTTCAAGGGTTGGGCGCGCCTGTTCCTGATGCGCCGTGCCGGCACCTGGGTGGTGCCCTGCCAGGGGCTCTTCGACGAGGCCGTGGCCCTGGGGACCCCGGCCGGCAGCGGGCGGGTCTTGCCCAACATCGTGGACGGGCCCGTGCCCGGCGGCGCCCGCCCGGGCAACGGGCCCCTGCGCCTGGCCTTCCTCGGCCGGCTGGAGCCCGCCAAGGGCCTGGACCGGCTGCTGGACGTGGCCTCCCGGCTGCGCGGCGTGGCCTTCGACTTACAGCTGGCCGGCAGCGGCAGCCTGGAGGGTGAAGTGCGCGCGGCAATCGAGCGCCAGGGCCTGGAGGGCAAGGTGCGCCTGGTAGGGCCGGTCTCGGACCTCGCGGCCTTCTTCGGCGGCGTCGACCTCCTGCTGCTCACCAGCCACTACGAGGGCTTCGCCAACGTGATCGTCGAGGCCAACGCGTACGGCGTGCCGGTGCTGGCGATGCGGGTGCCGCACGGGCCCGCCGACATCATCCGGGAGGGCCGCAACGGTTTCCTGGTGCCGAACGGCGACGTGGCCGGCATGGTGGCGCGGTTGGCCCACCTGACACGGGCGGAGCTCGCCACGATGCGCGGTGCTTGCCAGGCGATCGCGGAGGAGCACTACAGCGTGCGCTCGCAGCAGGCGCGCTGGCAGGCCTTGGTGGAGGTGGCCTGTTGAAGCCCCGCGTGTTGATGTTCGGACCCGACAAGCTGGGCGGGATCCTGTCCGTGGAGCGGCTCATATTAGCCCATCAGCAGGGCTGCGCCATCGAGATGGTGACGACGGCGCATGACGGGCCGATTTGGCGCACCTACGGGGCGTTCGCGTTGGCACTCGGCCGGCTGCTGCGCCCAGGTGGGCAGGAGCTGGTGCACATCCACTTCTCGTCGAAGGGCAGCACCCTGCGCAAGGCCATCCTGTGCGCGGTGGCCCGCCTGACCGGTCGCCGCGTGGTCTTGCACGCGCATGGGTCGGGCTTCCGCGAGTTCTACGAGGCGCTCCCCAGGCCCGCGCAAGCCGGCTTCAGCTGGATCTTCCGGGGGTGCGCCAAGTTCGTGGCGCTGTCGGGGAGCTGGCAGGCCTACTACCAGACCGCCTTCGGCCTCGCCGATCGGCAGATGGTGGTGCTGCGCAACCCGGTCGACCTGCCCGCCGCGGTCCCCGCGCGCACCGAAGCGCACGAGCTGCGCATCGTCTTCCTGGGCCGCATCGGCGAGCGCAAAGGCGCGTTCGAGCTGATCGAAGCCATCGCGCAACTGGCCCCCGAGCTGCGAAGCCGCGTCCGGCTGGACCTGGCCGGCGACGGGGATGGCGAGCGCGCCCTGGCCGTCGCGGCCGCATGTGGGCTGGCAGCCCAGGTGCGGGTGCATGCCTGGCTGGGGGTCGAAGAGCGGGACGCCTTGCTGGCTGCCGCCCACCTGTTCGCCCTGCCCTCGCGCAACGAAGGCCTGCCGATGTCGATGCTCGAAGCGATGGGCTGGGGCCTGCCCGTGCTCGTCACGCCGGTCGGCGGGATCCCGGAGCTGGTGCGCCATGGCGAGAACGGCTGGTTGGTGCCGCCGGGCGACGTGGACGCGCTGGCGGCGGCCTGCGCGACGCTCCTGGGCGACGAAGCCTTGCGCGATGCGCTTGGCGCGGCCGGCCGCCGGTCGGTCGAGGAACTGGGGATCGGGGCTTACGTGGAGTCCCTGACGGCGGTCTACGCGGCCGCGCTGGCCGAGGTGGCGTGATGATTTCGCAAGCACGTTGGTACTGGGATCGCTTGCGGGCGATGTCGCCCGCGGAGTTGAGCGGGCGTGGCGCCCTGGCCTGGCGCAAGCGCGGCTGGCGCCGGCGCACGACCTGGCAGGCCCCCGCGCCTACCTTCTGGCCCGCGCCCGCATGGACGCTTCCTGAAGGGCTGCAAGCCGAGTCGGCCCTGCTGGCGGAGGCCGAGGCGTATTTGCGCGGCGAGTACCGGTTGCTGAACCTGGGCTACCAAGAAACAACGCCGGACTGGCACCTGGACCCCCAAACGGGGCGACGCGCGCCGCTGGCCTTCGGACCCGACCTGAACTACCGCGACCCGTTGGTTGCCGGCAACGTAAAGAACACCTGGGAGAAGAACCGCCACCACCACCTGACGGTGCTGGCCCTCGCGTTCGCCCTGACGCGCGACGAGCGCTATGCCGCCGAGGTGGACCGCCAGTTGCGCGACTGGCTGCAGGCGAACCCGTTCCCGCGCGGCGTGAATTGGACCAGCATGCTGGAGCTGGGCGTGCGCCTGATCGCCTGGGTCTGGATCGACCGGCTGCTCGCGGGTTCGGCCGTGCATGCCGGCCTCTTCGGCACCGGCGGCGCGTTGTGGGACGCGATCTACTGGCACCAGTGGCTGATGGCGCGCTGCCCCTCGCACGGCTCTTCGGCCAACAACCACCTGCTGGGCGAGGTGGCGGGCGCCTACATGGCGGCCACGGCCTGGCCATTCTTCCCGGAATCCATCGCCTGGCGCGCGCACGCCCGGCAGGTGTTGGAGCGCGAGGCCGCCTTGCAGACCTTCGAGAGCGGGTTGAACCGAGAACAAGCGGCCGCGTACCACCTCTTCTCGCTGGAGCTGTTCCTGTTGCCGGCTGTCGAGGGCGATCGGGCGGGCGAGCCGTTTTCGCCCGAGTACCGCGCCTGGCTGGGCCGCATGCTGACGGCCCTGCCACGCATCTGCGACGCCGCCGGGCACCTGCCGCGCTTCGGCGACGAAGACGGCGGGCTGGGCGTGCAACTGCGGGCCCAAACGGACTGCCGCTTGACCTGGCTGTACGACCTGGGCCGCCGCTTCCTGGGGCTGGCACTGCCTGCCGGGACGTCGCTGGCGCCATTGGTGTGGGACCAGGCCGCGACGCCCTTGGCGTACCAGGCGCCGCAAGGCTCCGAAGCGTTCGCCGATGCGGGCGTCTACGTGCTGGCCTCCGACCGGGGCGGCCCGCGCGAGGTCCTGTGCCTGGCCGACGCCGGACCGCTGGGCTTCCTGTCGATCGCCGGCCATGGCCACGCCGATGCGTTGTCCTTCGCCTTGAACGTGGGCGGCCAGCCCGTCATCGTCGATCCCGGCACCTACGTCTACCACGCGGAGCCTGCCTGGCGGTCTTACTTCCGCAGCACGCGCGCGCACAACACGGTGAGCGTGGATGGCGAAGAACAGTCTGTTGCGCGCGGCCCGTTCTTGTGGGGGCGCCGCCAGGCCAAGGCGGCGGTGGCGTGCTGGGAGCCGAGCTCGGCCGGCGGCAAGCTGGTGGCCCACCATGATGGTTATACGCGGCTGCCCGGCCGGGTGATGCACGGGCGAGCGTTCGAGTTGGTTGACGGGCGGCTGGCCATCGAGGACACCTTGGAAGGCACGGGACAACATCAGATCGAGTGGCGGCTCCACTTCTCGCCGACGTGCGACGTCCGAATCGAGCAACAGCCCCCCGCCCCCTCCCCCCTCGCGGGGGAGGTGCCCGCCAGGGCGGAGGGGGCCCAATGGCCCACCGAAATACCCCCTCCGCCTACCGGCACCTCCCCCGCGGGGGGGGAGGAAGGCTACGCGGTTTGCGTCGTTACCTGGCCCGGCGGCCAACTTGAAATCGCCTGCGATCCCCGTCTCACCTGGCGCCTGGTCCGAGGCGAAGAGGATGGCGGCTGGTACTCCGGCGGGTTCAACCTCAAGGAGCCGACCTACACCCTGGTCGGGGCGGCAAATCTAACGCTCCCCACCAAGCTCGAACACCGACTGGACGTTGGTTTCCAACAGGCAAGTTCACAAAGACAAGACCTGGCGGCAAATCAACTGGAAACCCGCGTAATCTCGTCGTAATTCGCAAGCCTCATCGTTCAATAGTTGGGTGACATAACGTCAGACACTTTGAAAGATGAGCGATGAAGATCAGCATTTTCGGGATGGGCTATGTCGGCGCCGTGACCGCGGCGTGCTTTGCGAGAGACGGCCATGAAGTCCTCGGAGTAGACACAAACCCCGCCAAGGTAGCCACGATCGCGCGCGGCGAGTCTCCCATCGTGGAGGCGGGCTTGAAAGAGTTGCTGGCGGAGGGCGTGCGCGTAGGCCGCATCCGCGGCACCACGGACCCCCAGCAGGCCGTGCAGGAGACCGACGTCTCGCTCGTCAGCGTCGGCACCCCCGCCACCGACCGCGGTGCACCGGACCTGCGCTTCGTTTTCGACGTCTGCCGCCAGATCGGCGAGGCGGTCGCGCTCAAGGGCCGCGCGCACGTCGTGATCATCCGCAGCACCGTGCCGCCCGGCACGCTGGCGCGCTGCCGCGAGATTTTGGAGGAAGCCGCCCAGGGCGTGCCCGTCCACGCCGCCTTCAACCCGGAATTCCTGCGCGAGGGCGCGGCCATCAAGGACTACGACGAGGCCGCTTACACGATCGTGGGCACGGACGACCCCGCCGCGGAGGCCGCGGTGCGCGAGATTTACGCCAAGGTGCCCGCCCCGGTGATCGTGGTGGAGCCGGCGGTCGCGGAGATGGTGAAGTACGTGTCCAACACCTGGCACGCCGCCAAGGTCACCTTCGCCAACGAGGTCGGCCTGATGGCCAACGCCTTCGGCGTGAACGGCCGCGACGTCATGAAGATCATCGTGCAGGACACCAAGCTGAACGTGTCGCCGGTCTACATGCGGCCCGGCTACGCCTACGGCGGCTCGTGCCTGCCCAAGGATTTGAGCGCGCTGCTGCACTTCGCCCAGGCCAAGGGCATCTCCACCCCGCTCTTCCGGGCCATCCCGGAAAGCAACGCCAATATGATCGCGATGGCGGCCGCGGAGGTTTTCCGTTTGAAGGCACGGCGCGTGGCGGTCTTCGGCCTGGCCTTCAAGGCCGGCACCGACGACCTGCGCGAAAGCCCGGCGGTGCCCCTGGTGAAGCGGCTCCTGGGCGAAGGCTGCGAAGTGCGCATCTACGACCCCTCCGTCACGGAGGCCGGGCTGATGGGCGCCAACTTGCACTACATCCATGCCAACGTGCCGCACTTCCAGCGATTGATGCAGGAAGACCCGCTTCTGGTGCTGGAAGGCGCGGACCTCGTGATCGTCACGTACAGCTCCCCGGAGTTCCGCGAGGCGCTAGAGCACCTGCCCGCCGGCACCGCGATCCTGGACCTGGCCGGCCTCTATGCCGAGGCCCCCGTTGGAAAGGAATATCATGCGCTCTGCTGGTAGCGTCCTGATCATCGTCGAGAACCTGCCCGTGCCGTTCGACCGGCGCGTCTGGATGGAAGCCACCACGCTGCAGCGCGCGGGCTACGAGGTCTCCGTGATCTGCCCGGTGGGCAAGGGCTACGAGGCCGAATACGAGGAGCTGGACGGCGTCCACATCTACCGCCACCCCATGCCGCCGGAGGGCAACGGGGCGCTGGGCTACCTGCGCGAGTATGCCGTGGCGATCCGCTGGGAGCTGAAGCTGGCGAAGAAGGTGTGGGACGAGCGCGGGTTCGACCTCGTGCACATCTGCAACCCGCCGGACTTCCTGTTCCTGGTGGCCGGGTACTTCAAGGCCTTCAAGGGCGTGAAGGTGATCTTCGACCAGCACGACATCAACCCCGAGCTGTACGAGGCCAAGTACGGCCGGCGTGACATCTTCTACGCAACGCTGTTGGCCGCCGAGCGTGCGACCTTCGCGACCGCCGACGTGGTCATTTCGACCAACGAGTCGTACCGCGAGATCGCCCTGACGCGCGGCAAAAAGGCCGATGATCAGGTGTTCATCGTGCGCAGCGGCCCCGATTTGAAGCGCTTCAAGCCGACGATCGCGAACGGTGCTTACCGGCGCGGCAAGCGGTTCCTGGTCGGGTACCTGGGCGTCATGGGACAGCAGGAAGGCATCGATTGCCTGCTGCGCTCGATCCAGCACATCGTGAAGACCCGCACGGACATCCACTTCATGCTGATCGGCAACGGACCGGCCTTCGACGAGCTACAGGCCCTGGTGATCGAATTGGGCATCGGTGACTACGTCGAATTCACGGGGCGGGTGGGCGACGCGGAGCTGCTGGAACGGCTGTCGACCTGCGACGTTTGCGTGAACCCGGATCCCAAGACGCCGTTCAATGACAAATCGACCATGAACAAGATTCTGGAGTACATGGCGCTCGGCAAGCCGATCGTGCAGTTCGACATCCTGGAAGGCCGGCGCTCGGCCGCTGCCGCGTCGTTGTACGCGACCGACGAGGTCGACTTCGCCGCGAAGATTTTGGAGCTGCTGGGGGACCCCCTGCGCAGCGCACTCATGGGGCAGGAAGGCCGCCGACGGATGTCACAAGCGCTGGAGTGGGCCCACCAGGCCCCCAAGCTCCTGGCCGCCTACGCCCGCGCCTTCGGCCACCCGGTCCGCACGTTGCCGGCAGAGGTCGTGCCGGTGGAAGCGCCACAACCCGCCGAGGTCATCTAGTCCGCGCCTCGCGCAACAGACCGGCGAGCGGGCGCAAGGTGCCCGTCGATCGGGGCCGCCAGGATCGCCGAGGTTCATTGGCTCCGTCTGCTTTGTAAGAGCGAACCAGGCTGAATTGCAGTCGGCGCAACTTCGAGATGAGGCATTGCTCGATTGGGTGGGCCGCGTCGGATTTTGGGTCGAACGGCGGAAACGCCCAGCGCGACTATACTTCAAGCCCTTGTATTCCGTTTCACGTTAAACGCCAAACGGAATATAAGGGCTGCAAAGCGTGTCTATAAGCGCGCCTCGGGGAAACCGCCTCGGAACGTCCGCTACTTCGTGATGACCGTGCCCATCTGGACCACTTCGAAGTTGCTGCCCTTCACGCCCTTGAGCGTGCCCAGCGTGTCGTCGTTCCAGCGGGCGTCCGGCGCGCCGGAGACGTACCAGTTGCTGCCGTTGTCGGCCACGAACATCCCGTAGGTCTTCATGGCCTGCAGGATCACCTGGGCGTCCGGTGGGAAGGTGGAGAGGTCGAAGGATGCTTTCAGGCGCACCCGCATGCCCATCGGCGGCAGCCCGGCAGAGGTGTTCGCGCTGGCGAAGTGGGTGGCTGGCGCGACGTAGGCTTTGCGGCTCTTGGCGATCGTGAAGCGTAGGGCGTGGCGGATGGCTTTCTGCTCGGCCACCTCGTCGTAGCGCACCAGGCCGGGGAAGATGGGCAGGCCCGCGGCGTCCGCGGAGGTCCAACCGGCCGGGCGCGCGGCGTCGGTCTTGAGGTCGAAGGTGGCGCCGGAGCCGGCGTGCCAGCCCGGGGGCGCTTTGGCGGCGGCAAAAAGCTCGTAGAGCTTCCAGGCGTCGCGATCGACCACCAGGACGTGGGCGTCGGAGCCGTTCTCCGTCGGTGCGTCGGGCGGCACGGGGTATGGGCCGGGGTCGCTCTCGTCGGCGTAGTCGAAGCTCACCGGCACGCGGGGTTGGCTGCCGGCGACGACGACGTAGGGGATGCCGAAGGGACCGCCGTTCCAGTTGGCGCCGAAGTCCGGGTGCAAGCCTGTGGTCAGGCCAATGCTGGCGATCAGCGTGGCGGACGCGGGGTCGACCGGGGCCCGATCGATGGGCTGGTTCCAGGGGCTGGTGCCGGCGAAGACCGGCTTGCCGTGAAGCGAGGCGTTCGCGCCAAGGTCTGGCTGGGGGCCGCTGGGAGGCGTGGCTGTGGCAGCCGGGGATGGCGTCGGAAAAATCGTCGGGCGCGGCGTGGCCGTG
>JAQBPE010000364.1 GCA_028287685.1 Cyanobacteria bacterium RYN_339 | reverse complement strand
ACCACCATTACGTCTTCACGCTCTGCGCGCTGGATGCCACGCTTCCGCTCGGCTCCGGGGTGAAGAAGGAGGCGGTGACGGCGGCGATGGCTGGCCATGTTTTGGGGCAGGCGCAACTCGTGGGGCGGTACGGGCGCTAGCGGGGTACAATGGCGCCTATGATATCTGGTGCCATTTCCGCCCTGTTGATCCTCCTGCTGCCGATGTTCGGCGTGCACCTCACGGCCATGCAGACCGCCGCGATGGTGGGCACCGTGCTGGTTGTCGTGAAGGGGACCGCGTTCGCGATCGCCCTCTACATCGGCTACAGGACGCTCAAGAAGAAGGAAGCAGACCCTAGCGCTGCTCCACCACAGCCGCCTTCTTCTTGAAGGCTTGCTCCAGGGGGCCCATCATCGCCGGGTAGCGGCCGCGCAGCTGGTCCCAGGCCCAGATCACGTCCTTCTCGATCGCCTTGCGCTTGTCTTCCGGGAACTTGAGCATGGCGTCCATGGCCTTGGCCTGGGCGCGCGGATCCTGGCCGGCCTCGAAGACGGGCACCAGCTCCGGGTGGCGCTGCATGAAGTTCTCGCGCAGGCGGTTGAACTCCGTCTGCAGCTCCATGGCGCGCTGGGGCGGCAGGCGCTTGATCGCGCTTTGGAAGGCCTCCTGGTTGGCGGGGCCCATCTCGAAGCCCTCGATCCGCACGGCCAGCACCGGGTACTTCTTCTGCAGCTGCTTGAAGAAGCGCTTTTGGTACGCCTCGCCGGCGAACTTGCCGAAGCGCGGGCCCACCAGCGCCCAAATCCGTGGGCCCATGATGGCCAGGGCCGTCACGAACAGCACCAGCAGGGCGATCGAAGTCCAGGGGAAGTTCTGCATGTTCGTCCTATCTTGGTGGAATTTTAGCACAAGCATAAAGTCCCCTTAAGAAGATCCGCAAGCGACCTGGGCCATAACGGAAGCGGAGGAATGTCATGTCCAACGCCATCCGTCCCATGTCGTCGGTGCCCGTGCGGCTCGCCGTTTCCGCGCGCGCCAAGGCGGATCCGCCGATCATCGTGAAGCCGATCGCAGGCTCCGTGACGCCGGCGGACACGGGCGAGCAGGTGGGCCTGTTCACCAAGCTGCAGCGCGGCCTGCGCTGGGCGCTCAACGGGCCGTCGGACCTCGAGTTCAAGACCCGGGAGGTCGTGCGCGATCCGGACACGCGCTATGCCGACTTCAAGGAGATCCAGGCAGCCAAGGCCCACCTGGAGGGCGCCGTGCTCCAAGAAAAGGCCTCGCTGGCCTCGCTCGGCGCGCGCGGCGCGGACTACACCAAGTTGGCGGACCTGTGCGGCAAGGACTACGTGGCGCGCGACGTCCTGTTTAAGATGCTGCTGGACGGCCGCCTGACCAGCCAGAAGGACCTCAAGGGCCAGGGCGACGCGCTCACCTACCTTACGCGCATGGCCACCCAGGAACTGCCCAAGGGCATGGATCGGGGCGACCTGATCACCAACATCCTGGAAGAGTGCGACGACCCCACCAAGTTGTGCCAGGAGGGCAAGGGCACCTGCGCCGCCACCACCGCCACGGTGGTGCTGGCCCGCAAGTCCCCCGCGGAGTACATGCGGCTGGTGCAGGAGCTGGCGAGCCCCGCTGCCGCCGCCACCACCGTGAACGGCACCAAGCTCGCGCGCAACGCCGATTGGGCCGACGACAACGACGGCGGGCGCACGCCGTCCATGCGCATGCTGGAGCCGTCGTTGATGGACGTGGGCAACTTCTTCTTGCGTTACGACAACGCCCAAGACGCCCATGTGCTGGCGCAGCAGGGCGTCTGGCAGAAGATCAAGGACGGCTTCCACAACCTGGTGGCGAACTTCAAGATCGCCGGCGGCCTGGAAGGGTTCGGCACCAACAAGGTGCTGGAAGCGATCACCGGCGACAACTACACCACGATCTACGGCGTCACGCGCCTGAACCGGCCGTTCGCCTGGCACCGCATCGAGGAGAAGATCGCCCAGGGGAAGAGCGTGCCTTGCGGCTTGAACTGGGAAGGCGGCGGCCACGAGCTGTTGCTCGACAAGATCGAGGGCGGCTACTGCTACTTCAACAACCCCTGGGGCGAAACCGACCGGATGACCGTGGAGGAGTTCAGGCGGAACTTGACCAACGCAAACTTGCCGCCTGGCTAGCGCCCTCCGGCGCGGTCTGCAGCAGCTCGTGGTACAGGCCCTCGAAGCGGCTGGTCATGCGGTCGAGCGTGAAGCCTTCCACCACCCGCTCGCGCCCGGCCTGGCCCATGGCATGGGCGACGCCCGGATCCGCTAGCAGGGCGATCAGGCGCAGCGCCAGCGCGGCCGGCATGCGCGGCGGCACCAGCCACCCCGTTTCGCCATGCGAGACGATTTCCGGCACCCCGCCGACGGGGGTGGCGACCACCGGCAGCCCGGCCGCCATGGCCTCGGCGATCGCCAGCGGCAGGCCCTCATCCAAGGACGGCAGGCAGAAGATGTCGGCGGCCGCGAGCAGCCGGGGCACGTCCTCGCGCCGGCCCAGGAAGCGCACGGCGTGCGACACGCCCAGCTCCTCCGCGCGCGCGCCCAGCGCCTCGCGCAGCTCGCCCACGCCGGCCAGGGCCACCAGCACGTCCGGCTGGACGGCCAGCACGCGCGGCAGGGCCTCGATCAAGGTACCGAAGCCCTTCTGCTCGACCAGCCGTCCCACCCCCAGGATCAGCGGGCGGTTGGCCGGCAGGCCCAGGGCACGCCGCAACGCGCCGCGATCGAAGATGGCGCCGGTGTCGGTGGGCAGCGGGATGCCGTTGTGGATGGTCTGGGCCTTGGCCTGGCGCAGGCCATGGTTCAACAAGTCCGTGGTCAGCTCCTCGGAGCAGCCCACCACGCGGTCGGAGCAGAGGTCGAAGGCGCGCGCCACGCCACGCTTCTTCCAGGGCTCCCACACGCCGTGGGCGGAGGAGATGATGGGCGGGCCGGCGGCACCGGCGCGGGCCAGCCAGGCCGACATGGCGGTGTTGGTGGAGTTGGCGTGCACCACCTGGATCCGGTGGTCCTCGATCAGGCGGCGGGTGGTGCGGGCGACGGACAGCATGCCCCAGGGCCCCTTGGCGCGGCAGGGCGCCACGGCCCGGGCCACGTCCGGCCGCAGCTTGGGCATCAGCTCGCCGCCGGCGGAGAGCACCACCACATGGTGGCCACGCACCGTCAGCTCGTTGGCCAGCCGCACCACGAAGGTCTCCGCCCCGCCGGTGTTCAGGTGGTTGGTCATGACCAGTACGTTCACTGGGTTTGGCCCCAGGGGGCGCCGACCCGACGGCCTCTCGAACCTAAGCAACATGTCCTACCTCGCTATCCGGCGGCGTGCCGCCATCTCCTCGAACAGGGCCTCGTACGCGGGCACCGTGCGCGCGTACGCGAAATCCGCGGCCCGAACCAGGCCGCCCCGGCGCAGGTGCAGCGCCAGCGTCTTGTCTTCCAGCACGGCGGCGATCGCCCGTGCCAGGTGGTTGGGGTCCTCGGGGCGCACCAGGAGCCCGTTGGTGCCGTTGGTGATGATCTCGCGCGGCCCTTCCGGGCAATCGAACGACACCACCGGCGTGCCGAGCGCCATCGCCTCGACCAGCACCGTGGGGAAGGTCTCGAACAGCGACGACATGGCGAGCACCGCGGCGCGCCGGATCCAGGCGTAAGGGTTGGTCTGGAAGCCGACCACGTGCAGGCGGTCCGCCACGCCCAGCTCGCGGGCGCGCTCTTTCAACAAGGCACGCTGGGGCCCGTCGCCCACCAGCACCAGGCGGGCGGCAGGGGCCAGCATCGCGAAGGCGTTCAGCAAGGCGCCCAGGTTCTTTTCGGTGTCCAGGCGGCCCACGGCCACGATCCAGGGCAGGTCGGTGGGGGGCGCGCCGATCAGCGGCTCGTCGGCGCGCTGGAGCAGGGTGGGGGCCACGATCGGGTTGTGCAGGAGCCGGATTTTGGGGTCGAAGCGGCCCAGCACGCGGGCGTGGTCGGCGGCGATGCCATGCGAGATGGCCACCAGCGCGTCCGCGCGGCGGTAGACCAGGGGCAGCGCGCGCCGCACCACCTGGTCCGCGCGGCGCTTGGGCACGCGCGCGTCGGTCCACCAGCGGGTGAGCAGGGAGTGCTCCGTCAACACGAGTCGCGGGCCGCCGGGTCGGGGGCCGAGCGCGAGCGCGGAGACCAGGTTGAGGTAAGCGCGCTGCGAGACCAGGACGGCCGGCTGGCGGCGCGCGACCAGGCTCCCGAGGGCGCGGACGGAGCCTGCGAAGGAACGGGCGTCCAACACGATCGTTTCCACGTTGTCCGGCGCCGCGAGATCCCCTTGCCCTTGGTTGAGCACCAGCGTCGGGTGCCAGCCTCGGGCCGTGAGGCCGTCGAGCAGGTTGAGCGTGATCCGCTCCACGCCGCCCGCGCCGAGGCGATCGAGATAGAAAATGATATTTCCTGCTGATGTCATAAAGAGACTCTATGACGACGCGTCGTAAAATGGTTGGTTGAAAGTAGCCCATGAATTTGACGCCGGATCCAGGAAGGAAAAACCCCCGTGGCGCTTGCCACGGGGGTTTAGACTGTTGGCTCTTTACGCCGCCATGGCCTGCTTGCCCTGGAGATCGGCATACAGTGCCAGGTGCAGCGTGGCGATCCGTGGCCAGCCGATGCTGCGGTCTACCAGCGCGCGGCCGGCGGCACCCAGCGCGGCACGCCGCGGAGCGTCATCCCACAAGGCCGCGATCGCCCCCGCCAGCGCCGCCGGGTCGCGCGGCGGGATGATCACGCCGGCCCGCCCGTGGTCTACGGCCTCCGGCAAGCCGCCAACGGCCGTGACGATCGAAGGCTTGCCGAACGCGGCGGCGATCGCCAGCACCCCCGACTGGGAGGCCTGCACATACGGCAACGCCACCAGGCGCGCCCGGGCGAACAGGTCCGCGGCTTCCGCGTCATCCAGGAACCGGTCGATCACCTCGATCGGCGCGTCCGGCGCGATCTCGTCGCGGAAGAACGCCGTATCCCCCTCGCCGGCGATCACGATGCGGTACGGCCCGATCCGGCCGCGCAGCAAGCGTTCCGCCCGGCAGAGGTCGTCCACCCCCTTGTAGCGGATCAGCCGGCCGAAGCACAGGATCATCGGCTCTTCCCGCACGTCCGGCGCATAGCGCCGCATGAACCCGAACTCCCCATGCGGGATCACGGCCGCCCGTCCTGCCGGCAGGCCCAGGCGCCGCAACTCCGGCACCAACGCGTCGGCATGCACGATCACGCGGTCGGCGGCGCGCGCCACGTCGTCCGTCAGCCACTGCTTCACGCGGTGGCCTTCGCCGGGATGGCGCACCGGGTCGTGGTGGGTGAAGACTACCGGCACCGGCCCCAGCAGCGCCAGCAGCAAGCCGTTGCTGGGGTGGTCCGTGACCACGTGCACCACGTCCGGTTGTACGGCGCGCACGGCCGCCGCGTTGGCGGCGTGGGCCAGCGGGTTGAGCTGGCGGAGGTAGTTGCGCAGCGTCTCGTGCGGCCGGCTCAGGCCGGTGGTGCCATGCAGCCGCACCCGGCTGTCCAGGTACGCGCGGACTTCGGGCCGATCCGGCGTGAACAGGTGCACCTCCGCGCGGGCGGCCAGCGCATTCGCCAGCTGGGAGGTGTAGTGCAGCATCCCGCCGTCGGGACAGGACAGGGCGACCAAGGCGATACGCACGCAGACCTCCTGGGTTCTGGTTGGGGGAGTTGCCATCCATTGTCGGCGGCGTCCCCATGGCAAACATCGCCCGCAACGCACAGCATCCTTGGTCCCAGACGCACAAGCCGGGGTTGGAAATGGCGTCGTAGGATCCCCTCAATCAAACGAGGAGTCGTTCTTGAGTCGTGTCCCGTTCAACACCTTGTTGCAGCTGATTTCGCGTGGCCTGGAACTGGTCAGCGGCTTGCTGGTCAACGCCTGGCTGGCCCGCCATTGGGGCAGCGAGGCGTTCGGCCAGGTGGGCTTCTACACCAGCCTGGCGGCCGTGGCCGCCTGCCTGTTCGACCTGGGCCTGGGCACGCTGCTGATCCGCAGCATCGCCCGCGACCGGGCCCGGGTCCGGCCCTACCTGGCCGCCGCCCTCCGCGCCATCCCGCCGCTGGCCTTGCTGGGCACGGGCTTGGTGGTGGCCGTGGGCTGGGCCAACGACGGCGCCACGCCGATCTTGCTCCTGTTGGGGCTGCAGCTCACATGCACGGCGCTCTCGCAGGTGCTGCGCGCGGCGTTCTACGCCTTCGAGCGGATGGAGCTCGAGAGTGCGACGACCGCGCTCGAGCGCGGGCTGTGGATCGTGGCCGGGCTCTACTTGGCCAGCGGGGCGCCCAACCCGGTCATGCTGTTCGCCGCGATGGCGCTCACGCGCGCCGCCGGCGTGGCGCTAGGGGCCTGGCTGTTCCTACGCAAGGTGGCGCCCGTGGCGGTGGACGAGCGGCCCGTGGCGCTGCTCCCCCTGCTGGCCGAGGCCTTTCCCTTTGGAATGAACCTGGGCCTGACCACGTTGGCGGCCTCCGCGGACGTGGTGATGCTGAGCTTCGTCGCGCCGGAGCACGACGTGGGCCTCTACCGCGCGGCGGGGCTGGTGATCATGCCGCTCACGTTGGGGGCGATCGCCGTCAACAACGCGCTCTTCCCGCGCATGTGCGCCGACCGCGAGGGGCTGCCGGCCACCGGCGACCGCGCCGCCCGGCTGGCCCTGGCCGGCGCGCTGCCGCTGGCCGCCTTCACCGCGGCCTATGCGCCCGCGCTGGTCGGGCTGATCTTCGGCGCCCGCTTCGTGGAGGCCGCGCCGATCCTGGCCTTGCTCGCGGCCGTGGTTCCGCTGCGCTTCCTCCACAACACCCTCGGGACGGCGTTGTCCGCCGGCGATCGCCAGCCCGACCGCATGCGCGGGGCCGCGATCGCCGCCGCCGTCAGCGTGGGCCTGAACCTCCTCCTGCTGCCCATCCTGGGGGCCCCCGGGGCCTGCCTGACGGCGGCCGCCAGCGACCTCGCGATGGTGGTGGTCTTCCACCGCGCGCTGGGCTCGCGCGCGGGGCTTCTGCGGCTGGGCCTGTGGGCCCTGCCGGTTTCCATCGCGCTGGTGGCCCCCCTGGCGGTGTTGGGCGTGCCCTGGTGGGCCGCCGCCGCGCTGATCGCGGTCTCGTACCCGCCGCTCCTCTGGCTCACGGGGGCCTACCATCCCCGCGAGCTGCGGGCCCTGATCGAAGAAAGGACGTCGTCCGATGCATCACTCTACGCATGAACCCGGCCTGTTCTCCCTGGTGCGCCGCCGCTGGCGCTGCATGGGCGTGGCGCTGGCGGTCACGGTCACGTTGGGCGCGGGCGCGATCCTGGCCATGCCCAAGACCTTCCAGGCCACGGCCAAGCTGATGGTCACGCGCTCCGAGCAGCGCATGGGCGGCCTGCGCGTGGTCAACGACGCGCTGCCGGAGCTGACGGGCGCCAGCCACCCGCTGTACACCCAGGTCGAGCTGCTGCGCATCTCGCCGGTCTTCGAATCGGTGATCAACAGGCTGAACTTGCGGAACAAGGACGGCAAGAAGGTCACGGTCGAGCAGCTCCAACAGAAAGTCCGCATCACGCCGATCGACAAGACGGACCTGATCGAGGTGCAGTACCAGGACGACGACCCCGGCCGCGCGCGCCAGGTGGTGGATGACCTGTGCGCCACCTACATCCGCATGGGCGAGGCCTACCGCGAGCAAGGCGTGCGCGAGGGCCTGCGCTACGTGAAACGCCAGCTCGAGACCGCGCGCATCAAGCTGGCGGTGGCCGAGAAGGCCTTCCAGGCCTTCAAGAGCCAGGCCAGCGTCGTCGACATGCCCCAGGAGGTGCAAGGCGCGGTGGGCGAGCTGTCGCTGCTCAACGGTGCCATCCGCGAGCAGGAGTCGGCGCTGGCCGGGGCCCGAGCGCGCGCCGGCCAGCTGCGCGGGCGGTTGGGCATGGACGCGGGCCAGGGCCTGCAGCGCCTCTCCGTCAGCCAGGATCCGCGGCTCAAATCGTTGAAGGACACCCTCACCCAGGCGGAGTCCTCGCCGCTGTGGAGCCAGGGCCTGAAGCCGGAGCACCCGGAGATGCAGGCCCTGAGCCGGCATGTGCAGCAGCTGCGCTCGCGCATCGAGGCGATCTCCGGCGGCCCCGCCGCGGCCGGCCTGGCCATGAACGACGTGCAGGTCGGCATCCTGCGCGACCTCACGTCGGCCGAGGCCGAGGTCCGATCGCTGGAGTCCGGCGTGGGCGTGTCGCATGGCCGCCGCACGCAGCTGCTCGGCCAGCTGGCCAAGCGCCCCGGCCAGGAGGTGCGCTTGAGACAGGTTACGCGCGACCTGGAGGTCGCGAGCCAGGTCTACCAGGAGCTCTTGAAGAAGCACGAGGACGCCGCCGTGGCCCTGGCCCTGGCGCCCACCTTCGCGCGCGTGATCCAGCCGGCCGTCTTACCGGACAAGCCGCTCTCGCCCGTGAAGGGCCCCGCCTTCCCGGTGGTGGCCGTGCTGGGCCTGGCCGCCGCCTTCGGCGTGGGCGCCACGCGCGACCTGCTCGCCCGGCCGCGCCCGGACCTCGCCGCGGCGCGGCCGATGGGCGGCCTCTCCGTGCTGCCCGCGTTGCCTGCATCGACGCCGGACAACCCGGCCTACGAGCGGGCGATGGAGGCGATCGCCAGCCTCGTCGAGGCGCGCGCGGACGGCGAGGGCGCGCTGGTGCTGGGCGTGACCTCCCTGCAAGCCGGCGAGGGCCGTTCCACCTCCGTGGTGGCGCTGGCGGAGCAGCTGGCCCACCAGGGGCACCGCGTGTTGCTGGTGGAAGCCGACTTCCGCAAGCCGTGCCTGGCCGAACGGCAGGGCCTGGACGCCGCCGCCCCCGGCTTCGGCGAGGTCCTGCTGGAAGGCCGCAAGCCCGCGGAGGTGGTGCGCAAGGCCGGCGAGATCGACGTCGTCACGGCCGGCCCGGGCCTCACGGCGAGCCTGGTGCGCCTGGTCAAGCGCCGCGTGGCCCCGGCGATCGCCGCCTGGCAGGCGGAATACGACTTCGTCTTGTTGGATCTGCCCCCGCTGGCCTCGTTGGAGCGCGTCCCCGCCTTCGGGCGAGCGGTCGACGGCCTGTTGCTGCTGGTGAACCACGCGCTCGTGTCTTCCGACCAGCTGCTGACCGGCCTGGGCCGCCTACAGGACGCCAACCTCCCGCTGCTCGGCGTGTTGCCCGTGCGCGCGGCCAAGAGCGGCACGGTCTCCTTCGAAACCTACGCGGGCCGCCGCTCCCAGGCGTCCTGATGCCGTACTGGCTGCTGCCCTGGGGGCTGTTCCTGTTCCTGTTGCCCTTCGAGGAGGCCATCTACCGCACGCCGCTGGGCCTGGCCTTCAACTTGCTCGGCGTCTTCGCGGCCGGGCTGCTGGCCCTGGTGCCCCGGGCCGCTCGTGACGCGGCCACGCCCAAGCTGGTCGCCACGTGCGTGCTGATGGCCCTGCTGAGCCTGTCGTTCTTCACGTCGATCGATCCGCGCGTCAGCCGCGACATGCTGGTGCCGATCGGCTATATGTTCCTGACGTACGTGCTCGCGACCCTCACGCCGCTCACGGACCGGGAATTGGGCCTGTCGTTCCGCTGCTGGATGTGGGGCGGCGCGGCCGCCTCCGTGTGCACGCTCTACGCGTTCAGCCAGGGCGTCTGGGACGTGGACCACCGGGCCTACCTGGGTTGGGAGGGCGCCAAGACCGATCCCAACATCCTGGTGGCCGCGCTGGTGATGCCGTTCGCGGTGGCGTTGAAGCGGCTGCCGCGCCACCGCCTGGAATCGGTTGCGGCCCTGATCCCGATCGTGCTTGCCACGGTCGCCACCCAGTCCCGTGGCGGCGTGTTGGCGTTGCTGATCGTGACGGGGATCTTCATGGTCCACGCGCGGCGCTACAAGACGCTGGCCGGTGGGCTCGCGCTGATCGTGGCGTTCTACCTGGCCTTCGCCTCCCAGCTGGGACGCTTCGACGTGGCCGAGGACCCTACCGGCTCGCGCCGCACGGAGATCTGGCACACCGCGATGGTGACGACCATGGACCACTGGGCCACCGGCATCGGCATGGACACCTTCCCGCTGATTTCCGCCGGCGCGCCGTCGCTCTACTGGGAACGCGCGCCCCACAACACTTACCTGCAGGCCTTCCTGGAGGCCGGGCTGCCGGCATTTCTGGCCGTGCTTTGGGCCATGGGCGCCCACCTGGTCATCCGCGGGCAGGGCGCCTGGCGCCGCACGGTCACGGCCGCGATGGTGGCGTTGGCGATGTGCGGCATGTCGCTGCACTTGTTGACCTTCAAGCTGCTGTGGATGGCCTGGGCGGCCAGCGCGCAGGCGGAGCGGGCGCGGCCCGAAGACTTGCCGAAACCCCGGCGATCGGGCAAGATGGGCGCTGTCCCGTCTTGAAAGGAACCTCCCGATGCGTCGCGCCGGCTTGCCGCTCCTGTTCCTCACCGCGCTCCTGACCGGTTGCCCGCCGATTGCGACCGTGACGCCGCCCGGCGGCAGCGCCTCTCCGGCCGCCTCGGCCATGCCCAGCGCGCAGCCCAGCCTGCACACGAACCTGCCCTCGCCGCAGGCCAGCTACGCGCCGATCGCCGCCCTCAAGGTGGCCGGCAAGGACGCGCCGCCCTGGCCGGCGCCGGAGGACGTGGCGAGCCACATCCACGCGGCCAAGCTGGACGCGATGCCCGGCGAGAGCTTCGTCTACCACGTGCACTCGCACCTCGACGTCTTCGTGGACGGCAAGAAGGTCGACGTGCCGGGCCTGGTGGGCATCGAGCCCAAGGGCCTCTTCATCAGCCCGCTGCACACCCACAGCAACGACGGCATCCTGCACATCGAAGCGCCGGCCCAGGCCGTGATCACGTTGGAGCAGTTCCTGACGGAGTGGGGCGTCTCGCCGGCCGGCTTCAAGGGCTACGTGGACGGCAAGGAGACGGCCGACGTCGCCAGCATCCAACTGGTCGACAAGCGCCAGATCGCGCTCGTCTTCGGCACCGCCCCGGCCACGATCCCGAGCGCTTACCCGCCCGGCTCGCCCTAAGTTAGGCCAAACCGCCCGCTCCCTTTGCCGGAAACAGCCGATCGTTTCAAGCGTCCCAGGCGCTAAGATCGGCGCGTGATCCCTGGCAAGACTGGAGCGCGTCCCGGATGAGGATCCTGGCGATCGGCGCCCACCTCGACGACCTCGAGGTGGCCTGTGGCGGCACCCTCGCGGCAGCCGCCCGGCGCGGCCATGCCGTGCGGATGCTGGTGCTGACGGGGTCCGCTTACACCAACCTGCGAGGCCAGGTGCTGCGCACTGCGGAGCAGGCCCTGTCCGAAGGGCGCGCGGCGGCCGACGTGCTGGGCGTGCCCGACCTGCGCGTGCTGGCCTTCCCTTCCAAGGACGTGCCGTTCGACGGGGCGACCGCCGCCATCAAGGCCGAGCTGGCCGACTTCCAGCCCACGCTCGTGCTCACGCACCACCCGTTCGACTCCCACCAGGCCCACGTGGGCACGGCCCGCGCCACTTTCGCGGCGGCGAAGCCGTACAAGGCCATCTGGCTCTACGAGGGCATGCAGCCAGCCGGGCAGCCCATGGTCCCCTTCCGGGCCGACGTCTACATCGACATTGGCGAGACCCTGCCCGCCAAGGTGGCGGCCCTGAAGGCCCATGCCAGCCAGTACGCGAAGTACGGCGAGGCCTGGGTGGAGACCCTGGAGGCGCGCGCGCGCTGCCGGGGCTTCGAAGCCGGCGTCCGGCACGCGGAGGCCTTCGAGGTCGTCCGCATGCCGCTCGCCATCTGAAGAGGAGCACCATGCGCATCCTGATCACCGGCGGGGCCGGCTTCATCGGCTCCCACACCGCGGAGTTGCTGCTCGCCCAGGGCCTCGACGTGACGATCTACGACGACCTCTCCACCGGCAAGCGCGCCAACGTTCCCGCCGGCGCGACGCTGGTGCAGGGCGACGTGCGCGACTTCTCGGCGCTGGCGATCGCCATGCGCGGCTGCGACGCCGTGCTGCACCTGGCCGCCGTCGTCAGCGTGCCGATGTCGATCCAACGCCCGCACTTCGCCCACGAGGTCAACGCCACCGGCACGCTGAACGCCCTGGAGGCGGCGCGCTACCTGGGCATCGACCGCGTGGTGATCGCCAGCTCCGCGGCGGTCTACGGCGCCTCCAAGCAGCTGCCGCTGGCGGAAGCCCTGCCACCGGAGCCGCTCTCGCCCTATGCCGCCCAGAAGTGGCTGGCGGAGGCGTACGCGGCTACCTACGCCGCCCTGCACGGCATGAGCCCGATCTGCCTGCGCTACTTCAACGTCTACGGCCCGCGCCAGGACCCCGCCTCGCCTTATTCCGGCGTGCTCTCGCGCTTCATCGGCGCGGCGCTCGCGCGCGAGCAGTCCACGCTGCACGGCGACGGCCGCCAGACCCGCGATTTCATCTACGTCGGCGACGTGGCGCGCGCCAACGTGCGCGCGTTGCTCGCGCCGGACCCCGCGCCCGGCCTGGTCTTCAACGTGGGCACCGGCCGCGCCGTGAGCGTGGCGGAGGCCTACGCCCTGATCGCGCGGTTGACCGGCGCGCCGCCCGCGGGCCGGGCGCCCGCCCGCGCCGGTGACGTGCCGCATTCCCGCGCGGACGTCGGCCGCGCGCGTACCCTGTTGGGCTTCGCCCCGTGTACCAGCTTCGAGGCGGGCCTCGAAGCGACCCTGGCCTGGGCGCAACAGCGCCTGGTGCCGACCTTGCCCATGTCCGCCTGAGGAGTAACCATCATGCGCGTAACGATGCACCAACCGGAGCACCTGCCCTGGCTCGGCTTCTTCCACAAGATGGCCCAGGCGGACCTCTACGTCTACCTGGACGTGGTCCAGTACCGCCGCCAGTACTTCCAGAACCGCAACCGCATCGTGGGCGTGCGCGAGCCGATCTGGCTGTTGGTGCCCGTGCGCAAGCTGGAGCACCGCCACGGGCCGATCATGCGCGTGCCGCTGGACAACTCGCGCGCCTGGCGCAAGACCTATTGGGGCTCGATCGCCTACCACTACCACAACCACCCCCACTTCGAGCGCTACGCCGACGAGCTGCGCTCGATCGTCCTGACGCCCTTCGAGCAGCTGACGGACCTCAACTACGCGCTGATCGACTTCTGCCGGCGCGCCTTCGCGATCACCACGCCGCTGGTGCGCGCCTCCAGCCTCGACGTCGACGGCAAGCGTTCGAGCCTGATCCACGACGTCATGGTGCGCACGGGCGCCACCACCTACCTCTCCGGTCCCACGGGGCGGGAATACCTGGACGAGGAGCCGTTCCGTGCCTCGGGCATCGCCGTGGAGTACCACGACTTCCACCACCCGCGGTATGCGCAGCGGGGGCGCGCGGCCTTCTCGTCGCACCTCGCCGCGTTGGACCTGATCATGAACGAAGGCCCGCGCTGTCGGGAGGTCTTGCTGGGCAAGCCGCTGGTCACTTCCGTGGTCTGGGCGCCCGATCGTGTCGAAAGTTTTACGAAAGCATTAAAATCCCATTAAATTTGCTATAATGGGCCCATGCTCCTTCGGATATCGCTTTGCCTCGCCGTCTTCACGCTGACCGCCTGCGGTCCGCGCCACATCGGCGCGCCGCCTGCCCCGGCGAAGAACCCTCACCCGCCCACCAGCATCCACGCCGTCCCGTAGTAGCACGCGGCCACGACGACCACCGTCAGGTGGAAGATCTCGTGGTGGCCGAACACCCCGGGCCAGGGATCGGGCTTGCCGGCGGCGTAGCACATCGCGCCCAGCCCCACGACCGCGTTGCCGGTCCACATCAGCACGTTGCCCCACGGCCCGACGTTCGCGAGCATCTCGCCCAGGAACGGCAGCGCCAGGCAGGCTTGCAGGGCGTAGCTCCCCACCGCCACCCAGCGCGGCGCATAGCTCCACACGATCACGCGCAGCACCCCGGCCGCCGCCCCGAACCAGGCGAGCAGGAACATCACCTGGCCGTGCGCCGGCGTGAGCGCGCAGAAGCAGAACGGCGTGTAGAAGCCGGCGATGCCGAAGTAGATCATGCCGTGGTCCAGCCGCCTCATGCGGGCAAGTCCCTCTTCCGTCCACTCGACGCGGTGGTAGACCGCGCTGGTCACGAAGATGCCGAAGATGCCCAGCATGTAGATCAGCGCCGCGAGCTGGGATTGGCCGACGCGTGCATGGTGGAACAGCGCCCAGGCGCCCGGTAAGCAGGCGAGAGCCGCCAGGCCGTGGCTGACGCCGCGCAGGGCTGGTCTGGTCATGTGAACGACGCCTTCAGGCGCTGCAGCCCTTCTTGGGTGCTGACCAGCGGCACGTAGCCCAGGTCCCGCTTCGCGGCGCCCAGGTCGAACCAGTGCGCCGTCCCCAGCTCGCGGGCGGTCCAGCGGGTCAGCACCGGTTCCCCGGGCAGGTTGAAGAGCCCGTGCACGCCCTCCAGCAGCCCGCCGATGGCGTAGGCCAGGCCCAGCGGCACGGCGCTGGTCACGGGCGGCAGGCCCGCGGCGTCCAGGATGCCGTTGACCAGGTCGAAGGCCGGCATCGGCTCGTCGTTGGCGATGAAGTAGGCCTTGCCCGCGATCTCCGGACCCAGCCGGTCTGCCGCCAGCAAGTGCGCGTGCGCCGCGTTGTCGATGTAGGTGGCGTCGACCAACTTGTCCGCCCCGATCTTCCGCAGCCGCCCGGCCTTGGCCCGCGCGATCAGGCGCGGCGTGATGTTGGTGTCGCCGGGGCCCCAGATCAGGTGGGGGCGCAGGGCCACGGTAGCAAGGTCCGGCCCGTTCGAGGCCAACACGGCCCGTTCGGCCTCCGCCTTCGTGGCGGGGTAGGGCGCCTCGTAATGGCTGGCATAGGGCACGGACTCGTCCGCGCCCTCCATATCCCCGCCGCCGAAGACCACGCTGGGCGAGCTGGTGTAGACCAGCTTGCGCACGCCATGGGCCCGGCAGCCGGCCAGCACGTTGCGGGTGCCGCCCACGTTGGCGCGGTGGTACTCCGCGTAGGGGCCCCAGGCGCCGGCCTTGGCGGCCACGTGGAAGACCACGTCGATGCCCTCGCAAGCCGCGATCACGGCCGCGGCATCGGCCACGTCGCCCTTGACCACCTCCACGCCCTTGGCCGCGAGCGCCGGGTAGTCGCCGCGCTGGAAGCTGCGCACCTGGTCGCCGCGCGCCAGCAATTGGTCGATGATCGCGCCGCCCAGGAAGCCGCCGCCGCCCGTCACCAAGGCCTTCATACCAGCTCCCTCGTGGCCCAGGCGGCCAGCGCCTCGCGGTAGATCTTGCTGTTATGTCTAATGTCGACCGGGAAGCGGGGGTGGAACAGCACCTGCTTGATCTCCGCCGTGTGCGGGTGTTGCGCCGCCCACTCCAGCAGCTCGCGCGCCAGCTGCGCGCCCGCCTGCCCGGGCTCCGCCTGGATGCACATCACGGGCCGCTCCTGCACGCCCACCAGCGCGGCGCGGGCCACGTGCGGGTGCTGGAGGAAGATCGCCTCCGTCGCGATCGTGTAGTGGGTGCCGACCCGGTGCGCCTTGCGGCCGTAGAACCACAGCCGGCCCTGCTCGTCCACGCGCCCCAGGTCGCCCATGCGGTGCCAGCCACCTTTGATCTTCGCCAGCAGGTTCGCCTCGGGCCGGGCGATGTAGGCCTGGCTGATGATCGGGCCGCGCACCGCGATTTCCCCGACCGTGCCGGGCTCCAGCCGCGTGACCTCGTCGAGCGGCGCGTCCGTGATCGGGATGATGGCCAGTTCGACCGACGCTAACGGGGTTCCGATGCACAGCCCTTCGCCTGCCGCCCACTGGGGCGCCAGCCCGAGCGCTTCCCGGTGGCCGATCACGCTGATGGGCAAGCCTTCCGTGGCGCCGTAAGGGACGTAGACCGTGGTGTTGGCATCCACCAGCCGGTCCAACCGGTCGAGCACCCCCGGCAGCACGGGCCCGCTGGCCGAGATGATCGCCTTGAGGCTGGGCATCGGCGCGCCGCCGCGTCCCAGGTTGTCCAACATGGCCGGCGAACCGAACATGCAGGTGGCCTGGTGGCGGTTCACGGTGGCCACCACGACGGCCGGCGGCACCTTCGCGGGCTTGGTTGTGTCGACGTCCGGCAAGACGGTGGTGACGCCCAGGGCCAGGTCGTAGAGCCCGAAGATGGGGAACATCGCCACGTGGACCTCGCCCGGCACCACCGCGAACTGGTCGCGCACGAAGTCGGTTTGGGTCTCGAACGAGCCGTGGGTGTGCAGCGCGCCCTTGGGCACGCCCGTGCTGCCGCTGGTGAACAGGATCGCGGCCGGCTCGTCGGCCGCCGTGGGCGCCGTCGGGACGGGCGGGCCGTCCCCCAGCGCCGGCACGCCGGGCAGCGCCATGCCCAGGGAGAGGCGGTGCTTCAACGTCTGCTTGCCCCAGCCGCCCAACCAGCGCGCCACGTGGGCCTTGGGGATGCCGATGAAGGCTTCGGGCTGTGATTCCGCGATCACCTGGCGCATGTTCTGGAAGCCCATGGCCGGATCGATGAAGACGGGCACGGCGCCCAGCTTGAAGTGGGCGAAGACCAGCGCGAAGAAGTCGATCCCCGCGGGCACCATCATGACCGCGCGCATGCCGCGCTTCCAGCCTGCTTGCGAGAGCCCGGCCGCGTAGCGCTCGACTTTTTCGGCGAGCGCTTTGTAGGTGATCGACCCTTCCGGCGCGATCAGCGCGGCCTGGTCCGGCACCTGTTCGGCCATCGCCAGGAAGCGCGCCGCGATGTTGCTCACCCGGCAATCCCCATGAACTGCTTGATGGCGGGGATCACCTCGGCGCCGGCATCTTCCAGGATGTAGTGCCCGGCGTCGGGGAAGCGGCGCACCAGGGCGTCCGGGAAGCGGCGCTCCCACTCCGCCAGGAAGTGCTTGTCGAAGACGAAGTCTTGCTCGCCCCAGCAGATCAGCATCGGGACGCCGCGGAAGCGCTCCAGGCCGGCTTGCACCTCGTCGACGACGGCGTAGGCCTTGTCTTGCGGGTCGAGCGGGATGTCCTGGACGAAGCGGAGCGTCGCGATGCGGGAATCCCAGGAATCGTAGGGGGCCTGGTAGGCCTCGCGCAGGCGGGCGTCCATGGGGTTGCGCTTGCAGCCCACGAAGCTGGCCGCCACGCTGAAGGCGTTGGCGCCCCGCACCAGCAGCGCGCCCAGGGCGCTGTCCCGGCACACGCGCAGCGCCAGCGGGAAGGCCTTGGAGGTGGGCAGGAAGAAGGCCGCCGTGTTCAGCACGACCAGGCGCGCGATCCGCTCCGGGTGCCGGCTGGCCCAGGTCATGCCGATCATGCCGCCCCAGTCGTGCACGACCAGGGTCACGGGTTCCGTCAGGGCCAGGTGGTCCATCAGGCGGTCCAGGTCGTCGACGCGGCGCTTCAGCGTGTAGTCGTAGGCGTCGTCGCCGGGCTTGTCGGAGAGCCCGCAGCCCACGTGGTCCGGCACGATCACGCGGTGGGTGCCGCGCAGGGCCTGGGCCAGGTCGCGGTAGTAGAAGCTCCAGCTGGGGTTGCCGTGCAGCATCAGCACGGGCGGGCCCTGGCCCTCGTCGAGGTAGTGCATCCGCGCGCCACCCACGTCGAGGGTCTTGCCCTCGAAGGGGTAGAGGTCCTGGTATTGCTTGGTATCGAAGGCCATGTTCACCAATCCCATCCCAGCATCAGGCAGTTGAGACCGCTGCCGATGCCCAGGAAACCAACCCTGTCGCCCTTCTTGAGGGCCTCGCGCTCGTCGGCGATCGCCGCCGTCAGGGGCAACGACACCGTGCCGATGTTGCCCAAGTGCTCGTACGTCGTGAAATCCTTGCTGGGCGAGATGCCCAGCGAGCCGAGGATCGCCGTGCGGTTGGCCGAGCCCACCTGGTGGCAAATCACGCGGTCCACGTCCTCCGGCTGCCAGCCCACGGCCGGCAGGAAGGCCTGCCAGGTCTCCGCGCCCAGCGCCACGCCATGCTTGAGCACGCTGACGGCGTCCGTTTCCATGAAGTCACGCGTGAGGCCGTCCGGGTGCGCGCCCCAGCGGCACAGGCCGTGGTGCTCGGGCGCGGCCAGCAGCGCGCCGCCCTTGAGCTTGTGGCGGCCGGCGTATGGCCCGCCCAGCGAGCCGTCCGTCAGGACCATGGCCACCGCGCCGGAGCCGCCCGTGAGGGTTGCCAGCGAGCCGCGGAAGCGGTCCATGTCGCCGGCCTCCAGCATGTCCTGGATCATCGCGTCGTTGATCTCGCGCGCCGACTCGCAACTCACGGCCAGCCCCGCCTTGATTTGGCCCAACTCGATCATGTTGGCGATCTGGATCATGGCGCTGAGCGCGCCCAGGCAAGCATTGGAAACGTCATAGACAGCCGTGGCGCGGGGCACGCCCAGGTTGTTGGCCACCACGCAGGCGGTGGCGGGTTCGTGGTTCTCGCGGCAGACGCCGCCGTAGATGACGGCGCCTAATTGTTGCGGCGCTATCCCCGCTTGTTCGAGCGCCCGCTCGGCGGCGGCCGTCGCGCCGTCGGAGAGCTTGTGGTTGGGGTCCCACCAGCGCCGCTCCTTGATGCCCGTCCAGGCTTCCAGCTGGCCGGGAGACAGCTTGAGGCGGTCGTAGAGGGTCGCCAGCCGGGCTTCCAGGGCGTCGGAGGTCACGACGTTGGGCGCCAGCTCGTAGCCGATGGCGTCCAGGAA
>JAQBPE010000360.1 GCA_028287685.1 Cyanobacteria bacterium RYN_339 | reverse complement strand
TTGGGCTTGTGGGGGTGGTGCGGCTTGGGCTGCGCGGGCGCGGGCGCCGGGGCGGGCCCCGGAACGGCGGGCGCCGACGGCGTCAACAACGCGGACAATTCGCCCTGGATGCGCTTCAACTGCGCTGCCAGCGCATCCAACGTGGGCATCAGCTGCAAGTTCCACGCCTCGGCCACCACCGGCGCGGCCTGTGGCTCGGGCTGCGGATAGGCCTGCGGATAGGCCTGCGGATAGGACGGTGGCAAAGCTGGCGGAACGACGGGCGGCATCGGCGGCATGGCCGGGGGCGGCGGCGGCGCGATGGGCGGCGCGGGCGGCATATCCATCGGCGGCGGGGGCGGCGGCGGAGGGGGCGCGATCGGAGCGGCCACCCACTGGTCCGGCGCCATCGGCGCCGCGACGGGCGGCAACGGCGCAGGCGCCACGGGCGCGGCATCCATCGGCGAATTCCAGGTCAGCAGCCGAAGGCCGCTGCCTGCAAACCCTTCCAAGGCCATGCAGAACTACTCCATTACTCCAACCAAACTCCAAGCCACTTGTCGTTAAATCGGACACGGACTGACGTTAAAGCGGAGTAAAGTTCTGCCTTCGGGCGGCTAGTACGACCCGGCGGGCAGCAGGTGGACCAGGTTGGAACCGCTGTCCATGATGGCCAGGCGCCCATCAGGGGCGATCGCCAGGCCTTCCGGCAGGATCAGCCCATCGTCCGCCAACGGATCGGGGTAAAGGCTGCTTCCCGGCCCGGCGATGGTCTTCCATTTCCCATCGGGCCCAAGGCGCCGGATGCGCGCAAACGACGGCGAGAAGGTCGGCGCGGTCGCCGCGGCGGTAGCGTCCGTAATGGTCGTCAACAGCGGGAAGGCGGCCGTCCCCAACTCCGCCACATACAGGTTGCCCTTCCCATCGAACACCAACGCCGCAGGCAGCAACAGCGCTTCGTCCGGCGCCCCCGGCGCGAAGGCCGCCAGCGACGACGTACCGGCGAACCGCGAAATGACGGGCGCGTTCCCATCCAGTCCGGTGATCTTGCGGATCAACAAGCTGCCCGCATCGGCCACATACAGGTTCCCCTGCGGGTCGAACGCCAGGCCCATGGGCACGGGCACGCTGGCCTCCTTGGCCGGTCCGGTCGCTTCCTGAGCCGGCCCCAGCTTCAACTTATCCGATGCGCTGGACGTCCCACCCTTCGCGGGGCCCTTGCCGGCCACCAGCTCGACCATGCCGTCGATCGCCAGGCGGTAGATCTGCTGGGTCTGCATGCTGGACCAGTACAGCCGCCCATCGGGCGCCACGGCCACCGCGTCCGGGTGGGTCAGGTAGGTGGCGACGGGCATGCGAGCGTCGGCCGCGAGCGCGACCGGGGCGACCTTGTTGTGAACGGACTGGGCGCCCACCACCGTCGACATGGTCCCATCGGCGGCGACCTTGCGCAGGCGATAGTTGCCGCCGTCGGCGAAGATCAGGTCGGGACCTTGCCAGGCCACGCCGCTGGGGTAGGAGATGGCGGCGCCGGTCGCCGCGAGGCCGTCGCCGGTGTAGCCGCTGCCCAGGCCACCGGCCAGCGTGCCCAGCACGCCCTTGTCGAAGGTTGCGATGCGGTGCCCACCGTGCTCGGAGATGATCAGGCGGCCCTGCGGGTCGAAGATCGCCGCAAGCGGCAGGTCGATCGACACGTCGCGCAGGCGGCACCCACGGCGCTGCGGACGCCCGCCCGGATCTGCCAGCTGCCGTCGGGCCGCAGCGCGAAGACCATGGCGCGCTCCGTGTCCCCGATGTACAGCGTGCCATCGGGGCCCACGGCGACGTTCGCCGGCTTTTGGAGGTCTTGTGTCGCGGCAGGGCCGCCCTTGCCCGCTACGACGCGGCGGGTGCCGTCCGGGGCGATCGCGCTGACGCGGTCGGGGCCCGGTTCGCTGACATAGAGCGTGCCATCCGCCCCGCGCGCCAGGCCGGCGTTCTCGCGCCCCACCCCCAGCGCATCGGCCACCACGGTGGCGGCTTCGGCGCGGTAGCGGTAGAGCTTGGCGGCGTTCTTCACGCCGGGGTAGTACAACACGACCAGGCCGCCGTCCGGCTCCGCCGCCAGGCCCGCCACGCTGCCGCCGGCGGCCCAACCGGCGTCGATGGTCAGGGGGCTCATGCTGCCGTCCGGATGGAGCGCCAGCACGCGCGGCACGCTGTCGGCGTCGACCCCGGACTCGCCGATGTAGAGGGTGCCGTCCTTAGCCAGCGCCAGCCGGAACGGCGTAATAGGCCCGGTCGGCGACGCCGCGGCCGCGCCGCCCGGCACGGAGGGCGCCACACCCGCGACGGCGACGACTTCGCCCGCGGCGGTGACATGGAAGACCTGGGCGCCGGCGGCCACGTAAAGCCCCCCATCCGGCGCCACCACGATGCTTTGCATGTCCGGGAAGTTCCGCTTGACGGTCCCGCGCAGCACGTCGGCCACCATGGTGATCGTGCCGTCCGGCGCCACACGGCGGATGCGGCCCAGGGACGGCTCGCCGAAGATCAGGTTGTTCTGCGCGTCCACCGTCACGCCGCGCGGGTTGTAGATGGCCACATGGTCGCCCGCACGGCCGTTGCCCAGGTTGGCCTGGCCGAGCAGCAACACCTTGATTTCCTCGAGCCTGCTCGCGACTGCCGGCACCTTGGCCTGCAGGCCTTCCGTGAGGGCCACCAGTTCGTCGGCCTGGTACTTCGGCACCGCCGTCAGGTTGCCGCGGGCGGCGTCGAGGTCGGCCCGGAGCTTCTCCGCCTGGGCCGCGGGCAGCTTGTCGAAGGTGGCCTGGTCGCCCTTCACGTACTTGCCCAGCACGAACGCGGCGCCCAGGGTCGTGGCCGTGTCGATGACCTGGTCCCGTGCCTTGTCGGCCGTGTGGGGCAGCAACGCGGAAAGCTCGCCACCCTGCCAGAGCTTCACGCGCAACACCACGTTGCCGGGCGGCAAGGCGGCCGTGAAGCGGTAGCCCCCCTGGAGGTCGGTCTTGGCCACGAGCGGCTTGCCCGCGCCATCCAGCACCGCGGCGCCCTTGGCATCCTCCACGCGGATCTCGGCGTCCGCCAGCAGCACCTCCGCCGGCGCCGCATCGGCCAGCACGTGGTAGCTGGAGCCGTTGTTGGAGACCACGTTGCCGGCGTTGTTGGAGATCACGCCGGCGCCATGGTCGGACACCAGGCTGCCGCCGTTGTTGCTCAGCAGCTTGACCTTGCCCGTCAGCGTCGCGGGCACGGCCTCGATCACGGGCACCACAGGGGCCGGCGTGGTCCCCTTCTTGGTGTCCACCACCAGCGGCGTCGCACCGGTCTTCTTGGTCGGCGACGTCGGCGTGCCCTTGCAGCCCGCGGCGAGCGCGAGGGCGAGCAAGATCGGCAACCAGACCGTGTGACGTCTCACCCCCCGATCGTACCCGGGAACCCCGCTTCCCTGACGGCCCGCCCGTGGTTGGGTATGACAGCGCTGTCCGCCCCACCCCGAGAGGATGTTGCGCCCTTGCTTCCCCCGCTCCACCCATTGCCTGCCGGCTATGCGGCCCGCGCGGTCGATCGCCTGCCCGATCCGGCCTTCCAGGACATCGTCGCCGCGCACCTCTTCGGCGACGGCATGGTCCGCTGGAACGAGCTGCGCGACGAGGCGCAACGGGCCCAGGCCTCCGCGCGCGAAGCGCACTTCGCCCAGGTCGCCAAGCAGCGCCTGGGCATCTGGCATGGCGAGGCGCTGGTGGCCGCCAGCGTGGGCTGGCAGGACGGCCCCGACCGGTTCCACATGGGCGCGTCCGTCGTGGTGCCGGCCCACCGCCGCCTGGGGCTGTACACCCACCTGGCGACCTGGATGCTGCACTGGGCCCGCCAAGAGGGCTTCGCGGAGATCTGGTCGAACCACGTCTCGACGAACTCCCCGGTCATCATCGCGAAGCTGAAGCTCGGGTTCATCCTCACCGGCTTCGACGTGACGACCACCCATGGCACGCGCGTGAGCCTGACCTTCCCCTTGGAGCCGATCCGCCGAGAAGCCCTGCTCGCCCGCTCCGGGCTGGTGCGTCCCACGGGCGAGCTGGCGCGTTTCTTCGCCGGCGACGCCTAGGCTATCCATCCTCCCGTCCGGCTGGCATACTGGCGCCGTCACCGAGCACTAGAGGAGCAAACCACATGCGCTACAACCGTCTGGGCAACACCGGGCTCTTCGTCTCGGAGCTGTGTTTCGGCACCATGACCTTCGGCGGCGAAGGCCGCTTCAAGGCCGTCGGCCAGACCCAACAAGCCGAGGCCGACCAGCTGATCGCCCGCTCGTTGGAAGCCGGCATCAACATCCTCGACACTGCCGACATCTACTCGGAAGGGCTGTCCGAGACCATCACCGGCCAGGCCCTCAAGAACCTCAAGGTGCGGCGCGAGGACGTCATCGTCGCCACCAAGGTCTTCGGCCAGACCGGCCCGGGCCCCAACGGCCAGGGCTCCTCGCGGGGGCACATCATGGACGGCGTGAAGGCCAGCCTGAAGCGCCTCCAGCTCGACCACATCGACCTCTACCAGCTGCATGGCTTCGACGCCGCCACGCCTATCGAGGAGTCCATGCGGGCGCTCGACGACCTCGTGAAGCAAGGCCACGTCCGCTACATCGGCGTCTCCAACTGGGCTGCCTGGCAGATCGTGGACGCGCTGGGCATCTCCGAGCGCCATGGCCTCGCGAAGTTCGCCTCGTTGCAGGCCTACTACACCTTGGCCGGCCGCGACCTCGAGCGCGAGCTGGTGCCCATGATGAAGGCCAAGGGTGTGGGCCTGATGGTCTGGAGCCCGCTCGCGGGCGGCCTGCTGGGCGGCAAGTACGGCCGCGATCTGCAGCCCGAGGAAGGCAGCCGCCGCGTCGCGTTCGCCTTCCCGCCGGTGGACGTGGAGCGCGGCTACGACGTGATCGACGTGATGCGCACGATCGCCGCGGCCAAGGGCTGCACGGTCGCCCAGGTGGCCCTGGCCTGGCTGCTGCACCAGGCCCATGTGAGCACGGTGATCATCGGCGCCAAGCGGATGGACCAGCTGAACGACAACCTGGGCGCCACGGAGGTGGTGTTGAGCGCGGACGAGCTGGCGCAGCTGGACGCGGTCAGCCAACTGCCGGCCGAGTACCCCGGCTGGATGCTGGGTTTCCAGGGCAGCGATCGGCTAGAGCTTCTGGCGACCGGCCGTATCAGTAACGCTCAATAGTCGCCAGACGCTCCGCGCAGGATCTCCCACCACTTGCGTAGGATTCCAAGGATGCCGGGGGATTCGGCACGCTCGATGACGGCCAACACCTCGTTGTGCCAGTGCCGCCGTGCCGCTTCTGCGGCTGTTGTGCCAAACGAATTGGCTGCTGTCCGGTTCGCCCCGTGTTCGATCAGCAGTTCAACGATGGGAGCCGTCGCAAACGTCGCTGCGGCCGTCAAGGGCGTCCATCCGTTCCAGCAGGCATCGATATCGGCGCCTCGATCCAGTGCCCGCTCGATCTCATCGGGAAGCTTGAAGAGGACGGCAGTCATCAGGGCGACTTCTGGCGCTGCGGCGTCGAGGCCGTGGCGCTTGGCTTCGCGGGCTGCATCCCAGAACAAGATCGAGGCCACCATGGTCTCGGCATCTTGCTGTTGCCACCGGTATTCCCCAAGCTCTCGCACGACGTGAGGATGGTAGACCATCTTAACCCGCCAATTCGTCAGACGCTTTTTCGGCATAATCAGCGTGGCGAGGCGCGGGGAGCCCCGATGCCTGCCGATGACCTTGATGTCCACGTAGCCATCCCCCCACAGTGGCGGGAAGCAATAGACCTTGGTGTTGGGGCTGAAGTGCTTCGTCCCCAACCTGATTTCGTGGTCGAGGCCATACTCCTGGTACTTGGTGACGTTGGCGACCACGCACCAGACGCCTACCGCGTCGGGCGAAGGCGGGGCCTCATCGTTGGTGATTTCCGGCCCGATGCCTCCAAGCGTGGGAGCAAGGGCGCCAGGTCCCGTCTCTGGAATCGCTGGGGCCAGTAAGCCAATGACCCGGACCATGCCCGCCAGAACGGCGCTATTCAAGTGCACTATCAGCGTTCCGCCGGCCCCCTCCGTGGTTTCCCGGAACCAGGGTTGGGTGGTCATGTATGCGATGGCAGGGTCTAAGTGGTCCGAAAACTCCGCGTAAACATCGATTTGGCCGTCAGGGGCCGCTAGGGGTTCTTTGGCAAGCTGAATACTGGGCCAATTCGGAGGCCGGGATTCGCGAAATATATAGCGTGAGACGACGAGTGACGGCCCCTCTGGGGCTATTGCCTTCCCCATTCCCGTGACCCTGACAAGGGTGCGACCTAGATGGCGGTCGATGGCCTCGGCTGCCGCGGCACACAAGATGACATTGGCAATACCTGCGCGGTCGTGGATGCGACTCTGCGACCGGAGCTTCTTCTTGATGAACTGCTTTTCGAGCATTTCCACAATGGACGTTGTTTGATTGTCGAGGTCCACTGCCAACATGGTTGGATTGATCATAGAGAAACCCTACCCCTGGTTGCCGGCTTCCAAAACCGAGCCAGGCTGCGGTGTCGGTTGCACCGCCAGAGGCGAGCCATCGGCGAAAAGCAATCCGGAAGAACCGGAAATCTCAGAAGCAAACAATCGAGATTTCCGGTTTTTCCGACATTTCCAATATGAAAATATCAGGTACCGCCCCGTCCCGTACCAGGCGGGTCCGCGCGCGTCAGCCCTGCCCAGGCAATCAGCGCTTCCGCAACCGCCGCCAGCCCAACCCGCCCACGAGCAGCAGGCCGGCTGCCGCGCCGAACTGGGCGTTGAACGGCGCCGCCGGCTTGGAAGGCGTCGCTGGGTCTTGCAGCGCGCGGGCGATCACGGCCGTGTTGTCCTGGATCACTGCACCTTCGCCGGTGGCAGCCAATTGCTCGATGCGGGCCGCGGCGGGCATCGCTTCCGCCTGCGTGGGCGCACCGCCGTAGCGGCCGCGCCAGTAGTTCCCGTTGCCCGGCACCGTAAACTTCCGCCCATTCCGCAGCGTGATCTCGACCGGCGTGACTTCGTAGGCAACGCCCTTGCGGCAACGCCGCACGCCGTCCGCATGCCGCACCATCGCGACCGTGCCCAGCTTCGCATTGAAGCGGAAGGTGGGGTCCTGCGTCATCTCCTCGGGCGACATGGTGGTGTACATCGCGGTCAGGTAGCCGTAGCGGTCGAGCATCTTGGCGACCTGCCCGGCGGGTTTCACGAAGCGGGACTCCAACTCCTGGGCGGCCTTGGCGGAGTTGACCGTGATGCGCGCCTCGCGCAGGGCCTCGCCGTGGTTCTCGATGAAGCGGTAGAACTCCAGGTCGGCCGTCTTCGCCAGGCTCTTGGGCTTGGCGATGTACTTCTTGAGGAAGGCCACCAGGGCGGTCGAGTTCAAGCTCCCGTTGCGCTCACCGAAGTACCCGCCCGCCACCACGGCCTGGGCGAAGGCCACCGGGTCGTGAGTCTTGGCCAGCACGTCCAGCTGGAAGTGGGCGCGGCTGAAGCGCTCCGCCTTGACCACGCTGCTGCGGCCCGCGTAATCGGTGACGAACGCCTGGCCGCCGGCCTCGTCCACGGCCCGGGTCACGACGTCCTTGTAGTTCTGGCCGCCGCCCAGCCAGTCGATGCGTGCCTCGTTGATGTCGGCGTGGCGATAGTTCTCGGGGATCGCCCGTTCGCTGCCCAGCACCCACACGAAGACGTCCATGTTGCTCTGCGCGGCCACGCTCGTCAGGCGGATCGGGATGCCCGGCTTGGTGGCCTTGTAGGTCATCACGATCGGCTGGATGTCTCCCACCGCCTTGTCCTTGGTCAGCTTGAGCGCCACAAACGAGTACTTGCCGGCGACGTACGGGTCCAGCAACGGATCGAGCTTGGCCGGGATCACGTAGTGGTTCTTGCGCAGCCAGTCCTTGAGCACGCCGGGCTCGTTGGCCTGCAGCACCACCGTGTCGTACGGCCCGACCTGCTCCTGGCTTATGACCGTGACGCTTGGCCGGGTGACAGTCGCTTCGTTCTTCGCGCCCGAGTCCTTGCGGTCATACTCGCGCTCGCGGAGGATGCGGGGCTCGCAGGGGCCTTCGTCGCGGATTTCCAGCTGGAACTGCGGGCGCGTGGCCTCGCGCAAGACCGTGAACAGCGAATCCGTGCCGGCCTCCAGCTTGGGCGGCGTGGGCACGGGGACGATCCAGCTGAAGCTCTTGGCATCGCCCTGGTAAGCGATCTGCACGTGGGCCGTCACGTTCTGGCCGTCGGTGGCGAACAGGATCTTCTCGCCCGTCTGGTCGACCGGTATCTGCTGGCAGAAGAGGCCACCGCACGCCAGGCTCGGCGCCGCGAGCGCCATCCACAGGCTCGTGCCGATGGCCAGGGACTGCTTGATTCGCATGGGGCTCTCCTGTCGGTTTGTAAACGTATAACATAAGACCATGCCAGCAGGCGTCATGTCCTCCGTTGCGACGTGCGTCGTCCGTGGGTAGAGTACGCCTGTGTTCCCCATCATCCCCATCCCCTTAGAGACGATCGCCCGGACGCTGCAGCTGTTCACGCCGTTCGAGCCCGACCCGGGTCGCGCCCTGCTGGAGCCGGGCCCTGCGGCCGCCCATACGGCCACGCGCCTGCGCCTGGCCACCTCCCCCGGTTGGCGCCTGACGCCCAAAAATCCCAATGGGGCCACGATCGTCTACGGCCACGGGGCGGGCTCCGAGAAGCTGCTGCCGAACTTGCCCCTGTTCGAAGCCTGGCTGGCCGCCGGTTACACCGTCTTCACCTATGCCCTGCCGGGTTACGACGACCACCCGGAGCCGCTGACCACGGAGGCCGCGCTCCGCTGCGTGCGCGACGTGCTGGAGGCCATCCGCACCCAGCCCGGGGTGGATGGGGACCGCATCGGCTACATCGGGCTGAGCCTGGGCGCGGCGTTGATCCTGCGCGTGGCGCCGCAAGTCCCGTGGCTGAAGGCGTTGATCCTGTTCGGCACGCCGCTGCGCATGCCGGCAGGCGAGTGGGAGCGCTGGCAGGAGTTCTTCGGCACGTTCCACCCGGCCAGCTCCGCCGTGCTGGGCGATGCGCCCTCCGGCCGGTGTGCGGCCTGCTTCCTCGACCCGGTGCGCTTCGCGGACGGCGCGGCCTTGATCGTCTACCATCCGCCGTTCTCGCGCCGCATCGACGCGATCCTGGCCGAGTTGGACCCGCTGGAAGCCGCCGCGGCGCTACCGCCCATCCCCACGCGGTTCTTGCAAGGCGAGTGGGACGCGTTGGTGCCGCCCGCGACCACCACCCGCATCCAGGCGGCGATCCCCGGTCCTTCCGAAATCGCCTGGTTCCCGCGTCGCAACCACACCACGCTGCTGTACGACCGCGACGCCGCGGCCTCGTCGCTCGCTTGGTTCGACCAGCACCTCTAGCAACGGCTACGCCCCCGGCCGAAGCTGGGGGCGCAACAGTACGAGGCTGGAGAGGAAAGTCGTTACTGGGCGACCGCGCTGGTGTAAACGAACGGCGAGCTCGCGTCGGAGCGGTACGAGAAGCGGTGCACGGTGAACGTCACGCGCACCTTCTTGCCCACGGGGATCAGGGCCAACGCCGCGTCGGCCTTGGTGTTGCCGATGAACTCTTGCCCGAGGAAGTTGACGCGCGTCCCGTCCTCCATCGTGGCGGAGACGTTGACGTACTTGAAGATGCCGAGCATCGACGACTTGCTGGCGGCCAGCGTGCCGTCGAGCACGAGCTGCTTGCCGTCGTAGCTGGTCAGCAAGCCGGCGTCCTTGTTACCGGGCCCGACGACCGTGCGGCCCTGGTAGGCGCGGTGGCCGGCGAACAGGTGCGCCAGCAGGTCGGCCGTTGCGACCTCGGGGGTCGCGGACTTCGCGGCGATCGTGGCCGCGGCGGCCTGGATGGGGGCCATCGTGGCGGTGTGGGTGGCGCCGCAACCGGCCAGCGCAACGGCGGAAGTCAGCAGGGCGGCCGTCAGGAGGTGCTTCATCGCTATCGTCCAACCTTCATTCAATCTTAGTCAGGTTTTAACCATATAGCCTCCTTGGCCGGAAACTTGCGTACGAAAGTCGACGTACCTTGCCGGAGCAGGCCAGGTAGTCGAGCTATCGCTGCTAACCGAACAACGCCGCTACGGTTTCCTCGGTCAGCATCTTCCCCCCGGCGTCGGTGGCCAGCAAATCGCGCACCAGCCCGCGTTTCTCCGCCTGCAATACCACCAGCTTCTCCTCGATCGTGTCCTTGGCGACCAGCTTGTAGTTGAAGACCTGCCGGGTCTGGCCGATGCGGTGGGCGCGGTCCGTGGCCTGGTCTTCGCTGGCGGGGTTCCACCAGGGATCGTAGTGGATCACGTAGTCGGCGCCCGTCAGGTTGAGGCCGCTGCCGCCGGCCTTCAGGCTGATCAGGAAGATCGGCGTGTCGCCCGCGTTGAAGGCGTCGACGCGGGCCTGGCGATCGCGGGTCGAGCCGTCGAGGTAGGCATAAGGGATCCCCAACTGGTCGAGGCGCTCGCGCAGGATCGCCAGCATGCTGGTGAATTGGCTGAACAACAGGGCGCGGTGGCCGCCGGCAATCAGCTCCTGGATCAGCTCGATGGCCGCTTCGAGCTTGCCGCTGCCCAGGTGCAACGTCTCCGGAGTGCCGATCAGGGAGGGATGGCAGCAGACCTGCCGCAGTTTGAGCAGGGCAGCCAGGATCGAGAGGCGGCTGCGCTCCAGCCCGTCGCGTTGCAGCTTCTGCTGGATGCCGTTGCGGACGTCGGACAACAGGGCGTCGTACACGCGCCGCTGGGCCGGCTCGAGCTCGCAGACGACGGTGATGTCCGTGCGCGGCGGCAGGTCGGGCGCCACCTGGGCCTTGAGCCGACGCAGGATGAAGGGTGCCACCCGGGCTTTCAACGCCTCGCGCGGCCCGCGCTCGCCCATCGCGATGGGGGTGGCGAACTGGGTTCGGAAGGCATCGACGGGGCCCAGCAGGCCGGGCATCAAGAAGGCGAAGATGCTCCAGAGGTCCTGGGTGTCGTTCTCGATGGGCGTGCCCGTGAGGCACAACCGGTGTAGGGCCGGGAGTTGGCGCATCGTGCGGGCGGTCTGGGAGCGGGCGTTCTTGATGGCCTGCGCCTCGTCGAGGAGCAGCGTGTGGTACGTCTGTGCGCGGTGGGCCGTGAGGTCCTGGCGGGCCGTGGCGTAGCTGGTGATGATCACGTCATGCTGGGCGATCGCCCCGACATCCCGCTTGGCCCCGTGCAGCACCAGGACGCGCAACGTCGGCACGAAGCGCTTCAACTCGGCCTCCCAGTTCGCCACCACGGAGGTCGGCGCGATGATCAGGCTGGGGCCTACGGCATTCGGGTGGTTGGCCGCCAACAGCGCGGCTGCCTGCACCGTCTTGCCCAGCCCCATATCGTCTGCCAGGATGCCGTGCAGCCCGTGGTCGCGCAAGAAGGCGAGGTAGTCCAGGCCCTGCTGCTGGTAGGGCCTGAGCGTCCCCTGGAACGTCGCCGGCACCGGCACGGGCGCCACGCCGCCGAAGCTGTCGATGCGCGCCCGGAAGTCGAGCCAGCCGTCGTCTACCTGGGCGTCGTTGGTGTCGTCCACCAACGCGGACAGCGTGGGCGCCTCGAAGCACGCCACGCGCAGCGCGCCGTCCTCCTCTTCGGCCTTGTCGGCCCCGAACTTCTCGCGCAGGCGCTGCCGCGCGGCGAGCCAGGCCTCGGGCAGCGGCGCCCATTCGCCGTTGCCCAGCCGGACGTGGCGCGAGCCGCTGCGCATGGCGGCCTTGAGCGCGGGCCACTCGACCTTCTCGGCGCCCAGGATGACCTCGTTGTGCACGTCGAACCAATCCGCCCCGGAGACGATCGACAGCCGGATGCTTGGCGTTGCCGTCGACAGCCGGAAGTAGCGCAAATCCTCGCGTCCCACGATCTCCCAGCCGGCCTCGATCAGCGGTGCGACTTGCTCGCGCAGGAAGGTCAGCGCCGCATCCAGGCTCAGCCGCCGGAGCGGCAACACCACTTGCAGCGCCGAGGTCCAGCGCCGCTCTTCGGCCAGGTCGCGGCGGACGGTCTCGCCGCTGCCCTGGCTTACCAGAGTCGAGGTCTGGTCGGCGCCATCGGCCTCCACGCGCTCGTCGCCGTACACGAAGCCGACGCGCACAACGAGGTCCAGGTCGGCCTCCACCAGCAGCAGTTGGGGGCGAGGCTTCCCTTGCGGCCACTCCTCGACCGTTTGGCGCGTGTCTTGCAGCAAGCCGGCTTCGAGCAAGCCCGGCATATGGTGCCGCTCGAACTCCCGGCGCTCGGCCGCGGGGATCCGGATGGGCGCCCGGTCCTGCCACGCCCGTTCGGCCGCCGGCGACACGCGCATCAGCGCTCCGCTGCAGGCGGCCCAGCGCGCCCCCGCGGTCCCAAGCAGCTCCGCCTCGCCCTGGAGGGCCTTGCCGCCGGGGCCGGTGATGATGGGCTGCAGCTCCAGTGCATCGGCCACCTGTCGTTGCACCATGCCCACCTGCAACGCCAGGGCGGGGTGGATGACCAGGGCTCTGCGCCGGCCGTCTTCGACGTTGGGGTGGAGCGCCAGCCGGGTCAGCAGCTCGGTGACGAACTCGGGCTGCACCATCAGCCAGGACACCGCTGTCGGGCTCTCGCCGTCCCGGTATTGCAAGTCTCGCGCGCGGATGCGCCGGATCACGCTCTCAATCAGCCGATCCTCGTCCGGGTCGCTCAACTCCGTCCGGTACAGATGCCAGGCCAACCCCGGAACGGAGCTCGCCATCCGCACGCGCAGCTGCAACTCGGGCTCATCGGCCGCGCCGCGCGGCCAACGCAAGCAGTAGACGAAGCGCGACCGCGTGCGGTTGGAGACCGGGGCGGCCGGGGCGGGCGCGGTCCAGGCGGCCAGCCGATCCTGCCACCCTACCTGGGTCTCCCACACCTCCGCGGCCACGCTGGCCCCGCGCTGCCGCACGGCCAGAGCCACCGCCGCGCCATGCACGCAATTGCGGCGATCCGCACAGCTGCACAAGCTGGATAGCTTGCCGCCCGCGTAGCGCAGCGTGACGTCGTAGGCACGCGCGCAGCCGGTCCGGGCGTTGGCGAGGAGGTCCCCGTCGCGCGCCCCTTCGCCCAAGGTCAAGTCTTGGAGCAGTGGGGCCAAGGCAACCGCCTGGCTGAAGACGGTCGCGCCGACCCAATCACGCACGTCGGTGTCGGTGAAGGCCATAACGGTGAGTATACCGCGCTCGGCAGGCTCTCGCCGATGACCGCCGCGTAGGACGACGTGCTGGCTAAAGACAGGTGTTGATAACCGAGTCCAACCGCGGGTCGGCGATCAACTGCATCAAGCCGTTATTCAAGCAGAGCCGGCTTCAAAGTCGGGACTCTGCTTGTGTGCGAGTAAGTTAGCCCCGATGAGGATAGGAAAAAGGGCGATGAGAAGTACCAAATCGAAAGTAGACTTCCACATCGGGAAGCCATAGCGCGCCTCCGCCACGAATATGGGAATGACGCTCAATGCGTTGATTGCCACGACGCCGTACGCAAATGCTCGGTAGGAACTACGACCTAGCCTCAGGTAGTCCAAGCATCGCTCGTAGACCAACACGAAGTAGAGGGCGAGCAATATCAAAGTAATGCATTTTGCACCAATTTCGACCCAACCAACGGGAGCGAAGGCGACGAAGAGCAAGGTCAGGATGATTCCT
>JAQBPE010000345.1 GCA_028287685.1 Cyanobacteria bacterium RYN_339 | reverse complement strand
CACGAGGAAGAGCGCAACGAGGCCCAAGATGCCTTCACGGCCTGGCAGGGGCTCTCCCCCGATCAGCGCCGCGAGGCAGACGACCTGCACGGCCACCGCGACCGGCAGCTGCGCGAGCGCGTGGCGCCCCAGCTCGCCAAGAAGGCGGACGTCTTCCAGCGAGCGGGCACGGACCAAAACATGACGGCCACCACGGGCGGCCGCACCGTCACGAGCACCTTCCACGTGGCCGGCCGCGGGAGCGGTCGCACGCTCACCGTCACGCGCACCTACGATGCCCAGGGCAGCCTGGTGCAGGCCGTGGAAACGCTGGTGGGCAGCCTGAACGGCATCGGCTACGACTGCGAGCGCGCGCGCACGCTCAAGCCCGATGGCACGGAGGCGATCGCCCTCGACATCCGCCTCACGATCAACGGCCAGGTCCACACCGTGCGCTGGGCCAAGCAAGTGGCGAAGGACGGCACGCCGTCCGGCACGGGCTCGATCACGCGCCCGGACGGTACCAGCGTGGCCCTGACCTCGATCGCCAGCTCGGGACTGCTGGAAACGATCGCCGGCAACGATGCTACAGCGGGCGTCTCGCTGAAGCTGACGGCGGACGCCTCCGCCAGCACCGCGACGGCCACCTTCGACGCGGGCGAGGCGGGCAGCGCGGTCATCCAGATCGACGTTGACCAGCTGCCCTCGAATTAGCGGCGGCGGCGTGACCGCATGGGCAGCGCCAAGGTGATCGTCGCGCCGCGGGCGGGCTCGCTCTCCGCCCAGATCCGGCCGCCATGGGCAGCCGCGATGGTGCGGCAAATGGCGAGGCCCAGGCCGGAACCGCCCAGGAGCGTGGCGTCGGCCTCCTCCACCTGCACGTAGGCCTGGAAGATCGTGGCGAGCTGCTGGGAAGGGATGCCGCGGCCTTGATCGATCACGGCCAGGCACATCTCGCCGCCGCGCTCTTCCGCCACCAGCTCCACGCGCCCGCCGCGCGGCGAGAACTTGATGGCGTTGGCGACCAGGTTCGTGAGCAGCTGCACCAGGCGGTCGTAGTCGCCCCATACCACCAGCCCCGCCGGGGCGCCGACCAGCTCCACCCCGGCCTGGTCCGCCAGGCCCTGCATCTCCGCGACCGTGTCCAGGACGAGGTCGGCCACCAGGCAGGGCTTCCGCGTGATGCGCAGGCCGCCCGCGAGCAGGCGGTGGTTGTCCACCAGGTCGTCCGTCAGGCGCATAAGGCGGCGGGTGCTGCGGCGGGCCATCTCGAAGAAGAAGCGCGCGTCATCCGCCTGCTTGCCCTGCAGCTGCGGCAGCAGCGTTTCGGCCAGGCCCTCCATCGAGAGCATCAGCGAGCCCAGCGGGTTGCGGAGATCATGGCCCACGATCGCCGTCAGCTCCGAGAGCTTCAGCCCGAGCTCGGAAGTGGCGGCGGTTTCGTAGTTGGTGGACATGCATGACCTCGATGACGGGGGGGACCCCCAGCATGCGGGCAAGCGCTGACAAGGGACTAACAAGGGCGGGGCGTGTGTTAGCCGCGTGTTAGACCCAGGATGGTACAAGGGTGTGGGCCTGGCGAAGGCTTTTTCTACAACAGTCCGCTCAACGCATTCCCATGCAGGGAGGGGAGGCCACCAGCCTCCCCTTTCTGCTGTTCACACGCAGTTCCACGCAAGCTCCCAGGTTAAGGACCCTATAAGACCAAAACAAGGATCGGATAAACCCCTTGTGCGCCCGTAAGATTAAGGTTATTTTAAATACGGTTAACGATTGTGTTAACCACGACAATTCAGAATTTTGGGATCACCGAAGTTCAGCTTGAGAGGACGAGTCCGTGAAGCTTAACCGAAACCCACTCCTGGCCGCGTTGGCCACCTCCGCCATCCTGCTTGCAGGCTGCGGGACGCACACCGCCGGCATGCCCGTGGTGCAGCGCCAGGTCGCCTCGATGTCCGCCGCCGCCGTCACGGCCGCCGCGATCCAGGCCCTCGAGACCGAGAAGAAGAAGGACCACCACGCCCCCGTCGTGGATGCGCAGTTCACCACCTTCACGAACCTCGAAGTCACGAAGCTCATGCCCGACGACAACGACGGGCTGACCCACCAGCAGTTCGACGTGCTGATCGACGGCGCCGAGGTCCGCGTGGCCCACAACACCGACCTGGCGCCGCATGTGCCAGTCAAGGTGGGGGACCATGTCGACATCCGCGGCATCTACCTGACCAAGCAACATGTGCTGCACTGGACCCACTACAACCCCGAAGGCGGGGCGGGCGGCTTCATCAAGCTCAACGGCAAGGTTTACGACCGCAAGTAAGGACACCCCCCACCCGATGCGCCGCACCACCAACGTGATCTTGAGCCTGCTCGCCTCCACGTTGGTCGCGTGCGGCACCGCTCCCACCGCCACCGGCAGGCTTCCGGCGGCGGTGGATGCTTTGGCCGCGACCGCCTCGAACCTCCGGCTGGTGACCCTGCCGGAAGCGGGCGACACCTTCTTCCTGCGCGCTCTGCACGGCGCCCGCAAGGTGATCAAGCTGCAAGTTTACTTGCTGACCCACCCCGGCGTGATCGACGAGTTGGTCGCGGCGAAGGCGCGCGGCATCGACGTCCAGGTCATGTTGGAGCCCCAGCCCTTCAACCAGGTCAAGCTGCCCAACCCGTTCCAGCCCAAGGGGCCGGACCTCCCCGCCAACCAGCTGGCCGCCATGAAGCTGGCGCTGGGCGGCGTGCAGGTGGTCTGGACCTCCGACGCCTTCAACTTCACGCACGCCAAGGTGCTGACGATCGATGACGCGGTCACCTACGTCTCGACGGCCAACTTCACCAAGAGCGGCCTGGGTATGGACGGCAAGGGTGCCCGCGAGTACGTGATCGAGGATCGCGACCCGGCGGACGTGGCGGAGTTCGTGAACATCTACCGCGCGGACCGTGCCCATGCGCCTTACAAGCCCACCAACCCGCACCTGGTGGTGAGTCCCGTCAACGCGCGCCAGCGCATCCTGGGCTTGATCGCCGCGGCCAAGCGCGACGTCACGATCCAGGTGGAGGTCGCGGGCGACCCCGAGCTCGACGCGCTGCTCGCCGCCAAGCGCCACGAAGGCGTGAAGGTGCGGGTCTTGCTGGCCGACGTGGGCAGCCGGAAGCCCGCCAAGGACACCAAGAGCGAGAAGGTCGGCGGCAGCGGCAACGCGAACACGGCCAAGACCTGGTCCGCGGCCGGCGTCGAGGTCCGTTACCAGGACAAGCCGCACCTGCACGCGAAGGCCGTGATCGTGGACGGGCTGTATATGTACGTGGGCTCGGTCAACCTTACAACGAACTCGATGGACAACAACCGCGAGTTGGGGCTGGTGGTGACGCAGCCGGACATCGTGGGGCCCGTGCGGGCGACCTTCGACAAGGACTTCGCCGGGGCGCGCGGGATTAACCAGCACAAGCCGTTGAAGTTCCCGAAGGTGCCGAAGCTTCATCTGACGCCGATTCCGGGATTTGATTCCGCGGATGACGAGGATGATGACGACGGGCAGGCGGCGATCGACGAGGACCAGATCTAGGTCAGCACGTCGAGGGAGATGTCCAACGCGGGGGCGCTGTGGGTCACGGAGCCCGTCGAGATGACGTCCACGCCTGTCTCGGCGATCGCCCGCACCCGGTCCAGCGTCACGTTGCCGCTCGCCTCCAGGATCGCGCGTCCGGCTACCAGCGCGACGGCCTCGCGCATCAACTCCAGCGACATGTTGTCGAGCATGATGATGTCCGCGCCCGCCGCCAGCGCCTCGCGCACCATCTCGAGCGACTCGGTCTCGACCTCGATCTTGGCTGTCAGAGGCAGTACCCGCCTAATGTTTGCCACGGCCGCCGTGATGCCGCCGGCCAGCAGCGCGTGGTTGTCCTTGATCATGACGGCGTCCGCGAGCCCGTAGCGGTGGTTGCGGCCGCCGCCGACCCGCACCGCGTACTTCTCGAGCAGGCGCAGCCCCGGCGTGGTCTTGCGCGTGTCGACCAGTTGCACCTGGGTGCCTGCGAGGGCCTCGACGAAGGCCCGCGTCTTGGTCGCCACGCCGCTCATCCGTTGCAAGAAATTCAACGCCACGCGCTCGCCGGACAGCAGGGTGCGCGCGCTGCCCGCGAGGCGCGCGATGGGGACGCCCGGGTCGACGAACACGCCGTCGGCCACCAGCGGCTCGAAGCGGAAGCCGGGATCGAGCAGGGCGAAGACCTGCGCGGCGATCGCCAGGCCCGCGACCACGCCCGGCGCCTTGACTTGCAGCTGCGCGGTGGCCTGCACGTCTGCACCCACGGCGCCCCAGGCGGACAAATCGCCCCAGGCCAAGTCTTCCGCCAGCGCCGCGCGGACGAGCGGCTCCGTCAGGAAGGGGTGGGGAGGGAGCGGGTCTGCGTGAAGTGCTTCAGCCATGGGTCTTTTGCCTCCGGGTAGTCCAGGCGGTAGTGGCAGCCACGGCTTTCCTCGCGCCAGCGCGCCGCCGTGGCGATCAAGCGGGCCGACGTGACGAGGTTGCGCACCTCGCCGGCCGCCACGCCGGGCGCTAACTCGCCCAGCTGCCAACCTTCCAGTTCGTCCAGGGCCTCGCGCAGGCCGGTTTCCTCGCGCAGCAGCCCGATCTTCTCCCAGGCCAGCTGCGGCAGCCGCTCGCGGATCGCCCCCAGGTCGGGACCTTCGACCGCGGCGAACGGCGCGCGCGGCGTCACGTCCACTTCCTGGGTTTCGAGAACGTGCGACAGCCGGTGTCCGAAGACCACGCACTCCAGCAGCGAGTTGCTCGCCAGCCGGTTGGCCCCATGCACGCCCGTCCAGGCCACCTCGCCGGCCGCGTACAGCCCCGGCAGGGAGGTGCGGCCGTGCAGGTCCGTCGCCACGCCGCCGCACGAGTAATGCGCGGCAGGCGCCACCGGGATCGGGTCCAGGGGCAGGTGGATGCCGTTGTCCGCGCAGACGCGGGAGATGGTGGGGAACCGGCGCTCCACCAGCGCCGCGTCCAGGTGGGACAGGTCCAGCCAGACGAAGTCCCGTCCGTCGGCGTGCATCTGGCGGGCGATCGCCCGCGCCACCACGTCGCGGGGCGCGAGGTCGGCCTGCGCGTGCTGCCCTTGCATGAACGCCCGCCCGGCCGCGTCGCGCAAGATCGCGCCTTCACCGCGCACGGCTTCCGAGATCAAGAAGGTGCCGCCGCCCGGCAGCTGCAACGCGGTCGGGTGGAACTGCACGAACTCCAGGTCGCGGATGGCCGCGCCGGCCCGGTAGGCCATCGCCACGCCGTCCCCGGTGGCCACGGGCGGGTTGGTGGTGTGGCTGAACACGCGGCCCAGCCCCCCGGCGGCGAGGACGACGGCCCCGGCCGGCGCGTCGAAGACCTGGCCGTCCTGGATCAATACGGCGCCTACGCAGCGCCCCTGGACGACCCACAGGTCCCACACGAAGGCATGCTCGCGCACCTGGATCGCGTCGTGGGCCCGGACCTGGGCCACCAGCGCGCGCTCGATTTCCGCGCCCGTGGCGTCGCCGCGGGCATGCACCACCCGCCGGTGGCTGTGGGCGCCCTCCAGCGTCAGGGCCACCCGGCCATCTTCCTCGTCCCAGGCCACGCCACGCGCCACCAGGTCCTGGAAGCGGGCCGGGGCCTCGCGCGTCAGCACCTCGACGGCCTCGCGGTCACACAGGCCCGCGCCGGCCACCAGCGTATCGGCCAGGTGGGCCTCTGGCGAATCCTCGGCATGCAGGGCCACGGCCATGCCGCCCTGGGCATAGCGCGTGTTGCACTCCGAGAGCGGGCCCTTCGAAACGATCGTGACCCGGCGGCCTGCCTCGGCCAGCTCCAGCGCGATCATCAGGCCGGTGATCCCGCTACCGATCACCAATACCGGCTGTTCCATTGGTCGCACGGTACACCATGGCGCGGGACCGGTAAAGCGTCGGTGCGACATAAATCTTAATCAGCGCGAAGCCCTTCCGATCCAAGGTCAACCGCGCCGGATAATGGTTTAAAACCGCCCCTGTAGGGGGACACCTTAGATGGTATTCCCGTACCTTGCCGGGTACAATGGATTCTGTGATTCCAGGGTCAGGCCACGTGTCTGACACAACATCGAGATAGGGTCGCATGGCTGAAGTTCTGAAAGACGTCGGTAACCGCTACAAGGTGCTCGCCACCTTGGGTGAGGGCGGCATGGGTACCGTTTATCTGGTGGAAGACAGCACCAACGGCCAGCAAGTGGCGTTGAAGGTGCTCTCCAGCAAGATCGCGGAGGATCCGAACAGCGTCCTCGCGTTCAAGCAAGAGTTCCGCATCATGGCGAAGCTCAAGCACCCCAACAATTGCGAGGTGTACGACTTCGGCCTGCTCCCGGACGGCAACCCGTACTTCACGATGGAAGTCGTGCCCGGCAAGGGCCTCGACGAGGTGATCCCGGTTAATCCGGAGGAGCTCACCAACCTCCTGCGGCAAATCGGCCTGGCGCTGGGATACATCCACCAGTCCGGCTTCGTCCACTGCGACCTCAAGCCCGAGAACATCCGCGTCAAGCCCGACGGCACCGTCAAGTTGATGGACTTCGGCCTGATGGAAGTCTCCGGTCAGTCCGGCGGCGCCATCAAGGGCACGCTGGCCTACATGGCCCCGGAAGTCGCCAAGCGCGACCGTATCGACCAACGGTCGGACATCTACAGCCTGGGCGCCGTGACCTACCACCTCCTGACGGCGGAGACCCCCTTCAAGGGCGTGTCGCCGATCGAGGTGCTGCGCGCCCACCTGAACCAGAAGCCGCGCAACCTGCGCGACCTCAAGCCCGAAATCACGCAGCTACAGGAGCAGGTGGTGCTCAAGATGCTGGCCAAGGAGCCCATCGCGCGCTACCAGTCGACCTACGACGTGCTTTCGGCCCTCGGTATCGAGGTGGACGAGGGCATGGGCGCGAGCCTGTTGACCAGCGCCTTCGTCGGCCGCCAGGCCGAGCTGGGCAAGCTGCTGGAAGCCCTGGGTGCGGTCAAGAAGGACCGCAAGGGCGCGACTTACTGGCTGACGTCTAACGCCGGCATGGGCAAGAGCCGCGTGCTGGGCGAGTTCCGCTTCGCGGTTCAGCTCGAAGAGATCCCTTTCCTGTTGGGCTCCTGCAACGAGCTGAAGGCGCCGTACGGCCCCTTCGTCGAGATCCTGCGCGGGCTGCTGCCCCTCGCCAAGGAGGTTTGCCCGGCCGAGCTGAACGAGCACGCGCCGCTGCTTAGCAAGTTGCTGCCCGAGTTGGCCGACGGCCGCCCGGCGCCCAGCTTGGAGCCGGACCAGGAGAAGATCCTGATCCAGAGCGCCTTCACCACCGTGATCCTCAAGGCCATCTCCCGCGCCGGCGGCGTCATGGTCCTCGAGGCCTGGGACATGGCCGACCCCCTGTCGGTCGAGACCCTGACGTATTTGTTGAGAAACGCCGAGACCCAGCCCCTGCTGGTGGTCGGCGCCAGCCGCAGCCGGGAGCTGGCCAGCGGCCAGGCCCTGGACCTGCCGGCCCTGTTGCCGGCGGAGTCCACCGAAGTGGTCAAGAGCATGCTCGGCGTCGACGGGCTGCCCGCCGGCCTGTCTGCCCAGTTGCACGAGCTGACGGGCGGTAACCCCCAGTTCCTGGGCAACCTCCTGGAGCATCTGTTGCGCACCGGCTCGCTCGGCAAGAGCAAGGGCAAGTGGCAGCTGCCGGAGATCATCGCGCCCGAAGACCTGCCGGGTGACGTCAAGGACCTGCTGGTGGACCGTTTGTCCTCCCTGTCCGCCGCGTCCCTCCAGATCGCCCAGCTGGGCGCCGTGCTCGGCCAGCCGTTCGGCCTGAAGATCCTCGCGGATCTGCTCGGCCTGGACGACAACGCGATCTTCGATGCCCTCGACGAGCTGATGCAGGCCAAGGTGTTGGACAACGCCAGCAGCATCTACTCCTTCTCCAATGGCGACCTCAAGGACGCTCTCTACGAGAAGATGCCGATCGAGGAGCGCGTTCGCCTGCACACGCTGGCGGCGCTTTACTTCGAGAAGGACCTGCCCACCGACGGCGAGCCCGAGCTCAACGCCATCACGCTGGTCGCCATGCACTTCCTCAAGAGCGTGCAGCGCGAGAAGGCCATCACGTATGCCCTGAAGGCCGGCTCCCGCAACCGCGAGATCGTCAACAACCACACCGCCTTGACCCTGATCGAGGGCGGTATGGAGCTGTTGGATCAGATGGAAGACAAGACGGCCTGGGAGCTGGTCCGCTGCGACTACCTCACCCACATGGCCCATTTGCAAGTGTTCCTCAAGCACAACCTGGACCTGGCCCGCACGCAGGTGAACGAGGCGATCGCCATCGCCGAGAAGCACGGCGACAAGGCCCGCCAGGTGAACCTGCTTTCCACCCTGGCGCGCACCCACGACATGGCGCACACCTCAGACGATCTGAAGATCGGCGCGGAGATCCACGAGAAGGTGATCAAGCTGGCGTCGGAGGTGGGTGACCACAAGTCGCGCGCCCGCTCCTACACCAACCTGGGCCGCAACCTGTTCTTCCTGGGCCAGAACCAGCAAGCGCAGGAGGTCTTCGAGCAAGGCGCCCAGTTCTCCAAGGCCCAAGACATCCCGTTCTTCTACGCCCGCAGCCTCTGCTTCCTGGGCTACCTCAAGACCATGCTGGGCGGCGACACCCGCGAGCAGGGCTTCAAGGACCTGGCCGAGGCCACGGAGATCCAGCAGCGCATCGGCGACAAATACGGCGAGGGCTATACCTACATGCTGCTCGGCAACGTGCAGATGCAGGGCGGCCGCTTCCGCGAGGCCGAGACCTCGGCCATCCGCTACGTCGAAATCATGCACGAGCTGGGCTCGAAGGACGACGAGAACGTCGCCCTGCTGAACCAGGCCGAGGCGCTGCTCTACATGGGCAACTTCGCCAAGGCGATCGAGGTCGGCAACGCCGCCTACAAGATGGCGGAGCACATCAACCACAAGCAGGCGTACCCGCTGTCGCTGGGCTACGTCGCCGTGGCGTCCATCTACGCCGGCAACTTCAAGAGCGCGGAGGACCAGCTCAAGGCCGGTGAGACCCGCGCCCGCGAGACCTCCAACTACATCTTCTCCTACATGATCCCGAACGTGATCGAGGCGCAGCTGCTGCTGGGCCGCCTGCAGCAGGCACTGCAGACCGCCCAGGAAGCCCGCGATCTGGTCGCCTCCACGGGCAACACGGAGATCGAGACCAAGCTCTGGATCTACATGGGCGAAATCCACGGCCGCCTCGGCGAGAACCCGGCCGCCCGCAGCTACTACGAGCGTGCGCGCGACCACTCTTCCAAGGCCGACGAGCCGCACATCGTGGCGCGTGCCGAGAAGGGCCTGGGCTGGATCGACCTCACGGAGAACAAGCTCGAAGCCGCGGAGCCGCACCTCGACAAGGCGCTGACCATGTCGCGCACGCTCGGCATGCGCTCGCTGCAAGCGGAGTGCTACTTCCTGGTCGGCCAACTGAACCTGGCCAAGGGCCAGACCGGCGAGGCGCTCGGCGCCTTCCAGGAAGCCGTCGAAATCGCCCGCGAGATCGGCATGCCCGCGCTGGAGTCCGTGGCCTTGCATGGCATGGCCAAGAGCACGTCGCAGCCCGCCCAGGCGAAGGAACTCCTGCTGGAGGCCAAGTCCAAGCTGCAAATCTTGCTGGAGCAGCTGGCCGACGAGAACCGCGAAGCCTTCCTCTCCTTCATGGAGCGTGCCCAGCTGCACCGTGACGAAGGCGCCAAGGCGCCGACGGCCATGGCCCCGATGGGCCCGCGTGTCGAAGTGGCCGCGGCCCTGCCCGAGGACGCCCCGATGGACGAGCGGATGGCCTGGCTGGGCAAGGAGATCAGCCACGCTGCCTCCGCCTCCGCCTCGGAAGCGCACCGCCAGGCCCAGATCGCGAAGGAATTCGAGGTTCTGGCCAACGCCAACACCGGCCTGCACTCCCGCGTCGCGGATTTGGAGCATTCCAACCGCCGCATGGAGCAGCTGATCAAGTTCTCCATGATCGTGAGCAACATCCAGGACCTGGACAAGATCCTGGAACAGGCCGTGGACATGATCGTCGAGATCACCGGCGCCGAGCGCGGCTTCCTGCTGTTCTTCGAGAACGGCCAGATCCGCTCGCAGGTCAGCCGCGTGAACGTCGATCGCCGCAGCCCGATGGACTGGCAGTTTTCCAAGTCGATCGCGGAGAAGGTGCTCAACACCGGCGAAGTGGTCTGCGTCTTCGACGCCCTGTCGGACACCCAGTTCAACCAGGCGCAGTCCGTCGTCGACCTCAACCTCCGCACCGTCATCTGCGTGCCGATGCGGATCAAGGGCAAGATGATCGGCGCGATCTACGTTGACCGCCAGTCGATCAACGAGAACTTCACGCCGAGCGACCTCGAGATGGTCATGTCGTTGGCCGCCCAGGCCGCCGGCGCGATCGAAAACGCCCGCCTCCACCAGGAGTGGGTGGACAAGAGCAAGCGCCTGGAGATGCTGAACGGCCTCTCCAAGACCATCTCCGGCTCCCTGGAGATGGAGGAGGTGCTCGACCTCATCGTGAAGATGACGCTCGAAGTCTCGCGCGCCGAGCGCGGCTTCCTGTTCCTGCTCGACGACGACCGCCGCCGCCTGATCTGCCGCGCCGCGCGCGACACCAAGCGCTCGCTGCCGCTCGACGAGGACCACGAGATCTCGCAGTCGATCTGCACCAAGGTGCTGCAGACCGGCGAGGCCGAGAACGTGGCCGACGCGATGAACGACGAGGAGTTCCAGTTCCAGCAGTCGATCATGGCGCTGAACCTGCGCATGGTCATGTGCGTGCCCATCTTCGCGAAGGGCGTGATCATCGGCCTGCTCTACGTCGACTCGCAGGCCGTCGTGAACGCCTTCGGCGACAAGGACCTCGACCTCCTGAACGCCATCGCCGGTCACGCCTCGGTCTCGATCGAGAACGCCAAGCTCCACACCAAGACCACCCGCCTGGCGGACGACCTCAAGAAGACCTTCTACAGCTTCGTTCAGGCGCTGGGCGCCTCGATCGATACCAAGCACCCCCTGACGGCAGGCCACTCGTGGCGTGTCACGGAGTACTCCGTCCGCCTGGCGCGCCGCATCGGCCTGCCGGAGGACGAGGTCGAGAACATCCGCATTGCCGGCCTGCTCCACGACGTGGGCAAGATCGGCACGCCGGACGCGATCCTCATGAAGCCCGGCTCCTTCACCAACGAGGAGTACGAGATCATGAAGATGCACGTCGTGCACACCAAGGAGATCTTGGACACGATCCACTTCCCGGAAGCGCAGAGCCACATCCCCGCGATGGCCGGCGCCCACCACGAGAAGTGGGACGGCAAGGGCTACCCCAACAAGCAGGCGGGCGAAGACATCCCGTTCGGCGGCCGCATCCTGGCCCTGGGCGACGTGTTCGACGCCATCACCTCCAAGCGTGACTACCGTGAAGCGATGCCGCTCTCCCAGGCGCTGAACATCATCCGCCAGGGCATCGGCAGCCACTTCGACCCGGCGCTCGGCCCCGAATTCATCAAGATGATCGAGGACGAGGGCGTGGTCTTCCACGAGATGGATCTGCGGGATGCCCCGCCGCCCCCGCCGAAGGAAGTCACGGCGCCGTAAAGACGCTAGTTTCCAGCAGACGAGTTCCGAGTTTCGCGTTATGATAACAAGACGCTCGGGGCTCGTTTTTCGTGGGGATCTATGACCGACATCACAACGGCACGGCCCGCTCGCCGCTTCAACACCGTCCAGGCCGTTTGCGCGCTGTTGGGGCTGCTGAACGTCGCGATGATCACCGCCGGCACGCTGGTGTTGTCGGGCTACATCAGCGCCAAGCCGGGCGCCAGCGGAATGGAGAAGGCCACCAAGGAGGCCGAGCACCACTCGCAGGAGCTGGCCGCGCGCGTCTTCACGGGCAACAACGACCTCAAGTCCCTGATCGGCGCCACCTCCGGCCTGAACAAGGAAGGCGTGGACTACGAGCTGGCCGCCCAGCTGGACGGCAAGCTCAAGGTGATCGCCGCCAGCGAGCCCGCCCTGGTGGGCCAGACGCCCGAGGGCGGCGTGCTGGAAACGCTCAAAGGCCACAAGCCCGATGGCGAGATCGACCTCGCGCCGCGCAACAAGCCCGGCTCGATCTTCACGGCCTACTACACCCAGAAGATCGCGGTGGCGCCCGGCGAGGTGGCCCCGATGGCGCCGGCGCCCGTCCAGGCCCCGCCCCACAACGCCCTGCGGGTGATCAAGCGCATGGTCAAGAAGCAGGTCGCCACGCCGGCCCAAGACTACGTGATCAAGGCCGGCGACACGCTGTACCAGATCTCGCGCGACCACTACGGCGACGAGACGATGTTCTTCAAGATCTGGGAGGGCAACAAGGCCCTGCTGCCCGATCGCTCCAACCTGCCCGTGGGCACGAAGATCAACCTGCCCGAGGGCGCCGGCAAGACGGTGGAGCAAGAAGAGAACGTGGTCGTTTACCCCTCCGAGGCACCCAAGGTGTTGGCCGGTGCGGAGCATCCCGCGGCCGCTCCGCAGCCCACGCAGGTGGCCTTGCGCCTGGCCGTGCCGGTGGCGCGTGCGGGGGCGATCGCGCTGCCCACCGTCGGTGGCAAGCCAAAGCCGCTGGTGCTTGGGCTGGGCCTGGCCGCGGCGCTCGCCGCGGGCTTGAGCTGGTTGCTGGCTCTGTTGTTGCTGGACAAGCAGCGCCGCCGCCAGCTGGAGGAGCAGAAGTCCGCCTTGCTGAACTCGGTGGGCGGCCACCTTGCGCCGCACCCGCGGCCGTTCGATCGCTCGCAGCTGCGCTCCAGCTGGCAAGTCGAGCACGCCCAGGTCACGATCCCCGGCGAAGAGCCCGGCGGCAGCTTCGCAGACGTGCAGGCCTTCACCGAGACCAAGCTGGGCCTGTTCATTGGTGACGCCACCGGTTGGAACGCCAGCGCGCTCGTCGAGCGGGGCCTCACCAATGCCTTCTGGCGCTCGCGCGCGGCGGAGCAGCTCTCGCCGGCCCAGACCTTGCTGGATGTCAACCACCTGCTGGTCGACTACATCGCCCAGGGCGACCACGTCACGGCGTTCTATGCCCAGGTCGACCTGCTCTCCGGTGCCGTCACCTACTCCAGTGCCGCCCACACCGGCGCGTTCGTGCTGGGCCGCCGCGGGGGGCTCACCATGCTGATCACGCGCGGCATGCCCTTGGGCGTGGGCCGCGAGCTCTTCACCGACCGGTTGGAGGAAGGCAACGTCCGGCTGCAGGAGGGCGAAAGCCTGCTCCTGCTCACGGATGGCGTGCTGAAGGCGGAGAACCAGAACGGCGAGACTTTCGGCGTGGAGCGCCTCGAGAAGTGCCTGCGCGATCGCCCGGGCTGCGACGCCGACGCCGTGGTGGCCACGATCCGGGACGCCTTGCACCAGTTCGTGGGTGCGGACGTGGTGCTGGATGAGTCCGCGATCGTCTGCCTGCGCCTGGTTAACCCCCTCGTGCTGTACCCGGTGCGCGTCGTGGAGCCGGTCGGCGTCGGCGAACCAGCCGAACATTCATAAACACGACAACTTCCAGGCACATTCATTCAGTACAACTATCTTAAGATAGCCAAAGTGCTGAAAGGGGGCCAGGATGGAATCGACACTCTTGCTCGTATCCGCGGTCGTGCTTTGCTTGATGGGGATCCGCTAGAAGTTGACGGAGAGGCCCGTCCGCGCGACGGCGCCAAGGGGGTATTGGATGCCCCCGGTCGCGTTGGCCACCGGCCACACGGCTTCCGCTCCGAGCTCTGTGTTCCAGACGAACCAGGGTGAGAGGAAATAGTCCACACCGGCCACCAGTTGGCCCGCGGGCAGCACGGTGTTCCCGGTGAGCGGCGCCAAGCTAAGGGCCCCGGCGCGGGCGCCCCACGAGAACCCCACGCGCCGATTGAAGTACTTCTGAACCAGGCCCAGGTCGACGGCGAAGCCGCTGGCGCCCGTGAAGCCGTTTGCGTCCAACGTGAAGTAGAGCTCAGAGAGCTTGAAGGTGGGGCCCACGTCCCACTGCAGACCGTAACCCAGCGTACCCGCGACGCCGGTGTTCAGGGCCAGGATCCCGCCCTTGGCGCCGTGCCATACGTTGCCCTTGGGGTATTCCGCCACCCGATCGCCCACCTGGACCGCGCGGTCCAGGAAGACCGGCTGGGCGGCGCTGCGGTCGGCTTCCAGGGCACGGATCTTGAGGTACCCGACCTCGGCGCCGTCGCGCGTGACGCGGTACCAGTCGTCGGGGCGCACGGACAGCCCGCTGCCCAGGTTGAAGATGACCCAGTCCCGTTCGGCGTTGTAGCCTAACACCCCGGCCTGCAGCTTGAAGGCCTCCATCTGGCGCACGTGGTTCGTCAGCTGGGAGCCGAGGTTCTCCGCGGCGGAGAGGGCCTGGGTGGCGAAGGCTTCGCGCGGAGGGCGTGTCAGCTCGATCCCGATGCGCGTGCCGAGCTCCGTGGCCATGTATTGGATGGCCGCCACGCTGTCATGGCGATCGTAGGTGTATTCGATCGTGCGCGAGAGCGTGTCCACGAGATCGAAGCCTTCGACGTGCTTGCCGGAGGGCACCTCGTAGATGTCGACATGGCAGGTGAAGGGGCAACGCACGTGGGCGCTGACCGTCACGGCCTGGTCCTGGCCCGACGTGACGATCTTGCCGTGGGCGTCGCGCGCCGGCTCGTGGACCTCGGCCTCCGTGCGGCCGAAGGTGAAGCGTGGCACGAAGGCGTAGGTCGCGGGCCCCGTGCCGGCCCGAGCGGCCACGCGGGCCACGATGCCGGCGGTCGCCGCCTCGCCGCCGGGGTCCACGTCCAACATGTTGAAGCGTCCGAGGGTGGCCAGCGCCCGGCTCAGGGCCGGGGCGTAGGGGTCGCCGGCGCGCTCGACCACGGCGACGGTCCGCTTCTGGTAGTTCGCGGGTGCGTCTTCGGCGAAGGCCGGCGTCGCGACGGTCAGCAGGGCGAGGGTGGCGGTGGCGATTCGGCGCAAGGCGGTCTCCTTGGGTGGTTGGGCTGCCACCTTTGTACCCGCCAACAAGAAGCCCCGCTTGCGCGGGGCTGGAGGCTAGTCTTCCGTGTTGTTGGGCCGGAACTGCCGGATCTTGGAAGAGGTGGGCGCCGGTGGCGCGGGCACGGGCTCGCGCTCGCCGCTCATCTTCTTGCGCGCCTCCGCCACCATCGTGGCGAAGTTCATGAAGTCGTCGACGCTGAAGTACAGCGCGGCCTGGTACGCGTTGACCACGACCTTGCCCTCGCCTTCGACGAACCAGACGGTGCCGAACTCGCATTCGCCGAGGGTGCGGAAGCTGTTGCCTTCCATGGGCTGAGGTTCTCCTTGCCGGGGGGGGCGGTGCCAGAAGCCCAATTCTAGCACACCCGCTAGGGCTTGCGACCCAACAAGCCGCCAAGGGTTCGCCAATGCCGCAGCAACAGCCGGGTGTGCCCGCAGGCTACGTCTTCCGGCTCGTAGTGCTGCTGCAGCCAGCGCTTGCTGGGCAAGACGCCGTGGTAAAGGCCGGCCATCGTCCAGCGCCAGTGCTTGAATAGCAGCAGTTGCAAGGCGAGCGAGCGCGCGTCCGCCTGCTCCTGGAAGCTGGTCAGGGTCTTCTCCCAGAGCAGGTGGCGCACCAGGGCGCCCTTCGGGAAGGGAGGCTGCAAGGCCGTCAGGACTTCCGGCGGCACATGGGCGGAGAACAGGGCCTGCGCCAGGAACAAGGCGCACCAGAGGAAGTGGGCGGTGCCGTCATGGTGGGCCTGGCGCACCAGCTTGTCCCAATCAAGCTCCGGCCTCGTCACCATCAAGGCGATGTCCACCAGCCAGATCGAGCTGAAGAAGTGGTGTTGGGCCCAGTGGGTGCTGGCGTAGGCGATCGCGTCTTCCGCCGAGAGCGTCAGCGCGCCGGCGTAGGGTCGCGCATCGGCCCAGGCCCGCGCCATGGTCACCTCGCCGCGCACGGCCAGGCGCTCGGACAGGAACTTGAGGTCGCGGTGCAGTTCCACGGCGGTGACCGCTGGGCCCATCGGCTTGAGCATGGCCACCTGCCCGGTCAGCTCCTCCGTGAGGCCGCTCCAGCGCGACGACTCCGGCTCGAAGCCGAGCCCTTGGAGCACCGTCAGGCCCTGGGCCCAGTCTGCGTCATGAACCACCAGGTCGATGTCGACCATGGGGCGCCAGGACGGGTTCGGGTAATAGGTATCGGCGATCGCCGGCCCCTTCACCACCATCACCTCCAGGCCCACGGCCTTGTAGGCGGCCAGCAGCTGTTCCAACTGGTCGTACAGCAACAGGTGGTGGGCCTGGTTCTCGCGCAGGTCCTGACGGCAGCGATCGCGGAACCAGTCCGGCACGGCGGCCGAGGAGCAGGCAAGGAGCGGCGTCAGGCGGCCCTGTTGCGCCTCGGCGTAGACCAGCTCCCAGTCGAGGTTGGCGGCCAACAGCGGGGCATCCGCGCGCCCCAAGGCATGGGCCACCAACTGGTACACGGTCTGGGTCTCGGGCGCGATCGGCCGGGCGCCCAGGAAGCGCTCGATCACGCCATGCCAGAAGCGCTCCTGCATGTGCGAGCGCCAGGCCTTCCAGCGGCCACGCTGGCCCCGGCCGCGCTGGTAGACGGACTTGCCGTCGCGCCACGCTTCCTCCACCCGGCCCACCACCTGCTCGTAGAAGATCGGCGGGTCCGCGAAGGTGCGGTTGTCGCCCTTGACCAGCAGCATGGCGCGGCCGCTCTCGGCGTAGGCCTTGAGCACGCGGTGGGCGACCAGCGTGCGCTCGTGCTGGAAGAGCACGATGTCGCCGGGGGCGATTTGGTCGAAGCCCACGTTGCGCAGGCGCAGTTCGTCGCCGGAACGGATGTCGGGCCACATGCTGGTGCCGATCGACGGCAGGCGCAGCTCGCCATTCAGGCGCAGGCATTCTTCGAGGAGCGCGCGGCTGTCGCGGTCGTCCATGATGCTGCACCCTCCTTCCTGAATCACATCCCTTGGCTGATGGTGTCGTACCGCAATCCCACGGAAATCAACCATCCAGGGTAGTTATCGGCCTTGGAAGGGCTTTGGTTTAATCCGCTCGGGCCCGGCGGGTCGCTCCGGCCTCGTCGTCGTCCGGCTCTCCCTCTTCGTCCGTCAGGACTTCGATCAGGCTGGTGGCCGTGATAGCCGTGGACGTGTCGGCGAACTTGCCGTCGACGGTGATGAGCAGTTCGTCGCCCTCGTCCCCGTCCAGCTCGTCCTGGATCAGCGGCAGGATGTCGGCCACGGTCATGCGGCGCCCCAACTGGCGCCGGATCTGGGCACCGTCCTTGATGGGCGTATCCACGGCCACGGCCTCGCCATCCATGTGGATTTCAAGGGCGGGGTTGGGCACGGCCAGCGGCCGGTCGTTCAAGCGCAGGGCGATGGCGTTGGTGCCGGGGGGCAGCACCTCGCCCACGGTGGGGTGCGGGAAGAGCTGCTGCGAGGCTTCGACGGTTTCGCCGCCGCGGATTTCGGTTTCCAGCGTGCCTTCCTTGCCGTCGATCGCGATGCGGATCTGGCGAAGCGGGTACTCGCGCGGTTCGCCGTCCACCCAGTAACGCAGCGTGGCGGTGGGCATCTCCGTCAGGCCGGCCTGGACCATCAAGGCCTTCACGGAACGGTCGATTTGCAGGGAGTCGCCGTCTGTGAGTTGGCGATCGCCCATGATCGAGGTGCCGTTCACCTTGACCAGGGGCGGGAAGTCCATCGCGAGCCCGTTGATCACGACCGGCACCGGGCGGAGATCGACGATGTCCGACACGCGCAGCGGCGCATCTTCCTCGCCCGGGATCGGCCGCAGCACGGTGATGCGCGCGCCGTCGTTGAGGGCGGCGTCCGCGGTGGTGGGCTGGCCGTTGAGGAGGATGCGCGTGTGCGCGCCCGGGGAGCCCGGGAACGGCTTCGGTTCCCCGTTGATGGTGAGGGAAATCGTCTTCGCCACCTTGGGCGCCAACTCGTCGAGGTTGTAACCCGCGCCGATCAACGCGTCGACCACCTTGGTGTGGCCCCAGTCTTCGAGGTTGATCACCTTGTTGTCGAGGTAGATGGTGAGGAAGCGGAAGCCCGGCGCTTCCAGGGCCGCCAGGGCGATGCCCACGGGCGTCACGCCCATCGGACCCGCGAGCAGCTCGGGGACCGAGTCCAACCGCTTGATCATCTCCGTGCCGCGCACGGCGACGCGGTTCTCCGGCAGGCCCAGGGCGTTGGCGAGCATCGGACCGATGGCCGGGAACAGGCTGCCGCCGCCAATCAGGATCGCGGCCGAGGGCGCCTTGCCATTGAGCGCCACGATTTGCTCCGCGATCTGCTTGATCAGAATCTCGAGCGTGGGGCGCACATGCTGGCGGATGGCCTCCGCGGCGAAGGTGTGGTCCAGGCCCAGCACGTCCGTAAAGGTGACCGCGCCATCGCCCGCGAGCGCGTGCTTCACGCGCTCGGCTTCGATGAAGTCCAGCAAGTAGGCCTCTGCAATGGCCTCCGTCAGCGAGTCGCCGGCCTGAGGCACCATGGCGTACGCGATGACCGTGCCGGACTGCGTGAGCGCGATGTCGGATGTGCCGGCGCCAATGTCGATCAAGGCCAGGTTCAGTGCCCGCATGTTGGGCGGCACGGCCGCGTTGATGGCGGCGATCGGCTCCAAGGTGAGGTTCTGCACCTCCAACCCGGACTGGTGGCAGACGGCCACCAACGAGTCCGTGACCACGCGGGGCAGGAACGTGGCGATCAGCTCGACCTCGATTTGCTTGCCGCGCTGCCCTTCCAGGTTGGTGATGGGCTGGCCGTCCAAATAGTAGTGGACGATGGAATAGCCAACACAGTGGTTGTCGTCGCCGCGCAGGCTGCCGACGGCGTCCTGGATGGCCTTCAGCTCCAGGGTGCGCAGGCGCTCCTTATCGATGGTGTTCTCCAGGCCCACGTCCTGCTTGGCCCGGGCGCGGTGGGTTTGGAGGGCGCGGCCTGCGGCGGCGATCGCTACCTGGGTGAGCGGGGAGCCGAGTTGGCGCTCGAGTTCCAGCTTCACGTGGCGGACGGCGCGCACGACCTTTGGGATGTCGTGGATCTGACCGTCTCGCATGGCGCGCTCTTCATGCTCTTGCATGGCGATGGCGAGAATGGAGAGGCGATCGCCGTCCGGCCGGGCCACGATCCCGATGACGTTTCGGGTGCCGATGTCTAGGGCGAAAATGGGGTTGGCGGACATGGAAGGGGAAGACCTCCGGAACCGAGCGACGGGGCACCATTGTACCGCGCGCTGCCGGTACCTGGGTAGATCGGGCGGGTGGGTGCTTGCTTTTGGGACGAATGTGGAGCAGGCGAGCGAGGAATTCTGGTGGCGGGGAATATTGGGAAGAGCAGGCGTGGTGCGCGTTTGTGTTATGTGCGGAGGCCGTCTTCCATGTCGCGTGTGTCTCGCCGTTCTCGGTCAATTCGGGTCGTGACTAGCTTGCTACTGTTGGTTGGATGTACGCCGGCACCGAACCGGGTGGGGACCACGACGCAGCACTCAGCTCCGCCGGCTGCTGATGGGACGGTGGTGGTGGGTGCCACAGGATCGTCTGGTACGGTGGCGCCGCCTGTCACCGTTGTGCCGGTCGTCACGCCTACCTTTGCGCCGATCGAGGTGAAGGCGCCGATTGTGTCGAACAACGGTGG
>JAQBPE010000336.1 GCA_028287685.1 Cyanobacteria bacterium RYN_339 | reverse complement strand
AGGGCGTGCGCGCCTCGTCGATCAGGATCGAGTCGACCTCGTCGATGACGGCGAAGCCGAGGCCGCGCTGGACGCACTCGTGGGTGTTGCCGGCCATGTTGTCGCGCAGGTAGTCGAAGCCGAACTCGTTGTTGGTGCCGTAAGTGATGTCGGCGCCATAGGAGATGCGGCGTTGGCCGGGGTGGTAGTGGTTCTGGATCAGGCCCACTTCCAGGCCCAGAGCGCGGTGCAGTTGGCCCATCCACTCGCTGTCGCGCTTGGCCAGGTAATCGTTGACCGTGATGATGTGGACGCCCTTGCCGGTCATCGCGTTGAGGTATGCCGGCAAGGTGGAGACCAGGGTCTTGCCTTCGCCCGTGCGCATTTCCGCGATTTGGCCGCGGTGGAGGATGATGCCGCCCACCAGCTGGACGTCGAAGTGGCGCATGTTGAGGACGCGCTTGCCGGCTTCGCGGACGACGGCGAACGCCTCCGGCAGGATCTCTTCCAGCACCTCGACCTCGATGGCCTTGAGGTCTTCCTGGCGCTTGCCGCGCAGGGCGTTCTCGACGCGCAGCTTGAACTCCGCGGTCTTCCCACGCAGCGCCTCGTCGGACAGCTTCGCCATGTCCTCTTCCAGCCCGTTGATGTGCCGGATGATCGGGTCGAGGCGCTTGACCTTGCGTTCGTTGGGATCACCAATGATCTTGGAGAGCAGCTTGAGCATATGTGAGCCGGTCCTCTTGGGGCGGGGAAATAGGCCCATGAGTATAGCATGGGCCTCCCGATTGACGCTCCGGGCCGCCGTGAGGTAGCATTGGGGTTCGTTTCATCACCGGGCTGCTTGGAACCAGCCCACCTAGTTTGGAGAACTTTATGAAAGCCGGCATCCACCCCAACTACAAGCAAGTGAGCGTTAGCTGCGTCTGCGGCAACAGCTTCACCACCGGGACGACCAAGGGCGTCGACCTCCGCACGGAAATCTGCGCGGCGTGCCACCCCTTCTTCACCGGCACCCAGAAGATCGTCGACACCGAGGGTCGCGTGGAGCGCTTCATGAAGAAGTTCGAGAGCGCCAACCAGATGAAGACGCTCGCTTCGAAGCGCGTCGCCGCCAAGGAGGCCGTTGCCCCCAAGCCGGCCGCCGCTCCTGCTCCGGCCCCGGCCCCCGCTGCGGCTCCCGTCGCTGCGGCCCCCGTGGCCGAAGAGGCGAAGTCGGAAGGCTAGTTCTTCACGCTCCTGGCGCGGGACCTCGCGGTCCCGCGCCTTTTTTGTGACTACATGAAGATACGTCTCGCAAAGCCCATCGACGTCGACGCCATAGCCCTGCTGTGGTTGGCTTTCCAGCGCGAGCACAACCGCAAGCACCAGCGGATGGTGCGCGAGACACGCGAGAACGCGGAGCGGATGGCCACGCACGTGGCCGACCTGGTGCCTTTGGGGCAGGTCCTCGTGCTGACGGAGCACCGGGAAGTCCTGGGCTTCGCGCTGATCGTGGCCAACTTGCCGCGCATCGACACCTACTACGCCACGGCCGCGATTTCGGACCTCTACCTGGTGCCCGCCGCCCGCGGCAAGGGGTGGGGGCGCCGCCTGCTGGAGGCCGCCATCGAGACGATCCGCGAGAAGGGCCTGCATGGGGCGACCATCGGCGTGCATGTCGGGAACCACAGCGCCCGCGGGCTATACCGCGAGATGGGCTTCCGGGCGCAGCAGGAGATTCTGATCCTGCCCTTCGAAGGGGCACCGATCAAGTTCGGGCCGGAGAGCGAGTGATGGTCAGGTTGTTCGTGGAGCCCTTCGCGGGCGAGGTGGTCGGGTTCGCCAAGGACCAGTTGCACTACTTACAGCGCGTGATGCGCCTGGGGGACGGCGCCGAGGTCATGGTGCTGGATGGCAGCGGGGCCGCCTTCCGCTGCATCCTGGAAGGGCCGCACGGCCGGGTGTTGGAGCGCAGCGAGGTGCCGGACCCGCCGGTCCCCGTGACGCTCTACCAGGCGCTGCCCAAGGCGGACAAGCTGGACTGGATCCTCCAAAAGGCCACGGAACTCGGCGTGGCGCGGATCGTGCCGCTGACGGCCGCCCGCTCGGTGGTCCATGTCAAGGGCGAGAAGGTGGAAGCCAAGTTGGCGCGCTGGCGCAAGCTGGTGCTCGAAGCCTCGGAGCAAAGCGAGCGTGGGCGGCTGCCGACGGTCGAGGCGCCCATGGCCGTAGACAAGGTGGCGCTGGCGCCCGGGGAATGGGGCTTCGTGCTGGCCGAGCGGGGCGATCGCCCCAGCCTCCTGGCCGCCCTGCCGCCCAGCCCGCCGGCCGGCTTGGCGCTATTCATCGGCCCCGAGGGCGGCTGGACGCCCCAGGAACTGGAGACGCTTGCCGCGGCCGGCGCCCGGCCGGTTTCGCTGGGCCCGCGCATCCTGCGCACGGAGACGGCAGCCCTGGCGGCCGTGGCCTTGGCCCTGGGCAAATACGAGCTTTAGGGCGCTACGACCTGGATCTTCGCGCCGAAGCTATCGGTGATGAGCAGGTTGCCGGCCCAGTCCTTGGCAATGCCGTTGGGGCGGTTGCCGACGGGGTAGGTGCCGAGGGACGTGCCGTCGGCCTTGAGCACGGAAACGGAGTTGCCGCCCCCGTCGAACTTCTGGTTGACCGCCCAGATGTTGCCCGCGTCGTCGAAGACGGCATGCGACGTGAGCGAACCGGTCGCGTAGGTGCCGACGAGGGTCCCATCCGGCTTGTAGTGCGACATGCTGCCTGGATCCGCACCGTTCACCGTCCACGGATCGCCGCTGGCGTCGAAGAGCACCTCGTGGGACCACTTTGGCGTCGTCCAGGAAGCCAGGGGCGCGCCCGTGGCCGAGCGGCGCGACAGGGTGCCCGGGATCCATTCGTCCGTCACCCACATCTCGCCGGTGGTGGGGTGGAAGGCGACGCTCAGGGGATACATCCCCGTGGTGAACGTCCCCACTTCCACGCCGGCACCCGTCAGGTGGTGGAACCGCTGCGGCGGCGTAGGGTCCGAGACCCACATGTCACCCTTGCCGTCGATGCCGATGCCGCGGGGGCCCCAGGAAAGGGTGACCGTCTGCAGCAACAGCCCGACCGGCGAGAACTTCATGAGGGTGTTGTTGCCGTTGCAGAGCCAGGCGTTGCCTTGCGGATCGAATGCCAGGTCCGTCGAGCCCACGCCGCCGGCGTTCAGCGTGGCGATCGCCGAGCCGTCCGCGCCCAACAGCTCGGAAGTGCCCGTGCTGCCGTTGAGGATCCACATGTTGCCGGCATTGTCGACCTTGATGATTTCCGGCAAGCTGGTGGTGGTGAAGGCTCGTAAAATGGTGCCCCGCGCCGGGGCCGGCACGGCCGGGATGGCCTGGACCGGGTGGCCGGCACCGGCCAGCAAGCGGCGCACGAAGGCGGCCACCAGCACCACGTCGTTGGCCTGGACCACCCAACGGGCCTGGGACTGGTTCAGGAGGTTGCGGATGAAGGCCACGTCCGCATCGTAGCCGGCGGAGTTGAAGGCGGCCATGCTCTTGCCGTTGTTGCGGAGCTCGTCCAGGACCAAGTCGGTGATGGCGGTGGTGGCCGCGTCCAAGTCGTTGCGCAGCACCATGGCCCCTGGGTTTGGGGCGATGCCTGCCAGGCCCAGCCGCTGGCCGCGGCAGTCCAGGAAGACGTACGCCGGCGTGGCGGGGACCGGTCCGACGACGAAGGCCCCCGAGGGCGTCGACACGAACGGCGAACCGATCGGCACACCGGCCTGGTCCACCATTTGGACCAGCATGGCAGCCGTGGGCGAGTCCGTGTAGGTCAGCAGGTGATACTTGCCCGTCTCTCCTCCCACGGCCACGAAGTGCTGGGAATCCGGCAGCAAGGGCACGCGGACGAGGCCAACCAGCTTGGCGCCGTTGTTGCCAATCACGGCCGAGCCCAGGTCGCTGAGGATGTTGGCCACGCCCGGGCCCCAGTTGGCCGAAGTGGGCAGGGGCGTGCTACCGGTCGTGGGGCCCGGCGTTGGACCGGGGGCCGGCAGTTGGGCGGCGGTGAGCGTCAGCTCCAAGTAAACGCCCATGGCGGTCAGCGCCGGCAACGGGAACTCCGCATGGCCGGCGGCGGCCTGGCTCAGGTCTACGTTCAACTTGATCGTGAGCACGAGCCCGGACAGCGTGATGCCATCCTGCTCGAGCTTGGCGCGGCCGGCGGCGCCCAGGCCGTGGATGCCGTCCAACAGCCGGCGGGCAGCTTCCGCGCGCTCGGGTTGGCCTGCCCAGTCGGCGAGGTCGATGGTGAGGGAGAACGGGCCTGGGTTCAGAGGGCCCGCCTGGCCAATCAGGAGGCCTACGGCGATCGGTGCGGAGCCCGAGCCGCCGGTTCCGCCCGAAGAACCTGGCCCCGTGGTGCCGCCGGTGCCGGACTGGCCGCCCGTACCCCCCGAGCCTGTAGTGCCGCCTGCTCCGGACTGGCCGCCCGTACCCCCGATGCCTGTGGTGCCGCCGGTGCCGGACTGGCTGCCCGTCCCGGTGCCGCCGGAACCGCCGGTCGAAACCGTCTGCTGACCTGGCCCGACGGGCGGCGTATAGCCGATCACGTTGCCGGGCAAGGAAACCGTCACGCCTTTCACGCTGCTGGCGCCCAGCGGCGCCACGGCCACCTCGCCTGTCACGTTCGGTCCCAGCACTTGGGGCGCATAGCCGGGGGCAATCAAGGTGAAGCCGCCGTGCGCGCGGGCCGCCTGCACGGCGGCCAGGGACACGTCCAAGCCGCCATCGGCCGCGACCTTGTAGACCGTGCCGTTTAGCAGTACCTGGCCGGGCACGGCGCCGGTGCCGAAGCGAAGGCGCAGGTGGACGCTGTTGAGGTGGACCGCGGCGGCCCCGCCGGCCACGGTGCCCTCTGTCGCGAGCGGCTTGGTGGTCGGCGCCTTGCAGGCGACCAGGGCCACGGCCGCGACGAGCGCCAGGACGCGCTTCAAGGGGTGGCTATCGGCAACGCGAATGCCGAATCCTTGTCGAGGTCGGTCGCCAACGGAGAGATGGGGTACGGCTTGTGGAGGCTGCCGTCCGCGGGCACGATCGCCAACAAGGCGTCGCTGGCCGTATTGCGGGGCCAATCCTTCAACGCGCCGTCCTGGACGATGCCGAACAGCGTGTGCGGCTGCGTGGGGTCGGCAATGGGCTTGCTCAAGCCTGCGAACCAGACGAAGGTCGGGCCCGTGCCTTGCGTCTGCATCCCGCCGACCGCCGCCACGCCACCTTCCGGCAGGAAGTTGGCCGTCAGGCCGTATTCGCCGTTGAATTCCGGCTTCTCTTTGATGGTGCGATAAGCGGCGACGGCCATGCTGAATGTAGCGCCCTGATGCTTGGCCGGCTCGAGCTCCTCGAACTCGTAGTGGTAGCGTTCCGCGGAGGCCACGACCGGGATCAAGCCGTCGGTCGGCCCAACCCCGCCCGGCACCAGCGAGCCGTCGACCAGCCCGTCCGCGCTGGCACGGTGCAGCTCGTGGTCGAAGGTGCTGGCCAGCAGCAGCGCCTTCACGGAAGGCAACGGGGGATGGACCAGCAGCTTGCCATGCTTGGCGTCCTGGAACACCGCGACGCCCCCCAGCTTGGACTCGTCGAAGGTCGGGCCGAAGCAGACCTGGACGACGGCTTGCTTGCCCACGCGCTTGTACCTCACCGTCACGGTCGCCAGCGCCGGCACGGGGTCGTCATCCGTGAACGTCACGACCATGCCGTCCTTCAGCCCCGCCTTGCGCAAGGCGGCCAGCGCCAGGTCGATCTTGCGCGTGCTGGAGGAGTAGATGCGCATGTAGATGGGCAGCAGGGTGGAGAGGAACGGGTACGGCTCGGCGGCCAACACCCGGCGCTGGCTCCCCTTGGCGACCACGTTGCTGCTGGCGTTGGTCACGATGTTCCCCGCACCTTGGGCCACGATGTTGCCGGCGCCCTGCGCGACGATGTTCAGCGCGGGCGGCAACGTCAGCGCCACCGACTTGGGCAGATCGAACGCCTCCGCGGAGGCCGCCTTCGTTGACGTGGTGGTCGTGGGACGCGTCGGGACCTTGTCCTGGCAGGCAGTTGCCAGGCAGGATAAGGCGATGCAGGATCCGATGGCAGCTCGCTTCATAACGCCGTTATACCCGGATCGGCCTAGTGCCGAATGGTCACCGAGTACCCGCGGGTGTTGACCTCGTCGGCCACGGAGATGGCGGCGGCGCGGTCGCGGTAGGCGCCCAGCTGGGCATGGTAGGCGCCGCCGTCGTAGACCACCACCGCGTTGATTCCCACGCCATGGAGCTCGTCCACCTGGCGCTGGGCGCTCTCGCGAGAGTCGAAGGCGCCGACCTGCACGCGGTAGATCTCTTCCTTCTTGGTTGGCGCGGGAACCGGCGTGGGCGCCGCCGTGCGGGCCGGTGCCGGCGTGGCGGAGGCGCGGCCGGGGCTGGGTACCGCACCCAGCACGGCCATCGGCGTGGGCGTGGCCCCGGCCGGCGTTGCCGTCATCGACGGCACGGGCAACGGGCCGGGCGCCAGCGTGGGCGTGGCCGTCGGCTTGGCGGCCTCGCCGGGCGACCGGATCGCGCCGGGCTTCGCCGTGGACTCCGCAACGGGGCTCTTGGTGTTCACGTTCAGCGTGGCGCCGAAGGTGTACCAGAAGCCCGCGGCAAAGGCGCCGCCCGAGGCGACGAGCAGGAACAGCCAGAAGAAGATATTGCCGATCAACGACCCGCGCTTGGACAACCTAGGACGCTCCTTCGTGCGCGAACGGCAAGCAGGCACCGAGGTGCGCGCGTACCGCCCCCACCAGATACAACGATCCGGCCACCGCCCGCAAGCCCCCCCTGGCGATCGCGCGGGCCATGCCCAACGCCTCGGGCACGTCCCGGGCCACGTGGAACGGGCCGCAAGCAAACGGCCGCAAGGCTTCGGGTTCCCAGGTGGCGAGGGCCCCGGGGACAGCCACCGCGATCAGCGGGCGGCCGCCCGCCGTCAGCGTCGGTACCATCGCCGCGGCATCCTTGCCGGCCTGGAAGCCAGCCACCACGACCATGGGATCACCCCAGCTGGCGGTCAAGGCTTCGGCCGCGGGCAGGTTGTGCGCGCCGTCCAACAGCCAGGTGCCGCCATCGGTGTCGGCCACCCGTTCCATCCGGCCCGGCCAGGTAACGGTGGCCAGCGCTTGGGAGATCACATCGGGTCGGACGCCCATCACGCCGAGCGCCCACACGGCAAGCGCGGCGTTCTCAAGCTGGTGTCGGCCGCTCAGCGCCAAAATGGTCGGTTCAGGGAGTTGCACCCGCCAACCGCCGCCAGGCAGCTCCTCTCCCACCAGGGGTGGGATGGTGTGGAGGTTCACGCCCATGGCGGAGGCTTCAGCCCGCAACATGGTCAAAGCAGGCCTGCGAGCGCTGGTGAAGGCTGGAACGTCGGCACGCAGAATGCCCGCCTTCTCTCGTACGATGTCGGCGAGCGTCGGGCCCAGCCGGTCGGCGTGGTCCATCCCGATCGACGTAATCAGGGCCATTACCCGGTTGGGTAAAGCGTTCGTGGCGTCGTGGCGGCCCCCGATGCCCACCTCGACGACAGCAACTTGAACGCCGGCCTCGGCGAACCAGACCCAGGCCGCCGCGCACCAGCGCTCGAACGCGCCCATCGGCTCCAGCTCCGGGAATTGGGCTTCTGCAGCGGCGATCGCCGGCGCCACACGCGCCTCCAGGGCCGCCAGGGCGGCCGGCGCGATGTGGACGCCATCGATGGCGAGCCGCTCGTGCGGCCCCGCCAGGTCGGGCGACGTGAAGGTGCCGACGTGCCGGCCCGCCAGCACCAGGCCGCGCGAGACCATCGCCGCGACGCTTCCTTTGCCGTTGGTGCCGGCCACGTGGACGGCCGGGAAGCGGCGCTCCGGGTGATCCAGCGCCGCGAGGAGCGCCGCGCGACGCGCGTGGCGCCGCGGATCTTCCCGTGTTAGCGCCATTTCTCGAGGGTCTGGCGCACGGTCTCCAACTGGCCCTTGAGCTCGTCCTGGCGCGCCCGCAGCTTTTCGACCACCGCCGCCGGCGCCTTGGCCACGAAGGTTTCGTTCGACAGCTGGCCGGCCACGCGTTGCTGCTCGGCCTCGAGGGCGACCTGTTCCTTGCCCAGGCGCTGGATCTCCTTCTCGACGACGTCGCCGAAGCCCTCGAGCGGCAAGTGGATCTGGCAATCGCCAGCCACGCCGGTCGCGACCTTCTCGAACGTGGTGGGGATGGCCGCAATCGAAGCAACTTCAACGCGCTCCGCGCGGGCCAGGCGCGCGATCATGCTCGCGGACGCCTCCAACGAAGGCTTGTCGAGGTCGGTCGCGTAAACGCGGATTTCCGGGGCGAGCTTGGCCGGCTCGATCTTCAGCTCCGCCCGCACGTTCCGCACGGTGCGGACCACGTCGATCAGCAAGGCCACCTCGCGCTCCGCGGCCGGGTCGTGGGCGGTCGGGTCGGCCTTCGGCCACTCGGCGCGCTGCAGCGTTTCGATTTCCTGCACCCAGCCGCGCGCGGCCAGGGCCTGGAAGAGTTCTTCCGTGATGAAGGGCATGAACGGGTGCAGCAGGCGCAAGAGCGAGTCCAGCACCTCGCGAAGCACCCAGCGTACGCCCTCGTCGCCGGCATCCAGGCGCGGCTTGGCGAGTTCCAAGTACCAGTCGCAGAGCTCGTTCCAGGTGAACTCGTAGAGCGTCTGGGTGGCGCTGGCGAAGTCGTAGGTCTCGATGTCCCTGGTCACGGAGGCGATCACACCGTGCAGGCGGCTGATGATCCAACGGTCGACCGCGGAGTCCAACTGCGCCGGCTTTACGGGCGGCGCAGAGCCTTCCGGCGCGGCCTTCATGAAGGCGAAGCGCACGGCATTCCACAGCTTGTTGGCGAAGTTCCGGTAGGTTTCGATCTTCTCCTCGCGGAAGCGCACGTCCTGGCTGGCGGTGCCGGCGCCGGCCATCCAGAAGCGGCACGCGTCCGCGCCATACTTGTCGATGATCACCAGCGGGTCGACGCCCGTGCCCTTGCTCTTAGACATACGCCGGCCTTCGGGGTCGAGGATCGTGGCGTGGATGATCACGTCGTGGAACGGGATTTCGCCCTGGAACTCCAGGCCGCTGAAGATCATGCGCGCCACCCAGAGGTAGATGATGTCGCGGGCCGTGGACAGTACGTTGGTGGGGTGGAACTTCCGCAGCTCCGCGGTGTCTTCCGGCCAGCCGAGGGTGGCGAAGGTCCAGAGGGCCGAACTGAACCAGGTGTCCAGCACGTCGGGGTCGCGCGTGAGCTCGTCCGTGCCCGCGAGTTGGCGGGCGGTTTCCTCGTCCTCGGCCGCGATCGTGCGCCCGTCCGGCGTGGTCCAGATGGGGATCTGGTGGCCCCACCAGAGCTGGCGGCTGATGTTCCAATCGCGGACGTTGCGCATCCAATCGAGGTACACGCCGCTCCAGCGCTCGGGGTGGAACTTGACCTCGCCGCTCTCGACGACCCGGATGGCGCCCTTGGCGAGCTCTTCCATCTTCACGAACCACTGGTCGGAGAGGTAGGGTTCCAGCACGGTCGAGCAGCGGTCGCAGTGGCCCACGTTGTGGGTGTAGTCCTCGACCTTCACAAGGTGGCCGCCGGCCTCCAGGTCCGCCACGATCTGGGTGCGGGCCTTGAAGCGGTCCAGGCCCTCGTAGGGGGCAGCCAGCTCGTTGAGCACGCCCTTGGGCGTGAGCGTGTTGAGCACGGGCAGGCCATGACGCAGGCCGATCTCGTAGTCGTTGGGGTCGTGCGCGGGCGTGATCTTCAGGGCGCCGGTGCCGAAGTCCACCTCGACGTGGTCGTCGGCGATCACGGGGATGGTTCGGTTGGTCAGCGGCAAGGGCACCTGCGTCCCCACGTAGGCCTTGTAGCGGTCGTCGTTCGGGTTCACGGCTACCGCGGTGTCGCCCAGCATCGTCTCCGGGCGCACGGTTGCCACCACCAACTCGCCGTACTTCACGTAGTAGAGCTTGTCGTTCAGCTCCTTCTGCGCGACTTCCAGGTCGGAAAGGCTGGTCTGGCAACGGGGGCACCAATTGATCATGCGGTTGCCGCGGTAGACGTAGCCCTTGTTGTAGAGCAACACGAAGGCCTTGCGCACGGCGCGGCTGTAGCCTTCCTCCATGGTGAAGCGCCAGCGGTCGTAGTCCATGCTGGCGCCCAGGCGCTTGTACTGCCCGTGGATGGCGTTGCCGGACTCTTCCTTCCAGGCCCACACCCGCTTCATGAACTCTTCGCGGCCCAGCTCGTGGCGCGACTTCTTCTCTTCCTTGTAGACCTTGCGCTCCACCACGAACTGGGTGGAGATGCCGGCGTGGTCCGTGCCCGGTTGCCACAGCACCTCGTGGCCCTGCATGCGCTTGGTGCGCGCCAAGACGTCCTGGATCGTGCCGTTCACGGCATGGCCGATGTGCAGCGAGCCCGTCACGTTGGGTGGCGGGCAGGCGATCGAATAGGGCGGCTTGGACGAGGCGGCGTCGGCGTGGAAAACGCCGGACTGCTCCCAGAGCTTCGTCCAGCGTGCCTCGACCTCCTTCGGTTCGTAGGTCTTGGGGAGTTCCTGCAGGGTCGTGATGTCCATGGCTTGCTCCGAACATAGCGAGACGTCCAACGTTCAGGCCGAACGTCGAACGTCATCGCGGTAGTTGCTGTGAGGTTGTTAGGCCGTTTCGCCCTTGGGCGGCTTGCCCTGGGTGGGGTTGGGCTTCTTCTCGCTCATGATCAGCAGCGCGCTCGACGAGCGCTTCTCGACCAGATCCCGCGTGACGACGCACTTCTTCAAGTCCGTGCGCGACGGCGCTTCGAACATGACGTCGATCATGATCTCTTCCACGATCGAGCGCAGCGCGCGGGCACCGGTCTTCCGCTTGAGCGCCTCTTCGGCGATCGCCCCGATCGAGTCCGGCGTGAACTCCAGGTCCACATCGTCCATCGAGAGCAACCGGCGGTACTGCTTGAGGATGGCGTTCTTCGGCTCCGTCAGGATCTGAACGAGCGCCTTCTTGTCGAGCGAGTCGAGCGTGGCAATCATCGGGATGCGGCCAATGAACTCGGGGATCATGCCGTACTTCAGCAGATCTTCCGGGCTCAGCTGACGCAGGGTCTCGCCGATGTCCTTTTCCTCGACGCTGGTCACGTTGGCGCCGAAGCCCACAGACTTCTTGCCGACGCGGCTCTCGATCACCTTGTCCAGGCCCACGAAGGCGCCGCCCACGATGAACAGGATGTTGGTGGTGTCGAGCTGGATGAACTCCTGGTAAGGGTGCTTGCGGCCGCCCTGCGGGGGCACGTTGGCCGTGGTGCCTTCCAGCATCTTCAGCAGCGCCTGCTGAACGCCTTCGCCGCTCACGTCACGGGTGATCGACGGGTTCTCGCTCTTGCGGGCGACCTTGTCGATCTCGTCGATGTAGATGATGCCGCGCTCGGCCTTCTTCACATCGTAGTCGGCCGATTGCAGCAGGCGAAGCAGGATGTTCTCCACGTCCTCGCCCACGTAGCCGGCCTCCGTCAGCGTGGTGGCGTCCGCGATGGCGAACGGCACGTTGATGACCTTGGCGAGCGTTTGCGCCAGCAGCGTCTTGCCCGAGCCCGTGGGACCGATCAGCAAGATGTTGCTCTTCGAGATCTCGACCTCATCGTCAACCGCCGGGTGGCCGATGCGCTTGTAGTGGTTGTACACCGCTACGCTCAGGACCTTCTTGGCCGATTCTTGACCCACGATATGCTGGTCCAGAATCTTCTTGATCGTCTGGGGCTTCGGGATGTCGCGGATCTCCAGCGGGGGCGCGTCGTTCGACTTTGCGCCTTCGTAGAGCTCCTCGTCCAGGATTTCGTTGCAGAGGTCGACGCACTCGTCGCAGATGTAGACGCCAGGGGCCGCAATCAGCTTGCGGACCTGTTCCTGCGTCTTACCGCAGAAAGAACACTTGGGATGTCCCTTCGAGTCGTCGTACTTGGGAGCCATTTATTTGGAACCTCCGGTATCGGTGCCCCTCACCTCCGGCATGGGGACCTTGTCCTCGCCGATTCGGGGGACGAGCACCTCGTCGATCAGACCGTACTCCTTCGCTTCACGAGCGGACAAGAAGAAGTCGCGGTCCGTGTCCTTTTCGATCTTCTCGAGCGGCTGCTTACAGTGGATGGAAAGAAGCTCGTTCAATCGGTTCTTGATGCGCAGGATTTCAGCCGCCTGGATTTCGATATCCGTGGCCTGGCCCTGCGCGCCGCCCAGCGGCTGGTGGATCATGATGCGGGCGTTCGGCAGCGCGATGCGCTTGCCGGGGGCGCCGGACGCGAGCAGGAAGGCGCCCATGGACGCCGCCTGGCCGAGGCAGATGGTGGAGACCGGGCTCTTGATGTACTGCATCGTGTCGTAGATGGCGAGACCCGCCGTCACGACGCCGCCCGGGCTGTTGATGTATACGCTGATGTCCTTCTCGGGGTCTTCCGACTCCAAGAACAGCAGCTGCGCGATGATCAGGGAGGCCATCACGTCATGCACCTGGGTGCCCATGAAGATGATGCGCTCCTTGAGCAGCCGGCTGAAAATATCGAAGGAGCGCTCGCCCCGGCTCGTGGACTCCACGACCATCGGTACCAGGCCCGCGCGAAGCGTGTCCTGCGCCCGGGTGGACAAGCCGGCCATCCGGGCGGGATCGATGTGGCCGCCCAGGCGGTGAGAAAGTTCGTCGAAGTGCATGACCTGGTCCTCCACCTCTCTAGTGTAACCGATGCTACGAAGAAGCGACGATGGTTGGTTGGGTGTTAGCGGGGAGGAAATTACGCCTCCGCGCCCTCTTCGGCCGGGACGTCTTCCGTGGCCTTCTTCTTGTTGGCGGCCTTCTTGGGCTTGGCATCCGCCTTGGCTTCCTCGGTCGCGCCCTCTTCAGCCGGAGCGTCTTCCGCGGCCTTCTTCTTGCTGGCAGCCTTCTTGGGCTTGGCGTCTTCCTTGGCTTCCTCGGTGGTGCCCTCGGCGTCGTCGCCTTCCGGCTTGGGCGCGTACTTTTCGGGGATCGGGCCTTCCGTCACCTTGGCCTGCTCGCGCAGCCAATCGAGGATCTTGTTGCTCAGGACTTCATCCGCCAGGGTGGTCCAACCACCGCTCTGGATCAGCTGGTTGCGCACAGCGGCGGGGTCGACCTTGTACATCGCGGCGTACTGTACGATCTCCTCGTCCACTTCCTCGTTGGTGATGATGATGCCGTTGGCCTTGGCGACCGTGCCCAGCGTCAAGCTGGTCTTGATGCGCTTGGTGGCTTCGTCGCGCAGGCTGTTCGCCCAGTCGTTGATGCGGTTCTGGTCGAACATCTTGCTGACGTCCATGCCCTGGGCCTGCATCATCTGCGCGTACTGGTTCATCAAGAACTGAATCTCGCGCTGGATCATGCTCTCCGGGATCTCGACGTCGGCCTTCTCCAGCACCTGGTCGAGGATCTGCTGGCGAAGCAGCAGCTCGCGGCTGTCTTCGGCCTCTTCCAGCAGGTCGGCTTCGATCTTCTTGGTCAGGTCGGCCACGGTGATGTAGTCACCCACGGCGGCGGCGAAGTGGTCGTCAATGGCCGGGAGCGCCTTGGCGCGAACTTCCTTCACATGAACGTGGAAGGTGGCGGGCTGACCGGCCAGGGCAGGCGCGTGGTACTGCTCGGGGAAGGTGATGTCGAAGTCCTTCTCCTCGCCGGTCTTCATGCCGATCAGGTTCTCCATGAACCCGTCGATGAAGCGACCGGGGGCGATTTCCGCCTTGAAGTCCTCGGCGGTGCCGCCTTCGAACGGGGCCTCCTCGCCCTTCAGCTTGCCGGAGAAGTCGAGCGTGGCGAAGTCGCCCTGCTCGATGGCCCGCTCCACGACCTCCTGGGTCGCGCGCTGCTGGCGCATCTCTTCGATCTTCGCATCGATCGCGGCGGGGTCAATTTCGGTCTTGGGCGCCTGGGCGGCGTTGTCCTTGTAGTCGCCGTTGAACTCGACTTCCGGGCGAACGGGCACGGAGGCCTTGAAGACCAGCGACTGGCCGTCTTCGAAGCTGATGACTTCCACATCCGGGCGGTCGATCATCTCGAGCGACTGCTCCTGGACGGCTTGCTCCAGCGCTTCGGGCACGAGCTTGTTCAGCGCTTCGTTCTTGATGTAGTCGGGGCCCACGGCACGCTCGACGAGCTGGCGGGGGGCCTTGCCCTTGCGGAAGCCGGGGATGTTCACTTGCTGCGAAACGGACCGGAACGCTTGCTCCAGGGCTTTCTTTACTCGACCGTTGTCGACCTCGACTTCGAGGTAGACCTGGTTCTTTTCCTTCTTTTCGAGCGTGACCTTCACGGAAGTTGCCTCCAAGAGCAAGCTAGCAAGAAACGTAAAATCTCCGGGTCGACCAAAAACGAATTGTAATGGCCGACACTGGAGAACCGCTTCTCTACGATGGTTCAAAAGTTCCCGGCAGTATAGCACACTTGCAAGCGCGTCGTGACTTCGCGTCCTATGGTAAGCTGGAAAGCGGCATGCATAGCGCGCCCAAGCAACCAATGGGACGCATGCACGCCAGGACACGGCGCGTGAGGTGCGCCTGCACGGTGTCAGGGGCTGATCTAGCCGAACGACCGCGCACAAACAAATACGAGAGGCTTATCTTGAACGAGAAGATCCGCAACGTGGCTATCATTGCCCACGTCGACCATGGCAAGACCACGCTGGT
>JAQBPE010000294.1 GCA_028287685.1 Cyanobacteria bacterium RYN_339 | reverse complement strand
TCGAAGCCCTGAGCAACCAACCGGTGGTGGCGCTCGGGTCAGGGTTTTGGCAGGACCCGGCCAGCTAACCAGGCCAACAAGTGCGTCCGGCCATCGCCATCACCATGGGCAGCCAGTGACAAGGCCGCCAACGCGCGGTGCGAGAAGCGAGCGGCGTCAAAGGCCGGCAGCGCCACGGGCAGCCGGGAGGGGCGGCCGATCTGGCTCGACATGCGTTGGTAGGCCCGCCGCACGATCGGGGCGTTCAGGAGGGCGCACACGAAATGGGCCTCCTGGGCGGTGTCGCAGGGAATCAGGTTGACCTTGCCTTCCGCCACCAGGGGCTTGCGCTCGCCCCAAGGCGTGGGCGCGTCCGAGATGACGGCCGCACGCAACTCGCCCATCTCCGGCCAGACCACCTTGAAGGGCGCGAAGGAATACGGGCCCACGCGCCACAGGCCGTAGAACGGTTGGCCGGCGCGGTACTCGCGATAAGAGCTGCGCGCCTCCAACAGCGTGCGGTAATCCGTGAGGTAGGCGAGCGTGAGGGGCGGCATGCGCTCGGGCGGCAACGGCTTCGCGCCCGATGACGCGTCGTGCGGCAAGATCACCAACATCGGTTCCGGCGTGGCCTTGAACGGCTTCACGCCCTTGCCGCGCAGCAGCGGGAAGAGCAGGTCGCGCTCGATCACCACATGGGACCGACCGACGGGCTCGCGCGAGCGCGGGTTCAAGGCGTTCTCGACCAGTTCCAGGCCGGGACCCGGGGCGCGGGCGTCCGCGACGGGGCGCACCCAATAGACGGCGTGCGGGGAGGTCTCCGTCGCACGGCGGCCGCGGTAGGCCGGCTCGCCCAGGATCGCCTTCAGCGCGGGCAAAAGGGCCGGCTGGTCGATCATGTACGGCCCACCATCGGCATCGACCGGCGCCGCGCCCTCATCCAGCACTTCAAGCCCCTGGCGGGCAGCACGCCAAGACGCCCCCGGGTCGCGGATGGCCTGGCTGGTTCCGGGCTTGTAGGTCGACATCGGCACCACGGCGGGCCCGACGTTCCCGCGCTGGATCAGGTAGGTGGCGGGCTGGCAGGCGGCGTCGAAGGGGCGCAGGGCCGTCCAATCGGCCAGCGCGCGCAGGCCCAGCCGCTCGCCGTCCGGCAGGCGCCAGCGCCGGAACCCCTGGGCCGAACGGACTTGCAGCAGTTGGCGCGGCATCAGGAAGCCCAGGTAGCCGCCGGGCACGACCCAGCGCTCCAGCACGGTGTGGGCGATCAGCAGGCAGACATTGAGGTCCGTACCCCCGGCGTAGCCGTCGTCGGAGAAGATGCCGCGTGCGCGGCAGAGGGCGCGGATGGTATCGCGGTAGCCGTCCGGCAGGTCCTTCCACGTCACCCAGGGCGGGTTGCCGGCAATGCGGTCGAAGGGCTCGAGCGCGGCCGTGGCCAGGAAGTTCTTGACCAACCGGGCCCAGATGCGGTCCCAGTCCTTGCGCTCCAGCGCTACCAACGCGTCGACGAAGTGCGCCACCGCATCCGCTACGGCGGGCACCGACGCCTCCGGCCCGATCGCGCGGGCCAGCGCGGCGCGGCCTGCGGCGGCATCGAGCTGGATCACGGCCTGCTCCACCGCGCGCATGGCCTCGCCGAAGACCGCGCCGCGCCGGGCCAGGGCCAAGGGCAAGGCCACGTCCAGCGGACCCAGCGCCGTGGGCAGGGTGTAGGCCAGGCCCGGGACGCCGTCGAGGTCGCAGGGCGAGGGCACGAAGGCAGCGTCGCCCAGGTAGACGGGGATCTCGACCGTGCGGGCATCGGCCAGGAGGTGGGCGATCGCCAGGAAGTAGTTCACGCGGGCCGTGAGCACCGCCAGCGGGTTGAGGTCGATGCCATGCACGCGGCGCAGCACCTGCTCGAGGCGCACGCCGGGCTCCAAGTGCTCCGTCTCCGCCAGCGCCTCCGCGATCATCTCGACCACGAACGTGCCCGAGCCGCAGCAGGGGTCGAGGCCACGCCACGCGGGCGTCTTGGGCAGGGACTCCAGGACGGCCTGGGCCAGCCAGCGCGGCGTGTAGTACTCGCCCAGGTCATGGCGGATCACGGCGGGGATCGTGCGCTGGTAGAGCTGGCGGAACATGTCGCCCAGGCTGCCGGGCAGGAGCCGCGGCGCCCGGCCTTCGTAGTCGGCCAGGCGCTGGATCACCGCGCGGATGGTGGTGGCGAGGGCCGGCGTCCATTGGGTGGGCGTGGCGTACCAGCCGAAGAAATCGCCCTCGAGCAGGTTTTCCAGGCCGTACGAGCGCAACAGGCCGCCATCCTCCAGCCGCGCCAGGAAGGCCCGCAGATCCTCGTCGTTGTAGGCGGCCAGGCGGTCGAAGCCCAGCACGCCGTGGCCCACATGGCTGTCCGCCAGCACGCGCGCGGCCACCAGCTTCACCACCAGGGCGTAGCCCGTCTGCAATGCGAAGAGCGCGCGGCGTGCCTCGACGGCCTCGCCGGCGGGTAGCTCCAGCGCCTCGCGGTAGGCTTCGGCGTGCGCCTCCGGCGCGACATGGTGATCGACGGACTGGGCGAAGATGCGCTGCCATTCGCTCTGGAGCATGCCGGTCTTGGCGGTAGCCACCCGCAGCGCCTCGTAACACGCCGTGGCAAGCGCGCGCCCCAACCCGCCTGGCGTCACGCGCACTGCCGCGAAGTCTTCCACCAGGTGGCGTTGCGTCAGGCCGCGGCGGCCGAGCGCCACGAGCGTTTCCACGTAGCGGCGCAGGCGCGGGCCGTCGAGCACGCCCGGCAGCTCCAACCGCGCGTGGCCGCCCTCGAAGGTCACGAAGGCCAGCTGGCGACCGTCGGTCAGGACGCCGACGTGCTGGTCACGCTGGGCGGGCTCGGGGGCGATCGCCTCCACATAGCCCACCAACTGGCCCGCGGCCGCGTCCCAATCGCGCTGGCTGCCCAGGCGCTCCTTGTACTCCGTGACCACGGCGCCAAACTGGGAGTCGATGCGGCGGCGCGTGGCGACCACGCGGGCCTCGCGGGTAGGCCGGTAGTCCACGCCGTGGGTGGCCAGAAGGGGCGCCAGCATGGCCTCGCAGCGGGCCGCCACCGTCATCTCGCTGTTGGCCGCGGCGCACTGTGTGCGCAAATCCGCCGCGGCCTGCGCGTACGTATCGTCGGCAGGTGTTGCCGGGGCTACGGAACCTATCGGCCCGGGGTGTCGTCGGGATTCCATGTGTAGAGAGCGTCCAGGCAAGGGTCGGGCGGCGGCTCTATTCTACTGCCTCCGAACGGTGACGGTTAAGGCAGCGCCAAGATCCGAACATAAGGATCCCCAGATCGTGTGGTCCCTACGCCTTATGTGCTTGTGACGCTTGTCCGGTTCGACTCCGAAACGCGCGCGGCATCAGCAATGCAAAGTGGCCTCACCCATAACAGCTTAACGCAATATTACACTCTATTGAATGCCTTCACAAAACTTGACTGGAGGAAGATCCGCGGATCCGTTAGGATTTCCTAAGGTTCAAAAAAACTCTTCCCCTGATTCGAAGGAGAATTGAATGAACAAGGTGTATGCCGGAGCGAGTCCGAAGGAAAAGGAGAAGTTGGTCAATGACTACCTTCCCTTGGTCCACAAGATCGCCCGTGGCCTTGCTCGTCGTAGCACCGATCCGGTCGACGATCTGATTCAGGTCGGTTCGATTGGCTTGCTCGAAGCGATAAATCGGTACGAAACGGGACATAATACCGAGTTCAAGACCTATGCGGTCCACTTCATCACGGGCCACATCCGTCACTACCTGCGTGACCGTCAGACGCTGGTGCGTGGCCCCCGCGCCCTCCAGGAGCTGTCCTACCGCCTGCGGCAGGTCACCCAAGAGCTGAGCCACCGGCTCGGCCGCGAGGCCTCGAACCAGGAGCTCGCCGAGGCCCTGAACGTCGCGATCGAGATGATCGACCAGGCCCGCGTGTACGACCGCCGCGTCACCGTCATGTGGCTGGACCAGGAGTCCGGCGATGGCGAGGACGACGAGGCCCGCTCGCTCCTCAACACGCTGGCGGACCCCACCACCTCCCACGCCCACGTCAACGAGCGCGACGAGCGCCTGGTCCTGACGGAGGCGATGCGCCACCTGCCGGACAGCCAGCGCGAGCTGCTGCAGATGCGCTACTTCGATGACCTGACGCAGGCCGAGCTGTCGCGCCGGTTGGGCATCTCCCAGATGGAAGTTTGTCGCCGCCTCAAGAAGGCCGAGAAGCAGCTTCGGATCATCGTCGCCAACCAGCCGGTTCGCTAAGAAAATCTCGAAAACCCCGGAAGCCGAAGCTTCCGGGGTTTTTTACTCCGCACATGGCCGTATAATAACTATTATCTGGACTAAGCCCCTTCGCCCCTTGACGGCTGATAGGAGTTTTCGTATCATCAAGTTGATACCAGAATTCATATCACACTTGGAACCATGACCAAGAACGTTCGCTGGACCCCTGGCACGAAGAAGAAGCTCCGGGAACTCGAAGAGGACGTGCGCGCCGGCTTCGGTTACGGGCTCTACCTCGTCCAGGAGGGCAAGGAGACCGCCGAAATCGAGGAAGCCGTTGACGGCCTCAAGGTGAAGCAGCTCGCCGGCTACGGTGCGCTCGTCTACGAGCTCAAGCAGAACCATAACAAGGACACTTACCGCTGTATGTATACCGTGCGCCTCCGGGGCGCGGTATACGTGCTCCACGCCTTCAAGAAGAAGTCGAAAAGCGGCATCGGCCTCCCGAAGGACGACGACAACCTCATCCGCGAGCACCTGAAGTGGGCGGAAGTACACTATCGGCAGAACCCGGTCGAGGAGAATGACGATGGCAACCAAGACTAAGAAGATCGACCCCGCCGACGACCTCGATGCGGTGGAGTCTAGTGGCAACGTCTTCGCCGACCTGGGCCTGCCAGATGCTGATGAACTGATGCTCAAGGCGAAGCTGGCCACGGCCGTCGCCGACTTGGTGCGGGAGAAGGGCTGGTCGCAGCGCAAGGCCGCGGGGCTGCTGGGGCTCACCCAGCCCGAGGTCTGCGCGATTCTCAACGGCAAACTGCGCGGCTTCTCGCTGGCGCGGCTGATCCGCTCGCTCAAGGCGCTGGGCGCCGGCAAAGTGACCGTGCATATCGAACTCGAAGGCAACCGCGAGCTCGTAGTCGCCGTGTAGATGGCGCGAGCCCATGCCCTACTGCACATCTGGTGGCCACCGATAAAGGAGGCGAGAGGTCATGGACACCTGTGACCGACACCGAGTAGAGCTTAGCGGAGGAGCCGACAACGACTTCTGCCCCTTCTGCGAAGGTGAAGAGGCCGACGCGACTTATGCGCGTGGCGAGGAAACGGGGGACTACTCCAGCCTCTTGTTCGGTGTGCCGGCCCAGCCCGAAACGCTGCGACCGGTACGCTGGCGGCAACGCGGATAACAAGGCTTATCTTGACTTGCCTAGCCGCGATGTCATATGCAGACGCCACAGGTGCCACTATTCAACTATGTACGTTTCGCCCCACGAGCAGGCCGAAGTCTAACAGTACTTTGTCGTTAGCTTGCCAACTGGCAAGCCTCCCAAATTGCCGGACGACCGACGCGCGCTAACCCAGCACGGCCCCGGTGATGGCGTTGACGATCGAGATGAGCAAGGCGGCCACGAGCGCCACGCCGATGTTTGCCATCGAGACGCCGGGCACGAAGTAAACCGCCAGCGCCAGCATCGCGCCGTTCACCAGCAGCAACGACAGCCCCAGCGTGAGCACCGTCAGCGGCAGCGTGAACAGGATCACGATGGGCCGGATGAGCGCGTTGCAGACGCCCAGCACGAAGGCGGCCATCAAGGCGGAGGTCACGCTCGCGACGTGGAACCCGGGGATGAGGTAGGCGCAGGCCAGGAAGGCGCCCGCGGAGATCAGCCAGCTGAGGATCATGTACTTCATGGCGGTATTCTAGCGCGTTTGACAGAAGTTGTTCAGCCCTGTACGATGGCTTCGCGGAGTAGAGCAGTCCGGTAGCTCGTCGGGCTCATAACCCGAAGGTCGCAGGTTCAAATCCTGTCTCCGCAACTTACTTCAGGGGAAGGCTTTTGCCTTCCCCTGATTGTTTGTAGACCCGGGCTATGTCCGAGAGGGGGAGGTTCGAAATGTCGCTTTCCCAAAAGCTCATCCGCTACATCGACTGGATCGCCATGCTGGTGCTCGCGGCCGTGGTGTTCTACCGCTTCGTGCTGCCGCACCCCTCGGCCCCGTTGCCATCGCCAGGCGTCCACGTGACGGAGACGCACGGCAAGCCCGTGCTCGTGGACATCTCCTCCACCCGCTGACCGGCCTGCATCGCCATGGGTCCCGTGGTGTCCAAGCTCTCGGCGGATTACGCCGGCCGCGTCGAGGTCCGGCGCTATGAGGTCGACCGGCTGTCGAAGGACAGCCCCGACTTCAAGGACGTCGCCAAGCTGGCGGACGCGGTCCACTTCAACGTGACGCCCACCTTCCTCGTCATCTCGCGCTCGGGCGAGGTGCACGGTCGCTACGAAGGCATTACCAGCTACGCCACGCTTAGCCGGGATCTGGAGACCGAGCTCAAGCCTTGACGGTTTTTTGGGCGATACCCTACAATGAGCAGGCTGAAACGCTCGCACGCCGGTGTGTTGTAATGGTAGCAAACGAGCTTCCCAAGCTTGGGGCGTGGGTTCGATTCCCATCACCGGCTTCCGCTATAAGTTTCGGCCCTGAACCGGCCCCATCGTCTAGAGGCCTAGGACGGGACCCTCTCACGGTTCAGACCGGGGTTCGAATCCCCGTGGGGTCACTGAAAAAAGCGGTCGCAAGACCGCTTTTTTTCTTTGCAAATAATTGATTGTTAAAGGGCAAGGAGACTCACCATGAACATGGACCTTTTGAACTTCGGTACCGAAGATACCGCCGCGCGCGTCACGCTGGGCTACGATGAGTGCAAGCTGTTGATGGATGCCTGCAGCGCGCTGCGCGAAGCGCAGTTCCCCGGCTTGATGGAGAAGCTGCCCCGCCAGTTCGACGAGAACGACCTCACGAAGGCCGTCGGCGAACCGGCCAAGGCAGCGGCGCTGATGAACATCTTCGAGCTGGAGCAGTCCTTCCACCAGGCGCTGCATATGTTCCCGCAGGGCCACGACCACGGCCATAACCACTAACGCCCCGCGCGAGCTCGTCCTCCGCTATCTCCCGGCTATTGTCGCGCTGAAGTACGGCGCGACGGCCTGGCTGGCGGACGTGCTCGCGCTGCAGCTGGTCCCCAAGGATCGGCTCTCCACGGTCTTCGTGGCGCTGGTCTGCTGCCAGCCGTCTTTTGTCGCCGGTATCCAGCGCGGCGGCGAGCAGTTGCTGGCCTCCGCTGTCGGCGCGGGCGGGTCGTTGGCGCTGGTGGCGTTGGCCCCCGGCTCCTCGTGGGCGCTGGGGGCCTCCGTGGCCGTCACGTGCGCCATCGGCGGGGTGCTGCGCTGGCCGTACCCCACCTTGGTGGTGGGCCTGTTCTCCAGCATCTACATGAGCCTCTACCAGCAGGCCACGCTCCAGGGCACGGCGCTGCTGCGCTGCGAGGCCGTGGCGCTGGGCGTGTTGGCGGCGATGGCCGTCAACGTGGCGTTCTCGCCGTTGGTCCGCCGGGCCAACCTCCAGGCCCGTGTCGGGGCGATGGTGAGCCGCGTCCGAGAGCAACTGGCCGGCCTGCACGTCGACGTGGTGGCGGGCGCGGCCGAGGCGATTGCCGCCCGCCTGCCCCGCTGGGAGGCCGTCTTCCAGGAGCTGGGCGCGGCCGAGGACGAGCTGGGCGGCCTGAGCGCAGACGCGCGCATCGCGGCCGGGTCCACGGGCGCGCTGGTCCAACCTGGCGCCGAGGCCTTGGACGCCCTCGAGCAAATCCTCCACCACGCGCTCGACGTTGGCCAGGCCGTGGCCCGCGTACTGGCCGATCGGCCAGCGGACGGCGAGGAGCAGGTACGACTGGCGGGCGCGTCACTCGCCGAGGCGCTTGCCGCAATTTCCCGCGCCGAAGCCGGCGACACGGCGGGCGCGGGGGCGATCGCGGGCCGCGAGCTGATGCGCATCCGCGAAATCGACCGCACGACGGTCGCCCCGCTGGCGGTCGAGGAGCGCCTGGGGCCGCGCCTGATCCTGCTTGTGGCCCTGGCGGAGCTGCACCACCATGTCGGCCGGCTGGCCCACGCCCTGGACCGGATGGCCAGGTAAAGGAGACCTCATGCGCTTCTCGAACAAGGTAGCCCTGGTCACCGGTGCCAGCAGCGGCATCGGGCGCGACATCGCCCTGCGGCTGGCCCACGAGGGCGCGGACGTGGCCGTGAACTACGATCAGAACGAGGCGGGCGCCAAGGCCGTGGCGGAGCGGATCGAGGCCATGGGGCGGCGCTGCATGACCGTCCAGGCGGATGTCACGCAGGGCCGCCAGGTCGAGGACATGATCGAGCTCGTTACCGGCGCCTGGGGCGGCCTGGACGTGCTGGTGAACAACGCCGGCGTGGTGCGGCGCGGCGCGCTCATGGAGATCACGGAGGAGATGTGGGACGCCGTGCTCGACGTGAACCTCAAGGGCGTCTTCCTGTGCTGCCAGTCCGCTGCTCGCTGGATGATCCCGCGCAAGCAAGGCGCCATCGTCAACGTCTCCAGCATGCGCGGCGTCGAGGGCGGCAGCAACTCCTGCCACTATGCGGCGGCCAAGGCCGGCGTGAACGCCCTGACCAAGACGCTGGCGCGCGAATTGGCCCCGCTGATCCGGGTCAACGCCGTGGCGCCGGGCTATGTCGACACGCGCATCCAGGCGGACCTGACGGAAGCGAAGCGCCAGGACATCATCGCGGGCACACCGCTGGCCCGCTTCGGCGAGCCCGCGGACATTTCCGCCGCGGTGGCCTTCCTCGCCTCCGCCGAGGCGGCCTACATCACAGGCCAGACGCTGCTCGTAGACGGCGGCCGGGTCATGCTTTAGCAGTCGTCAAACTACTGTTAAATTTGCCTAAAATAACGCGCATAACGCCCCCGACGGCCCTATAATGACCGGACGCCCGCCCGCCCGATTGCCGTATTGATGAGCCTCGAACCCACCAACATCCGCGCCAACGCCGTCGACCTGCCCGCCCCCCGCCAGCCGCGGGGCGTGATGGATACCGTGCTGGCCCCGGTGGATTACGTGCACGACGCCCTGGCCGGCGGCCTGAAGTCGTTGGACCAGGCGGCCGAGCGCAAGACGGAGCACGTGCCGCTGCTGGGGGCTTTGGTGCAGTTCGGCACGGGGGCCGGCTCCGCGCTGCTGGGCATGGTGGACGGCACCTACCAGATGGTGCGCCACCCCATCAACGCCATCAAGGGCCTTTGGTCGATGGCGAGCCACGTCCCGCTCTCGCCGATGTGGCTGCTGAACTGCTTCAAGGACGGCCTCGGCCCCACGCTCGGCGCGGACAAGGCCTTCTGGGGCGCGGTCGTGAACGCCTACGTGGAGCCCTACAAGCAGGATTGGCGGGCGCACCGCTACTTCGCCGTGGCCGGACGGGCCGCCGTGGACATCGGCACGATTTACCTGACGGCGCGACAGGCCCAGCGGGCGGTGCAGGGCTGGCGTTCGGAGCGGGCGATCGAGAAGGCCGGCCTGGCAACCGACGGCGAAGAGGGCCTGAAGGCCGCGATCTTGGGGACGGAGCCCGAGGCCAGCGGCCAGGTGATCCGCGAGGGCCAGGTGCTGATCGACGGCACGACGCCGGGCGAGCGCATGCTGCAGCACGCCCGCCTGAAGACCAAGCCCTCCCCGGCCTTGCCCTCGACCGTGGGCACGCGCCGCCAGCTGGAGAAGGCGGCGAGCCGCTTCGCGGGCGACCGCACCGCCCTGCGCGAGCAGGCCATCGTGCAGCTGCGCGAAGACCGGGCCAACTTCATGCGGATCAACCGGGTGGGCGCCGATCGGTTGCGGACGGATGCCGTCGTGCAGACGCGCTACAAGCTGCTGACGACCTCCGTGGAGAAGCGCATGGACCAGGAGCTGATGGAACTGCTGGGCAAGGACCCCGGCGGCCTGCCCAAGGATCCGATGCGTGCCGCCGCCAAGTTGGACCTCTTGCAGCCCGGCCAGGGCAAGAACTTCCGGCTGGGCAACCTGGATGACCTGACGCGCGGGCGCATCAACCTCCCCAAGCTGGACGTGAAGGAGATGAAGAGCATCCTCGAGACGCTCAAGGAGCACTACGGGCGCGACAACCTGGTCATCCACGACTACATCCAGGGCAAGCCCTTCTACCGCGGCCGGCTGCATGTGAAGATCCGCGACGGCAGCGGCATGTGGTACGAGTTGCAAGTGGGCCCCAAGCAAATCAGCCAGTTCTACGACACGCCCTTCAAGCTGGTCGGCAAGGAAGCCAACATCCACGACGCCGTCTACAAGGGCTTGATGCAGCTCAGCGACGACGCGATCAAGGCCGTGGGTGGCGGCAGCCTCCGCGCCGGACGCCACACGGTGGCCGCGGTCCTGAACAAGTACGTGGACAAGGTGGACGAGGTGGTGGCGCTCGCCAAGCAAGGCCGCAGCTTCGACTTCTCCTCCACCGCCGCGCTGCGTGAGGCCATCGAGAAGACCGTGAAGCAGGTGCCGCCCGCGCTCCTGCCCGTGGGGCTCAAGTGAGGCCCGTCGCGCTCATTACGGGTGCGTCTGCGGGTATCGGCGAGGCCTTCGCCAAGGCGCTGGCGCCCACGCACGACCTGGTCCTGGTGGCCCGTCGCGCGGACCGGCTCGAGGCGATCGCCCGCGGGCTGCAGGGCAACCACCGCGTGGTGCCGGCGGATCTGTCGGACCCGCACGCGCCGGAGGCGATCGCCCGCGCCGTGGGTGACATCGACATGTTGGTCAACAACGCCGGCACAGGCGTCTACGACCCCTTCGTCGAGAGCGACGTCGACACCACGATCCAGACGATGGCGCTGAACATGGCCGCCCCCACCTTGCTGACCCGCGCCTTCCTGCCCGGCATGGTGGAACGGAAGCGGGGCGCCGTCATCAACGTGGCCTCGCTGGCCGCGTACTTGCCCTTGCCGTATGGGGCCGTCTACGGGGCCACCAAGGCCTACCTCTTGTCGTTCTCCGAGGCGCTGGCCGAGGAGCTGAACGGCACGGGCGTGAAGGTCCTGTGCGTCTGCCCCGGGGCGGTGGAGACGGAGATGCAGCAATACTCCAAGGTGCGCCCGGAGGTCCATGCGCTGGGCCAGCCGGTGTCGGCGGAGCAGGTCGCGAAGCAGGCCTTGTTCGCGTTGTCGATGGGCGAGCGCGTCAGCATTGCCGGGCTGCACAACCAGGTGGCGGCATCGTTGGCGCCGTTTGCCCCGCGGCCATTCACCAACGCCATAGCCGGCTGGTTGTTCGGGCCCCGTTAGGGGCTGACGTAGGCCGCCAAGTGCTTGCCCGTGAGGGTGGAGGGCTTGGCCACGAGGTCCGCGGGGGTGCCCTCGAAGACGATTCGGCCGCCAGCGTGGCCGGCGCCGGGACCGAGGTCAATGATCCAGTCGGCGTGCGCCATAACCGCCGGGTGGTGCTCGATCACGATGACGGACTTGCCGGCGTCGACCAACCGGTCGAGCAGGCCGAGCAGCTGCGCGACGTCGGCCAGGTGCAGGCCGGTGGTTGGCTCGTCGAGGATGTAGACGCCGCCCTTGTCGGCCATGTGGGTGGCCAGCTTGAGCCGCTGGCGCTCGCCGCCAGACAGCGTGGTGAGTGGCTGCCCGAGGGCGATGTAGCCGAGCCCTACGTCGGCCAGGCGGCCCAGAATCGTATGGGCGGCCGGCGTCTTCGCCTCGCCCGAAGCGAAGAACTTGGTGGCCTCGTCCACCGACATGGCGAGCACCTCGTAGATGTCCTTGCCGCCGAGCTTGTAGGTGAGCACCTCCGGCTGGAACCGCTTGCCGTCGCAGTCCTCGCAGACCGTGGCAACGCCCGCCATCATGGCCAGGTCGACGTAGGTGACGCCCGCGCCGTTGCAGGTGGGGCAGGCACCCTCGGAGTTGGCGCTGAACAGCGCCGGCTTCACGCCGTTGGCCTTGGCGAACGCCTTGCGGATCGGCTCCAGCAGGTCGGTGTAGGTCGCCGGGTTGCTGCGCCGCGAGCCGCGGATGGGCGCCTGGTCCACCGAGACCACGTCTGCCGAGGCGGGGACGGAGCCATGGAGCAGCGAGCTCTTGCCGGAGCCCGCGACGCCCGTGACGACGCACAGCACGCCGAGCGGGATATCGACGTCGACGTCTTGGAGGTTGTGGGCGCTGGCGCCGCGGATTTCGAGCCTGCCGGTGGCCTTGCGGAACTTCGGCTTCAGCGTTGCGCGGTAGTCGAGGTGGCGGCCCGTCATGGTGCCGCTGGCCCGCAGGTCCGCGACCGTGCCCTCGAAGCAGACGGTGCCGCCGCCGGCGCCGGCGCCGGGGCCGAGGTCGACCACATGGTCGGCGATCGCGATCGTCTGCGGCTTGTGCTCGACCACGAGCACGGTGTTGCCCTTGTCGCGCAGCCGCAACAGCAGCTCGTTCATCCGCTGGATGTCGTGGGGGTGCAAGCCTGCCGTGGGCTCGTCGAAGACGTAGGTGACGTCGGTCAGCGGCGAGCCGAGGTGGCGGATCATCTTGACGCGCTGCGCCTCGCCGCCCGACAGCGTGCCCGACGTGCGGTCGAGCGAGAGGTAGCCCAGCCCGATTTCGACGAACGAATCGAGCGTGTGCCGCAGCGTGGCGAGCAGCGGCGCCACCGACGGCTCGGCGAGACCGCGGACCCAGTCGGCCAGGTCGCTGATCTGCAGCCCGCAGACGTCGCCGATGTGCTTGCCGCCGATGCGTGACGAGCGCGCCTCCGCGGAGATCCGGGTGCCGTCGCGCCCGGCGCGTCTCCTCCGGCGTAAGACCAGGGTAGACGGGCACGACGGGCTGCTCTTCGGTGAAGAGGATCCAGT
>JAQBPE010000229.1 GCA_028287685.1 Cyanobacteria bacterium RYN_339 | reverse complement strand
GCCGCCGCCCCCGCCCCCGCCGCCGCCGCCGCTTGGCGTCTTCCCGATCGCGACCCTCACACCGCTGGCGCCGGTATTCCGGCAAAGCGCCGCCGTCCCCACCACGGGCCGGATCCGCTGCGAGCTTCAGGGCGACAGCACCACGGGCCCGCTACTCGCGAAGGGGCCAGCAATCTGCACCCTGCCTGCCACGCAGTTCCTGCGCATGCGAGGCAACATCTTCCTAGCCGGCACCACGACCTCGATCTTCCCTGGCGGCGAGATTTCCGCGGAGATCCCCGTCACCGCGGCAGAAGCAGGTGTCGCGGTCGGCTTGCCCGGCGCGAACCTGATTTCCGTGATCTTCCCCGCGCTCGCGGGCGTGGGCGTAGGGCCGCCGATCTTCCGCGTGCAGGCAGGCGAGTGGTTGGGCACCCTCGGCATCAATGCCAGTACCGACCTCGACATGAGCTTCGTCGTCGAGGAGATCACCGCTCCTGGTGGCACGACGGTGCTGAACACCTGGACCGGCAGCGGACACATCGGCGTGTTGGGTCCACCACGCGTACTGCCGTAGCTTCCTAGCAACGTAGCGAAGCGGGTCCTCGGTTCCGAGGACCCGCTTCTTCACCTTGGCAGCCCTTCAACGGGCGCACGGGCGATTGCCCCATGACGTAACCCCCAAGTGCCGATGCAGACTTCGAGGGGGGCTCAATTTGCTCATCGAATACCATCCACGGCAACTCGGGCGAAGGCCACCAGGCCCTGTCGCAGGAGCGACTGCAGTGCGGTCAGCAGGGCCTCGCGGGTGAGGCCCTGTGAGGCGGCCTGGGCGATGAGGTCTGCCACCGCCAAGGGCGTCTCCAGCGCCAACATCAGGTCGCGTTCGAGCGGGGCGAGCGAGATTTGCCGCGGCATGGCCTTGCCCAGGAGCTTCGCCTGCGTCGTCGGTGGGACCCGCCCGTCGAGCGCGCAAGCGTCCAGCAAGGCTATAGGTCCGGCGCGCCACACTTGGCCACGCTCGAGCGCGTCAAACAGGTCCGGAGCGCGCACCAGGCGCTCGGCCGCGAAGATGGCCTCGATCTCGTCGTTGGCGTCGCTACTGGGCGCCTGCACGCTCTCCATGCGCGTCCACGGGGCGCCGAGGGCCGGGTCGCTCCAGCGCAAGGCCAGCAAGACCGACACCACGCGCACGTACCCCTGGGCCTTCAGATTGGCATGCCACGCCTGAACGGAGTCGAGGAACGCGCCGTAGTCGTCGTCGCCTTGGGCGTGACCCGTGGCGTAGCTCGCGGCCGAGACCTCGTGCAGGCGCAGGACCACGAGGTCGATGGGCGCATCCCCTAGCCAAGCGCGCACACGCACCGCCACGGAGGCGTCGTCGCGCTCGCCGACTTCGGTCACGATCTGCGCCAGGCCGTGCGGCGCGAGGTGCGCGGGCAGCTGGGCCACGAGGCCTTGCTGGACGTCGTCGCCCGAGGGCCCGCCATCGCGGTAGCCCAGCGCGAGGATCGGCGAGGGCACGAACGGCGGGTTGGCGGTGATCAGGTCGAAGCGCTGGCCCCGCACGGGCTCGAACAGGTTGCCCTCGGCTACCTCGACATGCGCGGCCCCCGCGGCCAGGGCGTTGAACCGGGTGCAGAGGATCGCGCGTGGGTTGATGTCCACGGCCACGACGCGCCGCGCATGGGAGGCTGCGAGCACGGCGTGGATGCCGGAGCCGGTACACAGGTCGAGCGCGGCCTCGATGCGATGGCGCGAGGTGGCACGGGCGAGCCAACGGCTGTCGCTGCCGACGAACATGACCTGGTCATGCGGCACGTCACGGCAGCCTGGATGGGGGAGCTGGGGCCAGGCGTGATCGGAGAAGACCAGGGTCTGGCCCACCGGATACAGCGAGGCCCGGGCCCGCACGACGCCCGCCTCGAGCGGCGTGAGCACGCCGGTGCGCGCGAGCAGGGCCTGGATCGCCGGCGCGAAGAGGCTATCGAGCTCCGTTGCCGTCAGGCTGCCTTGTAGCAGGAACAGATCGATCGCGCAGGCCTGTGGGTCGCGCCCGGCCAGGCACTCCAGGCGGTAGATCGGCAGGGCACGCCAGTTCAGGTCCTTGAGGTCGGCAAGCCCGAGGCGATCGCGCACGGGTGCTTCGCTGAAGCCCACCCGCACCAGGTGCCCCAAGGCCGCGCGCAGGCCATCCGCGTCCGCTGCCTCGGCCACGAAGGTGGCACGCGCGCTCGCTGGACTGGCCATGGGAACTACCTCCTCCACACCAGCTGGACTTACCCAGACGGACAGGGGGTATGACTTCGCTATGACCCAGCCGGAGCACGAGCTGCACATCGGGCAACAGGAGATCGGGGCCGTCCTGGACGAGGCCGCCAGGTTACGCGCTCGCCGCGGCGCGCCTTCACGCCGGACGGGGCTGGTGGTCGCCGGTGTCGTGGGCGCGGCGGCGCTGATCCTGGTGGCGGTGAGCAGCGGCGGACGGGGACTTGTGGCGCCGACCAAGCCCCGCGACCCAATCGCCGCAGCGGTCGAGGCGGAGTCGTTGCGCCTGCAGGCGCTGCGGCAGCGCTACGAGAAGAACTACGCGGCCGCAAGGCGCTTGGCCGCCCAGGCGGTGGCGATGGCCCCCACCAACGTCCTGGCACTCAACGAGCAGGCCCTGTGCGAGGAGTATGCGGGCGCCAACGACAAGGCCCAGGCAGCGTACCTGGCCGCGATCGCGGCCAGCCCCGGCGCCAAGGACGCCTGCTACCCGGAGTACAACCTGGCTTGCATGCTGGCGAAGTCCGGCCACAAGCCGGAGGCGGAGCAACACTACAAGGCGGCGATCGCCCGCTGGCCTGACTTCGCCCCTGCCCACCTCGCGCTTGGCAGCCTGGAAGAGCAACTGGGCCGGAACGCTGACGCCCTGGCAAGTTACGCCGCGACGGTCAAGGCAGACGCCGTCTACCGCGCCGGCACGCGCAACATGACCGCGAAGGCGGCGCGCCTGGCGCGGGCGGCCAAGCAGATCGACCAGGCCAAGTCCCTCCTGGCCCAAGGCCAGGCCAAGCAGGCCCTGGACCTGGCGCACCTGGCGGTCAACCTGTTCGGAAACAACCGGCTGGCCCGACGCGAGCTGGGGCTGGATTACGACGGTGACCCCAAGGCTTCCCAAAGGTTGGCGGATGACTTCTTCGAGGAGGGCACCAAGCTCCACAAGGAGGCGCACCATCACCACGACGACCAAGCGGGCTTCCGGGAGGCGGTCGAGCACGCCATGTCCGCGGTCGAGGTCGAACCCGACGATTTCCCGGCCGCCGAGCTGCTGGCCATGCTCTACCGGGACCTCGGCCGCCACGACGAGGCCATCAACGCCTTCCAGCTCGCGTTGGAGATGGGGCCGGCGCCTGGGCGGGTCGGTTTCTGCTGGCACCTCATGGGCGACGACTTCGCGGCCCTGGGTCGCAACGACGAGGCCATCGACGCTTACAACCAGGCCATTGCGGTCAACCCGGGCCATTACTACCCCTACAGCCGCCTGGCCAGCCTGTACCAGCGCCTGGGCAAGCTACCGGAGGCCCAGGCCGTGTTGAGCCAGGGCCTGGCAAAGACTAAGCAGGACAGCCACCTCCGGGCCAGTCTGTCCGCCATGCACGGGCCCTAGATAACGGAGCGTTGCAACCAGATGGAAGTCGGTCCAGACGAAGACCTCGCCGCCGTGCTCCTCGGGTTGCCGGCCGGGGCGACGGTGCAACTGGCCGAAGGCGTCTATCGGCTGGCGGCCGGGCTGACGCTCGGAAACGGCCTCCAGGTGCGCGGCGCGGGACCCGAGCGCACGCGAGTGCTCTGCCGCAAGGCTCCCCGCGCTTGCGTATTAACCCTGGATCTGCCCCACGGGGCTGCTTTCGTGCTCGGGGACCTTTCGCTCGGCTACCTGGAGGATGAGAGCGAGGGGCCGAGCGGCTATCTCTTCGAATCAGACCTGTTGGCCATTCGGGGCGGTGAGCTGCACCTGCAGGGTTGCCGTCTGGCGGGTAGCCTGGCCGAGCACGCCAAGTCGAGCAAGCCCTATGGCGGCGCCGGCCTGCGCGTAAGCGGCGACGCGATAGTCGAGGCGATTGATTGCCGGTTCGAAACGAACGGCAGCCAGGGCGTGGCGGTCGAGGGCCGCTCCCGGGTGACGCTGCGCGACTGCTGGATCGCCGACAACCGAGGGCTGGGCCTTGTGGTGGGGGACCAGGCCAGCCTGGCCGTCAACGGCACCGCTTGTACGGGCAACGGCCGGGGAGGCTTCGCGGCCTATGACGCGGCAAGCTGTGCGTTGACGGACAGCATCTCCGAGCGGAACCGCGGCGCCGGCCTGCTGTTAGACAGTTCGGGCGCCTGCGTTGCGGAGGGCTGCACCATCGAAGCGAACGGCGGCCCGGGCATTGAAGTCCGGCGCGGCGAGGCGACCGTGCAGCGCACGACGGTGCGCCTCGGCCAGGGGGCAGGCCTGCTCGTCGCCCCCGCAGCGGGCGTGGTCGCGATCGAGAACCGGATCGAGGACACCAACGGCAACGGCGTGGACGTTGGACCGGGGGCAAGCGTCACGCTGGAGCGCAACGTCGTCAGCCGCAGCCGCGCGCATGGCATCGTCATCGCCGCGGGCGTCCGCGGCACGGTGCGCGAGAACTGGGCCAACGAAAACGGCGGCCACAACCTGAGCGTCGTGCCTGCACCAGCGTTGGAGGTCGTGGCGAACCATGCGGAGGTCCACCGGGCCTGAGCCCTACGGCTTGGCGGTAGCCAGCCACTTCCGCACGCTCGGCGTATCGGCATGGTGCACGTCATCGATCAGCCAGGCCCCGCCACGCTTCACCACGTCCACCTGGGCGGGGTGTTGCGGATCGGCGACGCCCGGCGCCCCCAGCCCCAGCGTCAAGACCACGGTGACGACTTCGACGGCTCCGACCTGGCGGGACCGGGTCACCTTGGCGCCGTACAGCCCGCACTGGGCGCCCGAGAAGGGGTCAACGTCGACCAGGCCCAGCCGGTAAGCGCGCGCCATGATCTTGGAGAACTCCGGGGTCAGCCGGTTGCGGTACAGGGGCTCCTCCGGCTTGGGGTGCGCGGCGTTGGAATTCTGGACCCAGGCGTCGTACATGGCCTGGACGGCCCGCATCCCAGGGGTTGCCGGCGCCGGCGCGGCCCCCACGGGCGCCGCCAACCCGACAAGCGCCGCGAACGCAACGGCGGCGGAGGTGACACGACGGGAGCGGAACGGGTTCATGGGCTTGCCTCATCTCAATGACTAAACACGAACCAACATACACCCAGGGCTTTACGGCCGCAGAACTTGCTTTCAAGGGGAAGGGCGTGGACAGAATAACATGACAACCGGCGGGCACCGCCACAACAACCAGTGGTCGTTGGCCCGCGGCGTGCAGGGCGTGCTAGCGTGGCGGTATGTTGAAGACCCTTGTCAGCCTGACCCTCACCTACCTCGCGTTGGCGCCCGCCGCGCTGGCCGCACCGGACCTGGCCGGCGACTGGGTGATGCACATCTACGTGGGCAACCGCCTGTTCGAGGACCGCGTCCACGTGGAGCGCGATGCCCAGGGTGCCTACACCGGCACGGTGACCGTGCCGGACCGGTTCACGTCGCCGCTCGAGAAGGTCACGGTGACGGCGGACGTCGCCAGCTTCGAGATCGTCGGGCACGAGCGCGGCGAAGCCTTCCGCGTGAAGTACGACGGCCGCTGGGACGCCCAGGGCACCATCTTCGTGGGCATCGCCACGCTGCCCGAGGAGAAGGGCGATCTGCTGGGCGGCTTCGTGGCCCAGCGCGCGCCGCACAAGCCGTGAGCCCAGGCACCCTGGTCTGCCTCCCGCCGGCCACCGGGCTGAAGCTGCCCGCCCACGCCGAGCTGGCGGGCCTGGCGGCGCTCTAGCCGGACTTGCCGTGCACCAGCAGGTAGCGCAGCCCCACCAAGGCCGCGCTGAACCCCGCGGCAGCTCCCACGCCGAGCGCCCAGCGGGGACCATAGGTGTCGACAACCCAGCCGACGATCGGCGCGCCGATGGGCGTGCCGCCCAGCGCCGTGGCCAGCAGGATCGCGACCACGCGCCCCCGCATGGCGGGCTCCGTCGCGAGTTGCACCGTGGCGTTCGCGCTGGTGGTGAACGTCTGGGCGGCCAGGCCGATCACCGCGAGCGCCAGCCCGAAGAGCCAGAAGCTGGGCATCAGCGCCGCGAAGCCGAAGCCGCAGCCGAACGTCAGCGCGCCCGATACCAACAGCCCGATGCTGGGCCGTTCCCTGCGGGCGGCTAACAAGGCGCCGGAGACGGAACCGATGGCCATCAACGAGGTCAAGACGCCGTATTGGCTTGCATCCGCATGGAAAACCTTCACGGCCATGGTCGAGATAAAGATCGGGTAGTTGAAGCCGAAGGTGCCGATGATGAAGAACATCAGCAGCACGGTGGTCAGGTCTGGCCTCCCCCAGACGTAGCGGAAGCCAGCAGCCAGGCCGCCGGGGGCCCGCGGCGCGCTGCTCTTCGGTTTGAGCTCAGCGGTGCGCATCAGGCCCAGCGAACCAATCACGGCGGCGAAGGAGGCCGCGTTGATCAAGAACATCCAGCCGCACCCCACCCAGGCGATCAGCACGCCCGCGACCGCCGGCCCTATCAGCCGGGCGGCGTTGAACGAGGTGGAGTTCAGGGCCACCGCGTTCGACAGCTCGGCTTCCGGGACCAGATCCGACACGAACGCCTGTCGCGCCGGGGCGTCGAACGCGGCCACGCAGCCGAGCAGCCCCGCGAACACATAGACATGCCAGAGTTGGACGAGCCCGGTGACGGTCAGCAGGCCCAGGCCCAGGGCCAGCGCCCCCTGCCCCATCTGCGTCCCCATCAGCAGCTTGCGGCGATCCAAGTGGTCGGCCGCGTAGCCCGTCCAGGGCAACAAGAGCACCTGGGGCCCGTACTGGAGCGCCATCACCATGCCCAGCGCGGTGGCGTTGTTGGCCGTCAGCTGGGTGAGCACCAGCCAGTCCTGGGCGGTGCGCTGCATCCACGTGCCGACGTTGGATACGATCGCCCCGCTGGCCCACATTCTGTAGTTGAAGCCGCTCAGCGACCGGAAGGTGCCGGTGCTCATGAAGACGACGCCACGCGGATCCAAGCCATGTCCATGATTCTGCGCCCTGGGCACCCAGAGGGCAAGGCCACCCCGCGCCGGCCGGGTATATGAAGCAAGCAGACCGGACAGGAGGCGCACCATGATCCAGGGACCCGGCAACGCCAACCCCACGAGCAACGTGGCCCCCAAGCCCACCGTCGCGCCGCCGGCAGCGGCGCCCACGGCCCCTGCCGCCCCAACCGGCCCGGCGCCCGCCGCCGGCGACAAAAACGAGGTCAAGCCCGCGGGCTGGGACCATGTGGGCATGATCCGGCCCAAGGAAGACGAGTGGCCGTCGTACCAGACGCTGTTCGGCAACGCGCCGTTCGTGAAGGACGCGGGCGACCTCAAGCTCAAGGATTTCCTGCACACGGCGGTCGGCGTGGCGCCCGCGCTGAACGTGCCGCCGCTCTCCACTGCGCTGAAGGCCGGCAAGCTGGACCCGGAAGCGGTAAAGGCGCTTCAGAAGCACCTCAAGGCCCAGGGCTACGACCTCGGTCCGGGCGGGGCAGACGGCAAGCTGGGACCCAAGACCTACGCGGCCCTGGTACAGTTTCTGGACAACGACGGCGGGCCGAAGCACGGCATGGGCGTGGACATCCCGGCAAAGCCGAAACACACAGTCGACGGCCATGGCATGGGCGTGGATATCCCGCCCCAGCCCAAACATACGGTCGACGGCCACGGCATGGGCGTGGATATCCCGCCCCAGCCTAAACATACGGTCGACGGCCATGGCCTGGGCGTGGACTTGCCCCCCAAGCCGCTCAAGGTCGACGGTCACGGGACGGGCGTCGAGCTCTAGCTTGATGTCATGCGCCGTCCGGCATCGCCTGGGGCGGTGGACAGCGCTGCCGCGGGTATGAGACCCTTGTGGTGGGCCGCCGATGCGCGCCACCAGAAGGAAGCAACCCATGATCTCGTTCAGCCAGGTGGCGAAGTTCCAGGGCAAGAAGTTCCTCTTCAAGGGCAGCTCCTTCCAAATCAACCCGGGTGACCGCGTGGGCCTGGTTGGCCCCAACGGCGCCGGCAAGACCACGATCTTCCGCATGATCAACCGCGAGGAGAAGGCCGACGAAGGCACCGTGGTGATCCCCGAGAAGTTCGTGATCGGCTACTACTCCCAGGACATGGCCGAGCTGGGCGACATGTCGGTGCTGGACGCCGCGATGCGCGGCTGCACCCGCGTGCTGGAGCTGGGCCGCGACGTCGAGCGCCTGGGCGAGGCACTCTCCGACCCGGCGCTGACGGACGACAGCATGAACACCTTGCTCGAAGAGCTGGGCGCCGCCCAGGAGGAGTTCGAGGCGCGCGGCGGCTACGACCTCGACCAACGCGCCAAGGAGATCCTGTCCGGCCTCGGCTACCGCGAGGTGGACTTCGAACGCGACGTGAAGGAGTTCTCCGGCGGCTGGCGCATGCGCATCGAGCTCGCCAAGGTGCTGCTGACGAAGCCCGACGCCCTGGTGCTCGACGAGCCCACCAACCACCTGGACCTCGAGTCGATCGTCTGGCTGGAAGACTTCCTGAAGCGCTTCGAGGGCGTGATCTTCCTGACTTCGCACGACCGCGACTTCATGAACCGCCTGGTCAACCGCATCATCTCGATCGAGTTCGGCACGATCAACTCCTACTCCGGCAACTTCGACTACTTCGTGCGCGAGAGCGAGCAGCGGCTGATCAACCTGGAAGCCTCCGCCAAGCGGCAAGACGACAAGCTAGCGCGCGAGCAGGTCTTCATCGATCGCTTCAAGGCCAGCGCCTCGCACGCCTCCGCCGTGCAGAGCCGCATGAAGATGGTCGCGAAGGTCGAGCGCATCGAGGTGCCGCAGGAGACGCGCGGCGTGTCGCTGCGCTGGCCCGAGTGCCCGCGTTCGGGTGACGTGGTGGTCAACGTGGCCGATGCGGGCAAGACGTTCGGCGACAACGTGGTGCTGGAAGGCGCCGAGTTCCTGGTGCGCCGGGGCGACCGCATCGCCCTGCTCGGCATCAATGGGGCCGGCAAGAGCACCCTGCTCAAGATGATCGCCCAGCAACTCTCGCCGGACACCGGCAAGGTGGACCAGGGCTCCAACGTGCATGCCGGCTACTTCGCCCAGCACCAGACCGACGTGCTGGACAAGAACATGAGCGTCTTCGAGGCCATCGCGGAGGTGATCCCGATGGCGCCGCGCGGCGCGGTCCAGAGCATCTGTGGCTCGCTGCTCTTCAACAGCGACGACATGGAGAAGAAGGTCGGCGTCTTGTCCGGCGGCGAGAAGACCCGCGTGGTGCTGGCGCGCATCATCGCCAACCCCGTGAACTTGCTGCTGCTCGACGAGCCCACCAACCACCTCGACATGCGCACCCGCGAGATCGTGCTGGAGGCGTTGAAGCGCTACGAAGGCACGCTGATCTTCGTCTCGCACGACCGCCACTTCCTGCGCGAGTTAGCGACCAAGGTGATCGTGCTCGATCGCGGGAGCTCGACGGAGTACCTGGGCGGGCTGTCTTACTTCTTGGAGAAGAACGACAACAAGTTCCCGGGCTCCGAACACACGCTGCGCGTGGGCTAGAGGGCTGCCGTGAAGGCCACGATCTCGTGTTGTTCGCGGTGGTTGGTCCAGAAGTGCTGGCCGTCATGGGCCAGCGCCCGGCCCTGGAAGGGCACCAGGGCCACGTCCGTCGCCACGCCGGACTTGGGGTCCAGGCGCGTCAGGAAGTACTCGTTGGTCTCCTCCGCGGCGGTCGTGAGCAGGTAGAGCTGGCCGCCCACGAAGACCTGGCCGCAGATGCCGCGCGGGGCCTTGTAGGTCTTGATCACCTTGCCGCCCTTGTCCAGCACCAGCACCGCGCGGTTGTACCACTGGCTGACGTGCAGGTTCGTGCCGTCGTAGCCTAGCTGCGAGCCGGTGTCCTGGGGGCAGGGCAGCGCGTCGTCCTCGAAGCCCTTGTCCGAGCGGTAGCGCCGGATCACGCGGTGGTCCTCGTCGGTTTCGCCGCAGAGCACGCGCAGGTCCTTGCCCATGGCGGTCATGCCCCAGGGCTTGCCGGGCGCCGTGGCCCATTCGGCCACGCCCCAATCGTCCGGCCGGATTGCGTAGATCCGGCGCGTCTCGATCGAGCCCATCCAGAGCAGCGCCCCGTCAAATGTCAGCGACTGGGGCCTGGGCGCGGGTGACGGGTGGCGGGCGGCTTCGGTGATGGTCTGCATGCGGCAAGGGTAACACGATGGTGCTACCATGGCACGATGATGACAGGACAAGGCTGGACAGTCGGACAACGGGTCAGGAACGAAGCCGAGCCGACGCTCGGGTTGGGGATCATCGACGGGTTCCCGACCTCGCGCAGCGTGAAGGTGGTGTTCCCCGGGGCCGCGGAGACGCGCATCTACAACCCCAACAGCGCCCCGTTGCGCCGCTACGAGCTAGGCGTGGGCCAGACGGCCCAGACGCAGGACGGCCGGAGCTTCCGCGTCGAGCGGATCGAAGAGGATGCCCATGGGCTCCTGACCTACTACGGGCAGGACCACGTGGTGCCGGAGCTGCTGCTGGCCGACTCCAGCGCGTCGAACGACCCGCTCCAGCGCCTGCTGGCGGGCGAATTCAGCGACCATTCGGCCTTCGACCTACGCGAGCAGGGCTGGCGGCTGCGCTCCGAGGTCCTGCGCCAGCGCTGCCGCGGCCTGACGGGCGCGCGTGTGGCTCTGTTGCCGCACCAGCTGGCGATCGCCCACAAGATCGCGAGCCGGGAATACCCCCGCGTGCTGCTGGCCGACGAGGTGGGCCTGGGCAAGACCATCGAAGCCTGCTTGATCTACTCGGCCCTGCGCGCGCTGGGCCGCGCCGACCGCGTCTTGGTCCTGACGCCCACCAGCCTGGTGCACCAGTGGCTGATCGAGCTCTACCGACGCTTCAACGAGTTCTTCGCGCTCGGCGCGCCCGAGGACGCGGAGGAAGGCGCGGATCCCTTCGGCGAGGACTCCCGCTTGATCGCGCCGCTGGACTGGATCGTGGAGCCCGAGAACCTCGAAAAAGCGCTCGAAGAGCCCTGGGACTTGATCATCGTGGACGAGGCGCACCACCTGGGCTGGTCCCGCGAGAAGGCCAGCCCGGCCTATGCCGCGGTGGAGGCGCTGGCCGCGCGCAGCCAGGGCCTGCTGCTGCTGACGGCCACGCCGTTGCGCCAAGGCTTGGAAACGGAGTTCGGCCTGTTGCGCCTGGTCGACCCCGATCGCTTCGCCGATTTCTCGCGCTTCGAGGCCGAGCACGCCCGCCTGCGCGAGGTGGCCGACCTGGCGCGGCGGCTGGATCGGGGCGACAGCGTGGCCTCGGAGCTGCGTGCCATGTTCCCGGAAGCCAACTGGGACGGCACCGCCGCGGAGTCGCTCCAGCAGCTGGTCGATCGCCACGGCACGGGCCGCGTGCTCGTGCGCAACCGCCGTGACAAGCTGGGCGGCTTCCCCGGCCGGCATCTGCACGCCACCGTGTTGCCGTTGCCTGCCAGCTGGGAGAAGGCCACGGCCTGGCCGGAGATCGGCTGGCTGCGGCAGGCGCTGGGGCTGGAGCCCGCCGCGGGCACGGAGCCGCCCGCTAAGGACGACCCGCGCTGGGACTGGGTGTTGGACCTGGTGGAAGGGTTGGGCGACCACAAGGTGGTGGTCATGGCCTCGTCAGTCGCCGCCGTCAAGGCGCTGGACCAGGTCTTCCGGCGGCATACGGCCATCAAGATTGCCACCTTCCACGAGCAGCTCGGCCTGGTCGAGCGCGACCGGCAGGCGGCCTACTTCGCCGACCCCGAAGGGGCCCAGGTGCTGCTGTCCAGCGAGATCGGCGGCGAGGGCCGCAACTTCCAGTTCTGCCACCACCTGGCCCTGTTCGACCTGCCCTTGCACCCGGACGCGCTGGAGCAACGCATCGGGCGCTTGGACCGCATCGGCCAGACGCGCGAGATCCAGGTCCACGTTGCCGTGGTCGCGCGCACCCCGGGCGAGGCACTGCTGGCCTGGCACCGCAGCCTGCGCGTCTTCGACGCCCCGCTGACGGGCGGCGAGGCGATGATGGATGCTTTGGCCACCCCGTTGCTCGAGGTCTTGCAGCACCACACGCCGCGTCGGTTGGACGCCGCCAAGCTCGAGACCTTCCTGGCGAACGCGACGGCCCTGATGGCGCGCCACCAGGCGGACGTGCAGGACAACGTGGACTTCTTGATCGACCTCAACTCCTTCGACCAGCCGCTGGGCGAGGCCCTGGTGGCGGAGGTGCAGGCGCTCGACCGTCCGCTGCTGGAAACATGCGTCAGCGGCCTGCTGGAGCACTACGGCGTCGTCGAGGAAGACCTGGCCGACCCGCGCATCCAGCGCATCCGGCCGGGCAACCTCATGCGCGTGGACCACTTCCCTGGCCTGCGCGCCGACGGCATCTTCGCGACGTACGACCGCGAACTGGCGCTGGCGCGCGAGGACATGCAGTTCTTGAGCCCCGACCACCCCATGGTGGAGGGCGCCCTCGCCTTGTTGTTGGACCAGCACGACGGTCGGGCGAGCGGGGCCCTGTGGGCCGAGGCGCCCGCCCAAGGCGTGCGGATCGACTTCCTGTTCCTGCTGGAGGCCGTGGGCCCCGGCCGGCTGGGGCTGCAGCGGTTCCTGCCGCCGGCGTCGCTGGCGCTCACGCTGGACCACGAGGGCCGGATCCAGGCGAACGCGGGCGAAAGTGGCGCCCGCCTCCACGCCCTGAGTCCACAGCTCTGGACCCGCATGGTGGGCTGGGCGCAGGCGGAGGTGCCGGCCTTGCTGGAAGGCGCCGTGGAGCTGGCGAACGACGAATTGAAGGACAAGGTCGAGACGGCCGTGGCGCTGGCCCGCACGGTGCTGGGCGGCGAACACCGCCGGCTGGAAGAGCTTCACGCGCTGGGCAACGTCTCCGCGGCGGAGCTGGCCAGCCACGCCGAGAAGGTGCGCGAGACGCTGCGCTGCCTGGGCGAGGCCCGCGTGAGCCTGGACGCGGTGCGCGTGGTGATGTTGGACCCGGAAGGGCTAGAGCACGACTAGCCGGTAGAAGGGCTTGCCGTCCACCTTGATCGTGCGGACGAAGCCCGCCACCTGCATGGTCGTCACATGCAGGGCGGCCAGCACCTGCCGGTCCAGCCAGATCTGCCCGGTGGTGGCGTAGATCGCCGCCGGGCGACCGGGTTGCGGGGAGCGGAAGCGCTGGTTGATGCGGGCCAGGAGGTCGGTGTCGCGCAGGCGCGAGCCGCCGGACAGCTCCGGCAGCGGCGTGGCGCCATGGTCGGCCGTCAGGACCACCAGCGTATGGGCGGCGCCCGCTTTGGCCTGCACGGCCTTGACCAGCCGATCCACCTGGCGATCGATCGCCGTGAGCACCGCGCCCGCTTCTTCGCTCTCGTAGCCGTAGTGGTGGCCGACCGCGTCGGAGCTCTTGAACGAGACGTAGAGCAAGTCGCAGACGTCGTCCTGGCCGATCGGCTCGTGATCGATCATGCGCGCGAAGGCGTCGCCCTCCAGCTCCACCAGCACGGGCGATCGCCGCACGGCGTCCGCGTTCGCGATGTCGTGCTCCATCCACCGCCCGGTCCCGCCGGTGAACTTGCGCATGTAGGCGCCGCTGTCGAGGTCGGCCAGGTACGGCGGCAGCGCGTAGTAGCTGGGGTTGGTCTCGAGGTGGCCCGAGTGGGTGTCGTAGAAGACCACGATGGGCTTGGCGTTGCCGACGTACGCGCTGCCGTGGCCGACCATGCCGATGGCCGCGCGGTCCGCGTGGCTTTGGCCAATGACGATCGCCCGGTTGTGGGTCTCGCGCAGCCAGGCATCGGCCAGCGTGGGCGTCTCGATCCAGAACGGCGAGTGGGCCGTCTCCGCGGTGAAGAAGTACTGCTTCGTGCCCAGGCCGCTGGCGTAGAAGTCGTTCGCGGCCGTGCCGCTCTTGCCCGGCCAGCTGCCCGTGCCGATGCCCACGTGGCCCGGCACGGTCTCCGTCTCCAGCGCCGTGGACTCGGCGTTCGAGAAGTCCGTGCCGCCCGCCATGAGCGCGGCGACGTGGGGGTAGGCGCCGGGGTGGGCGGCCAACAGCGTGCGACCGCCCTGGTCGATCACGATCGTGAGGATCACGCGCGGCGGCGCGGCAGCCGCGCCGAAGGCCTCGCGCAGCACGCGCCCGCCGCAGTCACGCGGGGGCAACGTGTGCATCAGCCAGGCATAGGTGGCGGGCAGGTCCTGGTGGGTGGCCGGCGCGGCCAGCCGGCGACCCGCCGGTACCCGCCCGGGCCCGTAGAAGACCAGCGGCACGCGCTTGTCGTAGCGCCACGAGGTGGAGTGGTAGGTGCCATGCTGCCGCAGCAGGCCGCGCCCGGGGATGTGCGAGAAATCCTCATCGTCGTAGCCCAGCTCCGACACGAAATTATATGGATTTGGCAGCGTGAAGAGGTCGCCCGTGCGCGGGCCCCGCGTGCGCTTGACCGCCAGCAGGAAGGCCGCCTCGGCTTCGGCCGCCGGCCCGGGGTCCGCGACCGGCGTGGCAAGGAGCGTCGCGGCTACGAGGAGCCCCCGCAGGGCGAGCACGTCCTCAGACCCGCGCGGGCTGCTTGCCGATCAGGGCATCTGCGGCCTCGGGCTCGCGAACGCACTCCAGGAGCGCCTGCAGGATCAGCGGGGCCACGATCGTCGCGTCGGACTCGATCACGAACATCGGCGTGTCCTCCGTGAGCTTGTCCCAGGTGATCTTCTCGTTGGGCGTGGCGCCGGAGTAGGAGCCATACGAGGTCGTGGAATCGCTGATCTGGCAGAAGTAGGCCCAGGGCTTGACCGGCTTGTCGAGGTCGTACTTGATGGACGGCACCACGCAGATCGGGAAGTCGCCCGCGATGCCGCCGCCGATCTGGAAGAAGCCCACGCCCGCGCCGGCGGACAGCAGCTCGTACTTGTCGTAGAAGTCCGCCATGTACTCGATGCCGCTCTTCACGATCGACGCCTGGCAGTCGCCGTGCTTCACGTACGAAGCGAAGATGTTGCCGAAGGTGGAGTCCTCGAAGCCGGGCACCACGAGCGGCAAGTTCGCCTTGGCCGCCGCCAGCAGCCAGCAGGCGTCCGGGTCGCCCTCGTGGGCCTCCGGGGCGATCTGCTGGATCACGTCATAGAAGTACTCGTGCCAGAAGCGACGCTCGCCCTTGGCGGACGCCTCCTTCCACATCGGCACGATGATCTTCTCGACCGCGCGGAAGGCCTCGTCCTCCGGGATACTGGTGTCCGTCACCCGACGCATGCGGTTTTCAAGGATGCGGGTGTCGTCTTGCTTGGTGAGGTAACGGTACTCCGGGAAGTCCTTGTAGCCGTGGTGCGCCACCAGACGGAAGAGCGATTCCTCCAGGTTGGCGCCCGTCACGGAAAGGCCGTGGACCAACCCCGCCCGGATCGCCGGCGCCAGCGAGATGCCCAGCTGGGCGGACGACATCGCGCCGGCCATGGCCCAGAACATCTTGCCGCCGCCGGCCATGTGGCGCCGGTAGGCAATCAGCGCGTCGCGCGTCGCGCGGGCGTTGAAGTTCTTGTAGTGCGTGAGCATGAAACTCAAGATGGGCGTGTTGGACATGGGGCCTCGGGGGGTCGGGGGACGATCTGGTGTAGCCGACGAAACCTGCTCTTGTCAACGAACGGCCGACGTCGCAGGCTCGACAGGTCGCAACGGAGGCCCCGCCGGCACCCCTATATGGAGCGGATGTAGGCCAAGCCCATTCCGATCTTGCCGGCCTGGGTGGCCGGGGTGATGCCGGCCGCCCAAAGCTCCGCGAGCTGCGGGCCATCCACGCCGTCCAGGCGCAGGCCGGGCTCTTCGCGCATGGCGGCCAGCAGCAGCATCACGCCGTAGTAGCACCGGTTGATGCGCTTCATCAGGCCGAAGCGCGCGTGGTCGATGGAACCGCCATAGGCCGCCATCAGCACGCCTTCCGCGGCCGCGTCGAGCCGGAAGAAGTTGGTGACCGTGGCGAGATCCACGTAGCGGTCCGCCGCGAAGGCGGCCTCGAAGTCGATGAACCAGGCCCGCCCGCCGCTGTAGAGGATGTTGGAGGGGTTCAGGTCGTTGTGGCTCGCTACCAGCTCGTCGGTGGGCCGCGGGTAGGCCGCGGCAACGGCCCTATAGGTCGCGACGAACGCTGCCACGTCGGAGGCCGGCAATGGTGCGTGGGCTTCGAACTGGGCGACGATCGTGTCCATCCCGGCCATGTAGTCCACCAGCGGCGGGAAGGCGGGGGCGTCGTGCAGGGCCCGCAGGGCGGCACCGATCGGCGTCAGCTTGTCCTGGGGCGCCGCGCTTTCGACGAAGTCCATGATGGCCACGCCAGCGACCGGGTCGGCGTACAGCAGCGTCGGCGCCACGCCGGCCTCGGCGGCGATGTGGTGGCAGGCGTACTGGCGGCCGGGCTCGCGGAAGCCGTCGCGGGCGGTGTCCACCCGCAGCACGTACGGCCGTGCATCGACCTCGACCCGGAAGACCTCGGCGCCGGAGGCGCCTTGCAGGCGCGAAACGGCGCCGACCGTGCGGTCGGGGAAGGTCAGGGCGAGGGCTTCGGTGGCAGGCGTTGGCAGCATGTCCGAATTATACCCGGGTAAAATTAATTAGTCTAGCTCAAGGCCCCTGGTAGCTCCCCAGCCTTACGCCGAAGACGCAGCGGTCACGCCGCGTGAGCGAACTTTTCGGCGCTTCCGTCAGGCTCCACAGCGTGTCGCGCCCGGCGTCGTAATAGAGATCTTCGGCACCCTGCGGCCAGCGCCAGCGGGCGCCCGTCTTGGCGCCATCCTCGTACATGACCAGGCGCGCCGTGCTGCCCTCGTAGAGGCTCTGGCCCGTAACGGAGAGCCAGGTGCGGCGGCCCTGCCGGAAGGCGCCCTGGATGCGGTGGGCGTAGCCGCCGTCGCTGTCGCGCGGGAAGGTCATGGCGCTGGCCTCCGGGGCCAGGCGGCCGTCGGCTTCCAGCGGGATGCCCGTGATGGCCGAGCGCGCGGCATCCTCGTCGGCCAAGTATTGGCCCAGCCACAGCGTGCGGGTGGCCGGGTCGAGCGACAGGCAGGAATAGGGCGCCGCCCCGTCGAGCTGGTAGTGGGCCACCTCCGGCAGGATGTAGCGGTAGTCGAAGGCATAGCTCTTGCCGTCGACCACCCCGCAGCGGTCTTTTCCCGGATCGGCTTCTGCCGTGAACAGGCGGTCCAGGTCGAACTGACGCACGCCCAGCTGGGTGTCCACGACGTAGACCCAGTGTTGGTAAACCTCCACGCCGCCCGCATGGATGGGCACCGGCGCGAAGCGGGCGCCCTGGGTGTAGGCGGCCTTGGCGGCCGCGCCCAGGCGGAAGAGCTGCTTGTCGCCCGTCAGGCGGGCGTCCTGCACCAGCAAAGCGTGCCGGTAGCTGACGTGGGCGGGGTCCGTCACGTCGATGAGGGACAGGCGCGCGCCGCGGTAGGACGGCGCGTCGGAGGCGGCTTCCGGGTTCGCCTTGGCGTACCAGGTGACGACCAGCCAGTGCCGGCCGTCGCGCTCGAAGCCGCCCACGCCCTGGGGGAACCACTCGTCGACCTGGCGATCGCCATCGTTCCAGACAAAGCCGACCGGGGCATGCGCCGCGGGCACGTTGAAGCCGATCGCCTTGGCAATCGGCGTCTCCGCGTCACGGTTGAGGTCGACCTTGGCCAGGCTGGGCACGAGGCGGCCCGGGAAGTCCTTGGCAAGCTGATCCACCCACGCGTGTTCATCCACGCGGGTGGCGATCACGGCCGGGATGGGCGCGATCAAGTTGACCTCCTGGAAGGCGGCTTGTTCGTCCGCGCTGATGGGCGCGGCATTAACGGATACCGCGGCCGAGGCCCGGACCGGCGGCGCCGGCACGCTGCGCTCCGGGGCGCAGGCCAGCGGAGCCAACAGGGCAACGATCAGCAACAGGCGATGGTCCACCCTAAGGCTATACCCCGAGCTGCCGCGCCAGATACGGCGCCGTGCGGCTCCCGGCGGCCCTGGCCACCTCGACGGGCGTTCCGCTCGCCACCACCCGGCCGCCCTCCCCGCCGGCGCCGGGGCCCAGGTCCAACACCCAGTCGCAGGCGGCCACCACCCGCATGTCGTGCTCCACCAGGATCACGGTGTTGCCGGCGTCCACCAGGCGGCCCAGCTGGCCCATCAAGCGGTCCACGTCGGCCGCGTGCAGCCCCGAAGTGGGCTCGTCCAGCACGTAAAGCGTGGTGCCGCGCTGGATGCGCTGCAACTCCGTCGCCAGCTTGATGCGCTGCGCCTCGCCGCCGGACACTTCCGTGGCCGGCTGGCCGAGGCGCAGGTACCCCAGGCCCACCTCCGCCAACACGCCCAGCGCCCGCGCCAGGGCCGGGTCTTCCGCGAAGAAGGCCACGGCCCCGTCCACCGTCAGCGCCAACACGTCGGCGATCGATTTGCCGCGGTAGCGGATCTGCAGCGTCGCCTCGTTGTAGCGCGCGCCGTGGCAGGTGTGGCAAGGGGCGTACACGCTGGGCAGGAAGAGCAGCTCGACGGAGACGAAGCCCTCGCCCTCGCAGGTCCCGCAGCGGCCCTTGGCCACGTTGAAGGAGAACCGCCCCGCGTCGTAACCGCGCTCGCGGGCCTCCGGCGTCGCCGCGAAGAGCTTGCGCACGGTGTCGAACAGGCCGGTGTAGGTGGCCAGGTTCGAGCGCGGCGTGCGGCCAATCGGCTTCTGGTCCACCCGCACAAGGCGCTTCACGCCCTCGAGGCCGCCCACGATGCGGCCGCCCGTGGTGGTGGGCGCGTCCTCGTCTTCGTCGGGCTCGAGCGCTTGCCCCAGCTGCGTGGCCACCAGCTCGACCAGGGCCTGCGCGACCAGGCTGGACTTGCCCGAGCCGGAGACGCCCGTCACGGCCGAGAGGACGCCCAGGGGGAAGGCCACATCCAGCCCCGCCAGGTTGTTACGCTCGACGCCTTCGAGCCGCAGCCAGGCGCGCGGCGACCGCGCCGCGTTCGGCAGCGTGCTGTCGGCGAAGAGGTAGCGCCGCGTCTGCGAGTTCTCCACATCGGCCAGGCCGGCCAGCGGACCGCTGTAGAGGATGCAGCCGCCTTGCTCGCCGGCCGCGGGCCCCACGTCGACGATCCACTCGGCGCGGCGGATCACGTCCAGGTCGTGCTCCACCACGAAGAGTGAGTTGCCGGCGCCCTTCAACCGGTCGAGCGACTCCAACAGCGCCTCGCCGTCGGCGGGGTGCAGGCCGGCGGACGGCTCGTCCAGCACGTAGACCACGCCGAATAGGTTCGAGCGGATCTGGGTCGCCAGGCGCAGGCGTTGCAGCTCGCCCGGCGAGAGCGTGGGCGTGCTGCGGTCCAGCGGCAGGTACCCGAGGCCCAGCGCCACCAGGCCCTCCACGCGGGCCAGCAGGTCTCGCGCGATGCGCTGGGCCACCAGGCCCTTCTCGTCCTCGGCATCCGGCACGCTGGCCGCCGCGGGGCGCAGCACCTCCGCCAGGCGGGTCATGGGCAGACAGGCCATGGCGCCGATATCGAGCCCGGCGAAGGTCACCGCCAGGGCATCGCGGCGCAAGCGCTTGCCGTCGCATTGGGGGCAAGGCTGGCCCAGCATGTACTGCGCGACGCGCTTGCGCGTGAGGTCCGACTGGGTGGTGGCGAAGGTGTGCAGGACGTGGCGCCGGGCGCTGGTGAAGGTACCCATGTAGTCGTACGGCGCCTTGCGCTTTAGCGCCCGGCGCGTCTCCTCCGGCGTAAGACCAGGGTAGACGGGCACGACGGGCTGCTCTTCGGTGAAGAGGATCCAGTCCCGCTGTTCTCTGGGCAGGTCGCGCCAGGGCCGGTCCACGTCGTAGCCCAGCGAGACCAGGATGTCGCGGAGGTTCTGGCCGCCCCAGGCCGGCGGCCAGGCGGCAATGGCGCGCTCGCGGATCGTGAGCCGGTCATCGGGCACCATCGACGCCTCCGTGACCTCGAAGACGCGGCCCACGCCCTGGCAGCCCGGGCAGGCGCCGGTGGGCGTGTTGGGCGAGAAGGCGTCGGAATCCAGCCGCGGCGCGCCCTTGGGATAGGCACCGGCCCGCGAGTAAAGCATCCGCAGCGAGTTGGAGATGGTGGTCACGCTGCCGACGCTGGACCGCGAGGTGGCGCCACCGCGCTGCTGTTGGAGCGCCACCGCCGGCGGCAGGCCCTCGATCGAATCGACGTCGGGCACGCCGGCCTGGTCGATCAGGCGCCGCGCGTAGGGCGCCACCGATTCCAGGTAACGGCGCTGCGCTTCGGCATACAGGGTGCCGAAAGCCAGCGAGGATTTGCCCGAGCCGGAGACGCCGGTGAACACCACCAGCGCGTCGCGCGGGATGT
>JAQBPE010000159.1 GCA_028287685.1 Cyanobacteria bacterium RYN_339 | reverse complement strand
ATCTGCAAATCCTTCAAGTTAAGGTCAGCTTGTGTTTCTTGCTTGTAGTTAATTGGACCTTAAACTTGCTTGGAATTTTCCGATGCCCGATCTGGAGGCCGGGAACCGTAGTGGACATGCAGCACCGTGGGATCTATGCTCGGATCGCGTTCCCCGACCCCCCGGAGCTCCCGACCATGGACGGCTACCCCATCCCCTGCCCCAAGTGCGGCCAGCGCTTCCGCGTCTCCGGCGAGGCGATCGTCGCCAACGACCGGGCGGAGTGCCAGAACCGCAGCTGTGGCCACCGCTTCGCCCCGCAGGGCACCTCCGCCGGGCAAAGCGCCCTGCGCACCTTGCGGGCCACGGCGCAGGCCAAGGACTTCGAAGCGCGGCGCAAGCGCGAAGGCGAGATCCGCAAGAACGCCGCCACGCCGCGCAAGCCCACGGACGAGCAGCCCTAGCCGGTCGCGCGTCTTAGCGCTTCTTCAGCGGCTTGCCGTCCGACCCGATCGTCGGCAGCGTGATCAGCTGGATGTGGTCGTACTTGCGGGTGCCGCGCGGCTCGAAGTTCTGCCACACCAGCCGCAACTGCGTGGGCGACTTGATCTGCCAGGCGGCCTTGCCGGGCGTGCCGTTGCGGCCGTCCTTGGCGTCCCACGCCAGGTCCTTGACCGTCAGGCCGTCTTTCAGGGTGACGTCCGCGACCAGCTCGCCGATCGTGCCCTTCCAGATGCCGCCGCTGCCGACCACGTAGTCGAAGATCGCCTGGCCGACCACGTTCGTGCCGCTGGCCGTGTGGTAGCGCCGCTCGATCACCACCGGCCGCTTGGGCGGGAAGTCGACCCACATGGCATGCCAGGCCATCAGGAAGCCCCGGTCGTCGTGGCTGGGCGTCCAGCCGTCGAAGGTGCCCTTGACCATGCCGAAGCGCAGCGTGGAGTCCACGCTGCGGCCGTCGACCTTGGTGATCATGTCCAGGATCGGGCCCTGCACGCCGCGCTCGTAGGTGATGTTGCGGTTGCCCTTGGGATCGCGCCGGTTGGCCTCCAGCTGGGCGGCCGTGGTGTCGGGGAAGCCCACCAGCTGCCGGGCCGGCACGGCCAGCGAGTTCTGGAAGACGAAGCGCGCCGATACGCTGGAGTCGCGCTTGCCCACCACGAACTGCAGATCCTCGCGCACCATGCGGATGGCGCTCTCCGCGCCGGTGATGCCGCCGCCGATGGGCTCCGGCCCGAAGCGGCCGTCGTTCAGCGCCGTGTCGTCGGCCCGGGCGGGCAAGGCAAGGGCGGTCATCAGGACGAGGGCGGCAAGGGCGCGGGTGGGCTGCATGGACGGGTCTCCTATCGCCCCCATTCAACGCGAACGCCGCGACGTTGGCAAGCGGGGGTCGCGGGTACAATAGGCTGGTGAGCATTGGCGGTCCCGACAAGTTGAACGGTCCCCGGCCGGACCTGGCCGTGCGCAACGCCCGGCCCCCGGCGGCGGCGGCCACGCCGGGGTTGGCGGCCGATGGGCTGCGCCTGGGCGCCACGTTGGGTTGGGTGAAGGCGCAAGGCGATCGCCTGGTCGACCCGCAAGGCCGCGAGGTGCCCGTCCGCGGCGTCAACCTGGGCGGTTTCCTGGTGCAAGAGCCCTGGATGATGCCGCTCGCCGCCCCCGTCAAGGACCAGGCCACGCTGTGGTCCACGCTGGAGCGGCGCTTCGGCGCGGTCAAGATGGACGAGCTGCGCGACGCCTACCGGGGCGCCTGGCTGACGGACGCCGATTTCGCCCGCATGAAGGCCGCCGGCTTCACCACGGTGCGGCTGCCCTTCACCTACGCCAACCTCCAGGAGGCGGGCGGCTACAAGTGGCTGGACTGGGCGATCGAGCGCGCCGCCCAGCATGGCCTCTACACGATCCTGGACCTGCACGGCGCGCCGGGCGGGCAGAGCGACGCCATGCACACGGGCAAGGCCGGCGAGAACCAGTTCTTCAAGGACCCCAAGGACGTGGCCCTGGCCGCGCGGATGTGGCAGGACGTGGCGCGACGCTACGCCAACCGCCCGGAGGTCCTGGGCTACGACCTCCTGAACGAGCCGATGGGCGCCGCCAGCGCGAAGCAGCTCTATGCGGTGCAGGACCAGCTCTACCAGGCCATCCGCGCGGTGGATCCGCGCCACGTGATCCTGCTGGAAGACGGCTACAAGGGCGTGGACACCTTCCCGCGGCCGTCGCAGTACGGCTGGCAGAACGTGGCTTACAGCGTCCACCAGTACGCCTTCAAGGCCAAGAGCGGGCAGGATCACCTGGATGCGCTGAAGGGGGCGATCGCCCAGCTCGACCGCGTGCGCCAGGCCCGCAACGTGCCCGTGGTGGTGGGCGAGTTCAACGTGCCCGGTGGCGACGCGGCCACGCTGGGCAAGGCGATCCAGGCGCTGGACGCGGCAGACGTCCCCTGGTCGATGTGGACCTACAAGGCCGTGATGGCGCACCCCTCCGAAAAGAACGTCTGGGGGTTGTACCGCAACGCCCAAGAGGCGCGCCCGATCGACATCGCCAAGGACAGCCCGGACGAGCTGTTGGCCAAGTTCGAAGCCCTGCGCACGGAGCACTTGCAGGCGATCCCCGGCGAGGCCAAGCTGATCCAGGCCGGCAAGCCGGCGGCGCGTGTCCGCAAGACCGGGCTGGCACGCCTGGTCATGGTGGCCCAGGACCGCGTCCACACCTGGGCTTTCAAGCTTTGGGACGCCGTCAGGAACTGAAACCGGTTATGGCTCGTAGGTCCCGCCGGAACTCGGGAGCAAGCCGGGCAGGCGCAGGGTGACGGTCGGCGTGCGTCTCCGCCAGGTGGTCCGGGCGTTCCGGCCGAGCGTGCGCCAGAAATCTGCGTAACAAGCCCAGACGCCCGCGCACCAGCCTTGCCGGGCGAGGGCGTCGCCGGCAACCCCGATCGCCGGCAGGTCGCCGGTGGGCGCGCGCCAGGTGCCGAACAGGTGGTCCCACCAGGGGAAGAGCACGCCGAAGTTCGTGTCGAAGCAGGCGGCAGCGCGGGCGTGGTGGACCCGGTGGGCAGCCGGCGAAACCAGGCCGTAGGCGCCGAACCAGCCCCACCGCCAGGGCAGGTTGCTGTGCCGCAGCAACGAGAGCAGCTGGGTGCCGAAGAACGCCAGGGCGCCCTGGTGCCCGTCGCCGCCCAGCAGGGCGAGCGGCACCGCAAGGCAGACGCCGCACAGGGCGCTCTCCAGCGGGTGGACCCGCAAGGCCGTGAGCAGGGTGGCTTCCTCCGCCGCGTGGTGGAAGCGGTGGAGCTGCCAGAGCGGCTCCCAGCGATGCTGGAGGCGGTGGACGCCGTAGTACACCAGGTCGACGGCCACCAGCACCACGACCACATGCAGCCAGGGTGCGGTGTCCGCGGGCCAGACCGGCCGCACCCCCAGCGCGCCGGAGCGGATCACCCACAGCGAAAGGCCGCCGGACAACAACACGCCGGCGTGGGCCACCACCGGCGTTTGGAAGAGCAGCGCCGTCACCAGATCGCAGCGCGCGCTGGACGCGGGCCGCAGCAGCTTGCGGAGCGAGCAGGCCGTCCAACCGACGGCCGTCAACTCGATCAAGGCGGCCGTAAGGAAGACGCCGGCCAGCGTCCCCAGGGACGCCAACACGGCGGGACCGCCGTGGAGGTAATCGACGGCCACCTGGCTCCAAAGCCAGGCGCCCCAACCGCTGACGGTGACCCACATGACGACGGCTCCTGTCACGATGCTTGATGCAGTGATGATCAATCGCAACGATACCAGCAGGGCTACCCGGGCACATGGCCGGGGCGCCCTGCGGCGTTGGGCAAGCTGCCCAATGGAGCAGGTCGCGGCACGGTCTGCCGGCCTGGCCGGAATTGCTTATGCCAACATGCCGGTTCGGTGATGAAAGCGTCAGGGCGCGGGTTGCGTGGCCAGGTAGGTCCGCTAGTGGCCATCCAGGGAGTAGTGCCACGCCTCGACGGGGTAGTTGTGCATCCCGAAGCGCTCGGCGTTCTTCTTCAGCCACGCCCACGCCCCGGGCGTGTTGGTGAAGTCGATCGCGTTGCCCTTCTCGTGGTTGCTGGTGCCGGGGCGTGCCACCCACTTCGGGTCGGGGTGCGCGTCCCAGAGCTTCTGCTGCTCGGCGTGTGAGCGGTAGCCGGACTCGATGCGCAAATCCACGCCGTCGGCCCGGGCAGCCACCACCATGGCGTCGAACTTGTCGGCGATCGCCAACCCAATGAAGTGGCCCTGGCGCACCACCGCGGGCTGCGGGCCGCCGATGTCGACGGTCTGCTTGCCGGAGTCCTTGCCCTGGGGCGCCGGCGAGCCGTTGTCGACCTGGCCCTCCACCTTGATGCCGAGGTGCTTCCAGGTGTCGGGGCCGACGACGCCGTCGACGTCGATGCCTTCGTGCTGCTGGAAGGCGCGCACGGCGGCTTCCGTCTTGGGGCCGAATTCGCCATCGGTCGCGCCCGGGTCGAAGCCGAGGTCACGCAAGCGGTCCTGGAGCTTCTTCACGGGCTCGCCGGAGGCGCCGTTGCGCATCAGCGGACCGGAGCCGTCCTGGTGGGGGGCCGGGGCCGGCGGCGCCGGTGGGGCCGGCGGGGGAGGCGCGGGCGGGGCCGGCGGCGGC
>JAQBPE010000137.1 GCA_028287685.1 Cyanobacteria bacterium RYN_339 | reverse complement strand
ACTGGAGGTTTTCCTTGGCCCACTTCATGGTTGTCTCCAAGACCTCGAAAGACGCACTGTCACCAAATTGATGGCGGATCATGGCTTCCACCCACTTCCGATCGATGGCCGGATTCGGGATGGCCCGGTGCAAGGGTACGAACCGTAGCGGGGACCAGTGCACGGGGTTCTGCGACTGGATTGCGCCGGTTCCCAAGGCTTGCGAGAAGGCACCCAACGGGTGCCCGTCTTCAACTGACATCACGAGCATCGCCCGAACATCAGCGTCGGGCTCTAACGTCGGCGGAAGCTGCCATATCCTGACGTTGCCTTCCGCTTCGGCAACATAGACTTGAGACGTCGGAAGGTACATGTTGAAGCTGCCAGCCAGTTCCGGCCGGTTGGCGGCCAGCCAGGCAAGGGTGCGCAGCGTGATCGTAGGCGAGCCGCCGGGCGGCATGTTCATGTGCCAATTGGCGTATTTGGTCAACGTGGCAACGTCCGACAGTGGCGCGGGAACCGCCTTCCAGAGAGGGCGCTCGCCTTGAGGCAAGGCAATGTCGAGCGTTCGGGCGAAGACAACCGGCTTGCCCGAAACCGGCACGGTCACCACGTGCACGAAGCCCTGGGGGCGTTCGGCCGGTTCGATAGGCGCAGGATCGCTCCAGCGAGCCGTATGGACCACCAGCCTGTCTCCGCGATCCTCGACCCCGACGATGCGCGCGGTGGATTTCCCCGTGCCTCGCCCCCCGACGAAGGCGATCGCCTGTACCACCTGGAAGTCAATGGCCCTCAAGGCCGCCGGTTCCGGCATCGGCGTTTCCCAGTACCGCTTGTTCCGGGAATCGTACGCGAGCATCCGTGGGTGCCGAGCCAGGAACGTGTCGACATCGTTTGGAGACCTTAGGACGGCCATCTCCGGGGTCGCCGCCTGGAAGACATCGCTATCCCAGTGCGGATCGACGAGCGAGGCAAACGGAAGCGTGAGCGGCTCCAACGCCGAAACGTCCGTTGGCATGGACGACGAGCTAGGCACATGCCCGCATCCCAACATGCCAAACACGAGCAAAGCTGACATCAACACGCGCATGCCGACACCTTACCTCCAGCTAACGTGGAAGGCGACGGGCGGGCAACCGTTGGGCACACGTGGTCAACGGGTACAAACAGGCTGCGATGCGCTTTCTTCCGACCTTTTTGACCCTCTGCTGCCTGGCCGCCTGCCAACCAACGGCGGCCATTAAGCCGCCCGCGCCCAAGGCCTCCACCGCCACGTTGCCGGTCGCCAAGGCCTCGCCCCAGGCCGCCTTGCTGGTGGTGCCGTCCGGCGCCACCGTGATCGCGGGCGCCATGCAGGTGGATGCCGGCTACGTGGTGCAGGCCGGCGGCGGCAAGATCATCGCCTCCAACGGGGCCTCGCTGCTGACGGCCGGCACGGCACTGATTTCGCCCAATGGCGGCAGCCTCATTTCCCCGGACGGCGCGCGCATCCTCGCGAACAACGCCGGCAACGTGGTGGCCGCGAAGTCGGAGCTGATTTCCGAGCGCGGCAACGGGCTGATTGCGCCGAACGGCGGGCAGCTCACCGGCAAGGTGAAGCGCCAGCTGCTGCAAGCCGGCGACGGGCTCACGACCGCGGCCGGGATGGTGGTGGGGCTGCGCTCCCTGCTGACGGGCGAGTTCGTGGAGATCGGCAAGGACGAGAGCGGCCAGCCCGCCTACGCGCTCTACACCAACCTCAAGGGCGAGTACCGCTTCGCGGTGCCGGCGGACGTGGCTTCTACCGTCGAGTTGGTCGCCCTGGCGCCGGGTGTGGCCGACGAGCGGCTCTCGTACAGCTCGCTGACCTCGAGCGCGGCGGGCACCGCAACCCGGGTCGACGACGACACCTCCGTGATGGCGGCGTACGTGCGCGAGGCCGTGCAGGCGCTGATGCTGCCCATCTTGCAAGGCAACCTTGCGGCGGTGCAGGCCAGCTTGCCCAAGAGCGCGTCCCAACAGCTGACGCCCGCCTTGAAGAAGGCGATCGACGAGATGCCCGCCACCGGCCCCAAGAGCTGGACCGCGGCCGAGCAGCGTGTGCAGGCCCGGCGCCTGGCGGAGCGTGTGTTGGCAGAGGTGACGCTGACGGCGGCCCTGCCCGACGCCACGCTGGTGAGCGCGGAGTTCAAGGGCCTGCACCCGGCGGGCGCAGACTGCCTGACGATCCTGGGCGTGCAGATGGCGCACCAACGCAACGAGTTGGCGCGCCGCTTCAAGGAAGAAGCCGACCCTACCGTGTTCTCGCGCATCGCCTCCGTCACCGCGGCCAGCCAGCGCGACGGCGTGACCTACGAGATCAAGCGGCCGGCGGACTACGGGATGTTCGTAGCACGCACGATCGTGGGGGCGAACGCGGCGGACCCGGTCAAGGTCGACGCGGCGGTCTCCACTTTCGAGCACGAGTTGGGGCTGCACGGCGTGAACGGCGAGGACCAATGGTTCCGCGCCGTTCTACAGGGTTTGCAAAACCAACTTGGCTTTGCGTTTGCCGCGTTGCTGGTGGATGGGAAGCTGGACGCCCTGATTCACGCGACGGAGCGTCCCAAGGCCTCTTAGCGGTAGGTCAGCATCCCGCCGGCGGCCTTCATCATGAGGTCCTTGTCCTTGCCGGCCGGCATGTCGTTGGCGACCTTGGTGATGAACGTGGCGATCTCGTAGGTGGCGTCGGTGTTCTCGAGGCGCGCACCGTTGTTGAGGTAGGCGTTGTCGAGGTGGTCACCGTTCAGGTAATCCAGCCACAGCTCCGCGGCCTCTTCCTTGGTGCCGCCGAACAGCGGCTTGACCACGTTGGTGTAGGTCACGATGATGCGGCGGCAGCCGCTGGCGGCGTAGTTGGTCTCGCTGACGGCCTTGAACTTGCGGTCGACGATCTTGGAGAGCAGGCCCTGCTTGGGCGCCGGCGCCTTCTTCTTCTGGGCTTCCAACGCCATCTGCTGGGTGACGGAGGCCGTGGGGGCCACATGCGTGCCGCAACCGACAAGGGCGAGGGTCAGGATCGCGACGGCGGCAAGCTTTTGCATGGGGGGTTGGTCTCCGTGGACTTGGTGGCTGGACACCCTCCTTATCGCGGGTCACCCTCCAAATGTTCTTAAGGGGAAATTAAGACGAGGGAAAGGACGAATTATAATAAACAGGTTTTAACTGGGACTTAGCGTAGCACCGCCGAGCTGGGGGCCACGAGGGCGCGTTCCGCTTGCACACGGGGTTGCGTCGGCATGGTGGCCAGCGTGTCGTAGACCTTGCGGGCGGCCCAGGCGGCGTCCGCGGTCGAAGGGTGGGGATCCTGGAAGATGCGGGTGAGGCGCGTGCCGTCGAGCTCCGTGGCGGTCACCAGGGCGCTGATGGCCCTCACTTGCTGCTTGGACGTCAGCGCCGGGACCGGGTGCAGGGCGCCCAGGGCGGCGACGGCGTTGATGCGCAACCAGTCATTGATCTCGGCGGGCGGCAAGCGGTTGAGGGCGGCCTTCAGCTTCGCGGGCGCCACGGTGCCCGTGAACAGCCCGGCCGCCAGCTCGTCATCCCCTTGGTCCACCAGGTGCTTGAGCACCGCGGCCCGCCGATCGAGGGCCCAGGCCGGCATCGTCGCGAGGCCGGCCGCGGTGAAGCCCGATACCAGCGCGTCGGCCTCTAGCTGGCTGCGGCCGGTAATCGCCTCCCGCATGCGCGGCTCCTTGGCCAACCACCGCCCCACCTGCCGCGCCGTGTGGTCCACCGTCGTCTGCCCCGGCGAGAGCAAGTCCTCCAGCACCTCGCCGGCCGGCTCGTGCAGCGGCACCCCGACCAGCACGGCCAACACCAGGGCCAGCAGCCGCCCGCGTGGCGGGACGAAGCGCCAGATCAGCAGGACCGCCGGCAGCGTGACCACCAGCGAGCCCAGCACTTGCCACCAGTTCAATGTTCGACGCGCCGCATCTTCGGCAACAGCTGCTCCAGCGTCTCCATGCGCGCCTTCACGGTTGCCTTCTTGGCCCCATACGAGTTCGCCACGTCGTTCAGCTGCGGCGTGCGCCCTTCATGGGCCGTGAACACCGCGTCCACGGCGGCCGCCCACGCCTCGGGTTGCGAGCGGTCGGCCGTCGCCTCGTTGCCGCGGACCATGCGCCAGTAGTGCACGTGCCCGCGCTGGCGGTCCAACGTGGCCTTGCGGGCGGCCACGGCGTTGCGGATCTTCTGCTCTACGGGGTCGGGGGCGTCGCCGCGCCAGGGCAGCCGGATGCCGCGCTGCTCGGCCTCCATGAACGCGCTCGCGGTGTAGTCGCCGAACGTGGGCCGCAGATCGAACAGGCGCCAGCCGTCGTCGCCGCGACGGCCGTACAGCGTGGCGCCGCGCTGGCCTTCCGGGGCGTCCCAGCGCACCTCGATGCCGGCCATGCCGTCCTGCATGGGCGTGACCGCCGTGACCTTGGGGGCGGGCACCTCGCCGTCGCCGGTGCTGTAAAGCCGCAGGCCCGGCCAGCCCCACATGTCGTAGACCAGCGCGAAGCCGCTCTCCGGATAGGTCAGCGCGCCGACGGCCGCCTCGTCCTGCGCGGCGATCGCCGCAAAGAACCGCTCCGCCACGTCTTGGTGCTCGTCCATCGTCTTCCTCCGCGCTAGTACTTCCGCGCACCCTATACCCCAGCGGCCCGCAGCGGGTAAAGAAAGAGTACCCGTCATGACCCGTCACGCCTTCCCCGCCGATCTCGCCCGCGCGGTCGCCGACAAATGGACCGCCCCCGTGGTCGGCTCCTTCCGGCGCCCCCCGCTCCCCAACCCCGACCAGCTCCGCGCGTTGCTGGAGGTGGCCTACCTGGCCGGGCAGGAGACAGACGAGGGCCGCTCGCTGGCGTTCACGCTGTGCTGCACCCCGGAAGCCGAGAACGTGCGCCGCCACGACCGCGACGAGCTGATCGAGAGCTGGACGGTCGCCGCCCCGCGCGCCTTCGACGTCCAGGAAGTGCGCCGGCTCGCCGTCACCGCGGACCTCGACACCATGGCCATTTGGGTGACGTACACGGGCGATCGGCTGACCGTCAAAGGCCTGCTGAACGTGGGCGCGTCGTGGGCCCAGGCGCGCCAGGGGTTCGCGTTCCATTACGACTCCCTGCCCTTCGCCGTCACCGTGCGCGCCGACGGCCCCGGCAAGCTCACGGTCTACCAGGGCCCGGTGGCGCTGGCGTCGCTGGCCGGCGGCCAGTTGCACCACACCGGCTTCGCCGCCGGCAGCATGCACGGCCTGCGCCCGCTCTTCGACGACGGCCACCGCTACTTCGAGGACCTGATCGAGAACCCCGTCCACGCCCCCGTGGCAATGGCCCGCGACTTCGAGTGGACCGCCTACACCACCACGCTGCTCGCGATCGTGAACGCCATCCGGCAGCGCGGCCACGGCGGCGCCCTGATCCTGGCGGGGGCGGCCAGCCCGCTGGCGCAGCCGCAGCAGCGCCTGGTGAAGCTGAAGTACGAATTGGCCGGCGCCCACGCCCACCTGGCCGACCGCTATGTGCGTCTGATGAGCCTACGCAACGCCCTGGCGGACCTCCAGTGGCGCTCGGAGCTGGACCCCCACGCCATCGAGCCGCTGCCGCCGGACCTCAACGGCCTGCGCCTGGCCTACTTCGAGGTGCGCGACGCCAACCAGCAACTCGCGGAAACCTGCGCCTGCGTGGGCCACCTGGCCGGCACGGACGGTGCCGTGGTGCTGCGGACGGACCTCTCGGTGCTGGGCTTCGGCGCGGAGATCCTGCTCGAACAGATGCCCGCCGCCCCGGTCTACGAGGTGAGCGGCACCTCGCTCGCGAGCCGTACGCTGCTCGACAGCGAGCAGTTCGGCATGCGCCACCGATCCGCCATGCGGCTGTGCGCGGCCGTTTCGGACGCCGCGGTCTTCGTGATCTCGCAAGACGGCGGCGTGGGGCTGGTGTTCTCGAACGCGGGGCGGGTCTGCTTCCGGCGGGACATCAACACCACCAGCGCGAGCATGCCCTACTCCTGAACCAGCCGGATGCGGTGGTTGTGGGTGTCGGCCACGTAGATCTTCTTGCCGTCGCGGCTGGCCGCCAGTCCCAAGGGCTTGGCGAAGCGCGCCTTGTCGCCCGGGCCGTCGGCAAAGGCCTCTTCCTCCATCCCGCCGCCCGCGACCAGCGTCGAGAAGGTGAGGGCGTCCGGGCCGGCCGGCACGGCCCGGCGCACGCGCCCACCGATTTCTTCCAACACGTAGAAGCCCTTGTCCCCATCCGACACGATCCCGCTCGGGTAGGTGAGCTGGGCGTTTACCCAGTAACCGTCGGTGGTGCCGCCCCAACCGTTGCCGGCCAGGATGTTGTAGGAGGCCGAAGCCCCTAGCTTCAAGATGCCCACGCGGTACTGGTCGGCCACCAGCAAACGGCTCGCGCCGTCGAGCAGCACCTCGCTGATGCCATGCACCACGGACTTTAACGGGTCGCCAATCGAGAAGCCGTCTGCCGAACCGCTCCCGAGCACCGTCGTGACGGTCCCGTCCACCGCGATCTTGCGCACGCGGTTGTTGCCGTTGTCCGCCACGTATAGGTTGCCCTCGGCGTCCAGCGTCATGCCCAGCGGCACGTTGAAGCGCGCGGCGGCGGCCGGCCCGTCCAGGAAGCCCGGCGTGCCGTCGCCCGCCAGCGTGGTCACGGCGGGGTGCTCGCCCAGGGTGATCTTGCGGATGCGCGGCTTGTCGACTTCGGCCACGTAGAGCACCTGGTGGGCCTGGTCCAGCAGCAGGCGGCGCGGCAAGGCGAACTGGGCCTTGTCCGCGAGCCCGTCGGCATAACCCGGCTCGCCGCCCGCGAGGGTGGTGACCTGGCCGTCCGCGCCGATTTTGCGGATGCGGTGGTTGTTGGTGTCCGCCACGTAGAGGTTGCCCGCGTCGTCGGCGGCCAGGCCGGCGGGGCTGGCGAAGCGCGCGGCCGTCAGCGGGCCGTCCACGTAGCCGGGGTCGGCGGCGCCCGCCAGCGTGGTCACCGCCCGCAAAGCGCCTGCGGGCTTGGGCGTGGGGCTCGCGACGGCGCCCGCCGGTTGGGCGGCGGCCACGGCGAGCGAGGCCTTGAGCGTGGCGAGCGCCGCGGCCTTGGCCTGGTCGTCGCTCACCATCAGCTGGGCTAGCCCCAAGAAGGTGCCCGAGTAGGCAGCGCGGAAACGATCGTACTGGTCGAGCGGCACGCCCAGGTCCACGAACACGAAGCGCAGCTTCTCCTGCTGCCGCTTGCTGGCGGCGTCCAGGTACTCGTGGAACATCAATTCGCCCACGTCGCCGGGCTTGGCCAGCACGTAGGATGCCTGCCCCGCGGCCGCGCGCCGCATGTTCGCGTCGACCAGGAAGGGCCGCGCGTCGAACGCCTTGCCATCGGCCCGCAACTTCGTGGCCGCGGCCACGTTGACGGCCCGCAACACCTCGATCATCACGGGGAAGGCAGGCTCCACGGGGCCCTTCCACTCCGTGTCGCGGCTGTTGGTCTGCATGGCGGCGAGGTCGGCGTAGGCGCAGACGGTGTCTGCCACGGCCTGCGCCACGTAGCGGGCGCCGGCGGGGGAGAGCTTGTCGCCGCCACCCAGCTTGGCCGCGTCCTGGAACTCGACCAGCAGCGGCTTGAACAGGGCCAGGGCGGGGTTGGCCTGGCTGGCGTCGGCGTCGGCATGGGTGAGCAACTCGTTCTGGAGGTAGCTGACCAGGCAGCCACGCAGGAAGCGCGAGGCCAGGGCGGTGTCTTCGTCCAGCGCGCGCTCCGCGGTGGCTTGTACCGGGGTGACCAGGCTGTACACGAGGCGGGTGTTGCGCGTACCGGGGGGCACGGCCACCAACCGCACGTTGCGCGGCAAGTCCTTGGGCAGGTAGAGCTCGTAGCGGCCCGCGGCGTTGGACTGCACGGCGTATACGGGTTTGCCGGCCCCGTCCTCGCCCAGCGAGACGGCCTTGCCGGTGGCCATGTCGAGCGCCACGACCACCATTCCGCCGGCCGGCAGCGCGGTGCCTAGCGCTGGCCCCGCCTGCGCCAGGTGGTACTTCGTCTTGCCGATCAACCCGGCCCCCGCGTCGCCCAGCAGGCTGGCGCCTGCATCGCCCAGCAGGCCCGCGTCGGCGGAGGCCAGCAGGCTCGCGCCGGAGTCCGACAGCAGCCCGTTGCCATGGTCGGAGATGATGCCGCCGCCGTTGTTGGCGATGAGGTTCCCGGCGTTGTTCGCGATCAGCCCGCCGCCGTTGTTGGCGACGATGCCGCCCCCGTTGTTGGCGATGATCAGGGCCTTGCCGTCGGGGCCTAGTTGGGCGCCGCCTTCGCCAATCAGGTAGCCGGCGTCGACCTTTACCTGGCCGGTGACCTTGGTGAAGGCCGTGGTGGGCTGTTTGAGCAGCGTCTGGGCGACGATGGGGGCCGTGGTTCCGGTGGGCTTGACCGAGGCGGCCGAGGGCTTGGGGGAGGCGGGCTTCACGGGGCTGTTGCCCTGGCATGCGCCAAGGGTCAGCATCACCGCCAACAGTCCGACGCGTCTCCGCACAGCTACCTACTCCCTGGCGGCACTATACCCGCCAATTTCGGTACGACGACGACGAAGGCTTGCGGCACGGTCGAGCATGAGGTTGCTTTCGTGGGCGCCGTGGACTCCTCAACGGGCACATCCCGGGAAACGTTGATGACATCCGTATTTTGGACCATTTCGCCACGTCTCGCGTGACACGCGCCGCGTGGCTAATGCGCTCAAAAGCGTTGCAGTGAGAGCACTTCGAGGATTCCCAACGAAAACGGGTCCTTGCCGCCACGACATGGCACTCCAACCACTGGGACTCACCCACTCAGGTGCTCCGCTGCCGGAAGCTATCCCCTAACAACTCCAGCCAAGCCACCAGCGAGTGCAGCACCGTGAAGTGGTGCATCACCCGATGCCGTGCGTTCGCCCCCCACAACTCCCGCGCCTTCTCGTTCGACAACATCTCCGTCAACGCCTGCGCCAACGCTGGCACGTCCGCCGCCGAGCCCACCTGCCGCCCCTCTACGTAGTCCCGCACCTGCGCCCGCAGCCCCGCCGCCCGGGTGACCAGCACCGGCCGGGCCTTCCACATCGCCTCCGTCGCCGTCAGCCCAAACCCCTCTTGGACGGAGTTCTGCACCACCACCGTGGCGCAGCGCTGTAGCGCGTTGACCACCAGGTGGTTTTCCTTGCGCGAGGCCATCGGCAGGCTCAGCACGGCGACGTCCGCTTGCAGCTCCGGCGGCAGGGCCTGCCAGGCCGCGGCGATCGCCCCCAACTCCTCGACGGCTTCGGGGTCGTCCTGGATGCTGGCCGGATCCGGCCCCGCCAGCACCATGCGCGTCGCCGGGTGCGCCCCATCGGCACGCAGCAACGCGAAGGCCTGCAACAGCGGCCCAAACCCCTTGAGCTTGTCCCAGCGCGACACTTGCAAGACTGTCGGCCGGTACAGCAGGCCGAAATCCTCCCGCACCGGCGCAAACTGCCCATCCGCGCGCAGCCGTAGCGCCGGCGCCTCGAAGGGCGCCGCGGTTTTCGGATGCTCGTGGTGCACCAACCCGGCGCAGGCCAAAATACCCGTCAGCTTGTGGATCGAGAGCTCGCGGTTCTTGTGGCTCAACGGATCGATCGCCGGCTGGATGATCGCCGCCTGCAGCCCGGGCGGCACGTACTCCTTCAGCGAGAAGACCTTGCGCTCGTAAGCCGGCAGCCACGGCGCCAAGAATGCCCAGGCCGCCCGCGTGGAGGGCGTCTCCTCGTCCAACCCGATGTGGCAGCGCCAGACCGCCGGCAAGCCCACCAGCGCGCCCGCGCCCAGGGGTTGGGGGTCGTGCACCACCAGCAGGTCGGTGGGCTTTACCAGTTCCTTCAACTCCGCCGCCAACTCGCGGCTGACCCGCTCGTACAGGGCCTGGTCGTCCGCCGTTAGCGGGCCCTGGTCCACGCCGTGGAGCATGTTGTGCAAGCGTTTCGTGAGCCGGAAGAAGGCCGGGTCCCGGGTGGTAATGACGACCCACTCCGCGTCCAGCTCGAGTTGCCGCAACAAGGCGACCTGCCGCAACAGCATCTCCGCCACCCCGCCGCCCTGCGCGGTGGAGTTCACGATCCAGAGCTTGCGGCCAGCGAGCTGCTGCGCGGCAAGCCGACCGGCCTCGCGCACGGCCGCCACCTCGTCGCCGAGGCCGGCGTAGCGCTCGTAATCGACCAGGGTGTAGCCTTCCGGCACCGCGACCCGTTGCAGCATGGCGCGCCTACTTCAACATGACCGGCTTGGCGTCGACCTTCACGCGGAAGATCTCGTAGGTCTTGTCGCGCAGGTCCTTGCCGCCGTGGTAGTCGGCCTGGCGGTGCAGCTCGTTGTTGGTGAAGTAGAGGTAGCCGTTCGTCGCCAGCGACAGCGTGTCCGGCCAGTCCAGGCGCCCCGCCGCCACCAGCGGGCGCAGGCTGCCGTCCGCTTCGCGCCGCTCGATCGCCCCGTGCTCGTAGTCCGTCAGGTACAGCCGGTGGGCCGTGTCGCTCTCCAGGCCGTCGGAGCCCGGCTTGATCGTCACCAGGTGCACGCTTTCCGCCACGTCCGCATCGGAGACCTCGCGGTCCACCAGCTTGTCGATGCTCACGCTGTAGAGCCGGTGGCTGGCCAGGGCGCAGTAGTACAGCCGCTTGCCGTCCGCGCCCATCGCGATGCCGTCGGACCCGATGTTGAGCGGCCTGGCTGGCTGGCCGGGCTTGCGCTGCATCAGCACCTGGCCGCCCACCACCGGCCGGAAGTTGGCGTCTGCCCGCGTGGACGCGTGCCCGCTCAGGCGCCGCCAGCTCTCGCCCGTGGCCAGGTCCGCCACGATGATGCCGCCTTGCGGCGAGGAGTCCGTGATGAAGGCCATGCCGTCCTGGCCGCGCCGCAAGTCGAAGCGCACGTCGTTCAGGTACGAGCTGGGCAACGCGACACTGGGTGGGAACGTGATCGTCCTGAACACCTGGTTGCTGTTCAGCTCCACGCCCACCAGCTTGGGGCCGCCGGGGTGGGTCGGGCCGAACTTCACGCTGCCCGTGTCCAAGATCCACAGCCGGTCCTTGGGGTCCACCACCACGCTCTGCACGGAGACCAGGCCCTGTACGGGCTCCTTGTCCGGGTCCACCAGCTGCTTGAGGCCCGGCGGGAAGGCCACCGGCTTGCCGCCGATCAGCTCCGCCACAGTGGCCGTGACCGGGTCGCCCCAGCGCGGGAAGTTGATGAAGATGCGGCCCTTCTGGGAAACCGTGATGCCCGTGGGCATGGGGCCCGTCAGGGTCGCAACGAGTTCGGGGGTTCGGGCCGCGGCCCCGCCCACGACGGCGGCGGCCAGGATAGTTCGCAGCATTCCACACCCTCCTACCTTCCGATGTTAAGGCCGCCCGGGCGGGATCCCAACAACGGAGGCAGGGTTCAGCCCAGCCGCGCCGCGATCGCCCGCGCGAACCGCGCCGTCACCTCAGCCGACGCCACCAGGTACAGCGATGGCTCGATCAACTCCAGCTCCATCACGAGGCCCTCCAGCAGGTCGACGCGCGCATACAGCGGCACCTCCGGTAGCTCCGCCAGGGTTCGCTGCGCCAGCTCCAGCTCCGCGGCCGTCACCTCGACCGGCGCGTAGCCGTCCACCTCGCCAGACAACACCGGCGGCTTGCGCATGGCCTGCATGAACTCCCCGTCGATGAACACGAGGGCCCGCTCGCCCACGCCTTCGACGGCTGGTAAGTAGGGTTGCACCAGCACTTCGAGCTCCGCCACCATCGCGGACCGCGTGCGCACGGTCCGGTGAGCGCTGGCAGACACCGCCGGCTTCACCACCACCTCCTCCCAGCCCAGGGCCACCGGGTCCACCAGCTCCCCGGGCTGCAGCCAGACGGTCGGCACCGTGGGCACCGCCAGCTCGCGCAGGTACGACTTGTGGCTGTTCCAGCGCACCAGCTCCAGCCTGTTCACCAACCGCGGCACGCCGGCCGCCCAGTCCAGGAACGCCGGCAAGCGCAAGTGGTAGTCCCAGCAAGACCGGATCACGCAGAGGTCGGCCCCCGCCCAATCGACGGTGGGGTCGTCCCACGCCACCACCTGGGGGTCCAAACCAAGCGCACGCAAGGCCGGCACCAGGGGCCGATCACACGGGGACAATTCGGGAAGGTGGGGGGCGGTCGCGAGCAGCAGCATGGGGGTGTCATCGTACTGGGAATTGACAATCCACGCCAGTTTTGGGATCATGAGCCCGTTCCCACTTTCAACGACGAAAGGACCCTAACCATCGAGGTAAACCCATGTCTGACAATGAATTCAGCCGGATGACGCTCCTGCAGGTGCTGTTCACGATGTTCCAACCCACGGTCGAGGACGACGAGAACCCCCAAGCCCAGCTCGAGCGACTGTACAACCGCTTTTAAGATATAAGGGCCCCTTCTTCGGAGGGGGCCCACTTTTTCGCCCCGACGAGGCAGGCAGCACCTGAAAGCTTACGAGGCATGCGCCGGCATCTTCGACCCCGGGCTCATCCTCGACTCCCCCGAAGCGATGGAGCAGGCCCGTCGTTGGTTTGGGGTCTTCCCTGCGCTCGATCGTGCTCCCTGTTACGGGTCGACCGGCTGGCAGCCGCCCTGACCGCCCGCTACGGAATCCACCACGACTACGTCCTGGAATACGACTAGATTCGGACCATCTACCAAGCCGCCCGCGGAAACTGTTAGCCGTCCACCCAAAGATTTCCTACCCGCGCCACTTTACAGCCAAATGGCCGACGGCCCACAATATCGCTCTTGACTCAGCATAACATTATTGATATGTTAAACCTCTAAACGGAGGCTGAGTGCCCGATGCCCATTCCCCCTTTTGAAGAAACCAACGGCTACCTGCCGCCCGCGGCCGCGCTCTACGTGGCGAGCGAGGCCGAAATCGAGGTGGCCTTTGGCAGCGCGAGCGAGGCGCGGCGGCGACTGTTTGGGCACCTGCAGCGCTTGACCGCGGCGGCCCGGCGCGTGGAGGCCGTCAAGCTGCTGGTGGACGGCAGCTTCGTGACCGACAAGGAGCGGACCCAGGGGAACCCGCCCAATGACATTGACTGCGCGATCTGGCTGGGCCCCGGCTTTGGCGCTCTCGTTCGGGAGGCGAACATGGACGCCATGTTCATCGTCGGCCTGAACGCGACGAACAAGCTAGGTCCCCTGGACCTGCACTTTGCCTTCGCTCAAGACGAGTGGGAGCGTTGGTCGGCCTTCTTTAGCACCGACCGTCAAAAAGACCCCAAGGGCTGCGTGGAGGTAATCTTATGATCAGCAACGAGCGCCAGTACAACAAGACCAAGCAGAGCCTCGAGGAATTCAGGGCCCAACTCGAAGAGAGCCGGCGCCGGTACGCCGACGACCCGGTGCTGCTCCAGCTACAGACGGGCCAGCTCGTGCGCTATATCGAGGACTTCGAACACGAAATCGCGGACTACGTGCAGGCCACCAACGGGGACCTCGCGCCCATCATGCCGGCGTTCAACCCGCGTTCGGGCCGGCTCGAAATCGCCCGGGCGCTCACCAAGATGCGGCTGGCCAAGGGGCTGACCCAGGAGGAGCTCGCCACGCGCCTCGGCACCCACCAGCCCTCGATCACCCGGTGGGAAAACGAGGAGTACGAGTCATACCGCCTGGGCGATTTGCGGAAGGTGGCGAGCGTGCTGGGGCGCGACCTCGACGTGGTGTTTATCGAACGGCAGGCTGAAGCGGGCGCCCCCGCTGGCCGGCCCAACCTCGATAGCACCCTCGAGGGTCTCCTCGAGGCCCTGCCGGCCCTCAAGAGCGCGCTTTCGACGCCAGAAGCCCGCGAGGATCTCCGGACGGAGCTGAAGCGCGCGTTTCGGACCCTTGCCGAAGAGATGCTCGTGGCTGAGGCTCACCGCAAGGAGGTAGGTTAATGTCGGAACAACAGGAGCCCAACGGCCGACCCACGCCCAGCAAGGTGGTTCCCATGCTGAAGCCCGAGGCGCCTTCTGCGCGGTCCTTGCCTTCGCCCGGGGAGAGGATGGAGGGCGGCTCCTTGGACGCCTTGGTTGAGCGGCGAGCCGAAGAGCTGGTCGAGCGCGCCATAGGCAAGGTAATGGCGCAGCAGAACCACATCCTGCAGCAGAATCTAGAACAGCACTCCGTGGCGCAGACGCGCGCGCTCGAGAAGCTTTCGGGGCAGTTCGAATCGCTGCTCCAAGAGCGCAATCAGCTCGAGGGCACGGCCCAGAAGATGGTGGCGCAGGCGACCGAGGTGCAGATTGGCGCGCGCGCGGCCAACGCCATCGTATACCACCCCGGCGGCGAGGACGCGCCCCAGCTGGCGAACGTCGAGGTGGGCTGCCAGGAAATCTCCTACCCCATGTTCGCGACCCATGTGGGACAGGCCCTGAACATCGCCCGCGGCATGGTCAGCCGGGTGGCCCGCGCGAGCGGCATATGGGACAACCCCGAGTACCACGCGCAGATCCGGGCGTCCGTCAACACGGTCAATCCGCGCTACCGGCCGCGCGCCGTCGACAAGATGCGGGAGTTCCTCGAGAACCCCGCGGCCTTCGGGGTCGCCGAGGGCCACCCCGACTGGGGACTGATTAAGCACTACAAGAAGCAGAAGGCCAAAGGGGCGGCCGCCGACGACCCTAGGTAACGTCGGGGGCTTTTCGCTGGTCCTCGGTCCTGCCCGGCGCCCGCGAGGGAGTCGGCGAAGTTGCCATTACACTCGAGGATACCGGCGCCTACTAGAAAACGCCCAACGCTCTGGGTATTGCCCTAATTGTTCCAGCAACTGATCGCGTCGCGGTTCACACCCACTTTAGGCCGAAAAGCCGGGTACACGGCCTGAAAAGCCGCGGCCTTGATGAAGATGACGTCACGCGCCACACCGTTGACGTCGTCCTGGTCGCACTCGCTCACCCTGGCGTCGCGGGCATCTGGACGGAAGTCGCGTCCGGGGAAGGACGACCGCGGCGAGCGCAAGCAGGTCATGGCCAACTCCCGGGCACGTGCTATCGACGCCATGCGGGGGACAGAGCTGACGCGCTCAGTCCGTAGCTGAGGCCAGAATCCCCACCACGTGGTCCGCGCCCGGCGCGCGCACCGTCCAGAAAAAGCTGCCCCACCACTCGTCCCCGGCCGCAAAGCACGCCGCCCAATCCGTGCTCCAGCGCAGCACCTCCAGGTCCTCGCGCAGGCCCCCCCACAGCTCGTCGGCAAAGGCGTAGAACAACCGATCGATCTCGGCGGGCGTCGCCTGCATCGAATACGGCGGATCCGCGAAGGCGTCCGCGTAGCCTTGGGTGATCGAATGCTCGACGCGCACCACCCGCACGGCATTGGCCGGGGTCTCCGCGTCACCCAACCGGAAGTAGTCGTTCAGGTGCTTGGCCGACCGACCGCGTTGCAGCAGGCCGCGGTCAAAGTACGGCCCCAACCACTCCGCCACCGACACCCGCCGGGAAACCGCCCGGGCAGAATCGCCCTCCGCCATCGCCAAAGCGGCGCGGTGGTCCGGGAAGATCCCGTAAGCCACCACGCCGCCCCAAGCTTGGAACGTTGCGAGCCCCGCGGGGATCACAGCCCGAAGGCGCGGGCCACCATCCAGTTGGCCGCCAGCGGCGCGGCCGGGCGCGGCGCCATGCCGGGCAGCGGGCCGGAGCCCTCCGCAACGGCGCGCGGCTTCTCCACGGGCAGGGCCGCGATCTGGGCCGCGAGACGCGCCTCGAAGTGGGTGCAACCGAGCTGGCGGTAGCGGTTGATGGCCAGGTTCCAGGCGCCCAGGGTGCCCTGGCGATCGCCCGCCTTGCGCTGCACCTCGCCCAGCACGGCCAGCGTGTGGGCCTGTTCCAGCGGGTTGTCGAGCGCCACGACGGCGTCCTTGACCCGCTGTAGGCGCTTGCGCGCCGCGGCCGGGTCGGCGTCCGTGAGGGCCAGGAAGCGCTCCGCGATGGCCTCCAGCAGGGGGTTGCGCAGCGTGCCGTCGGCGGCCAGCTCGCGGGCCAACTCCAGCACGTCGAAGGCGTCCTCGCCACGGGCCAGGGCGGCCTCGCCGCGGCCCAGCAGCGCCATGATCCGGATCTGGCCCATGCCGCGGCACTCCGCCACGCCGCGCACGGCGTCGAAGACCTCGGCAGCGCCGGCGACGTCGCCGTCGGCCAGCAGGGCGTGCGCTTGCATCACCATCAGGCGCAGGCGCGGGTACGAGCCTTCCGGCAGGTGCGTGTACGCCAGGCCGCGCTCGGCCTGCGTGCGTGCGCCGTCCAGGTCGCCCACCTGCAGGCGCAACAGCGCGTCCAGGTACAGGGCGGTGGGATCGAAGGGGGCCTCGACGTCGACGCAGCGGCCGATCGTCTCGAGGATCCAGGGCCGGGCCTGCGCCTGGCGGCCGCTGGTGGCAGCCCATAGCGGGGTCCAGTGGGTGGCCTCGTTCAGGATGTCGTAGCCGCCGTGCACCAGCGCCGCTTCGTGGGCGGTTGCCACCATCGCGGCATCCGGCGCCGCGCCCTGGTGGGTGTTGGCCAGGCGGTAGCCGGCGGCGGCCACCTTCGTCAGGCGGCTGGAGTGCACCGGGCAGATGAAGCGGTCGTCGGACAGCATGTGCAAGGCCACGTCGGCCTCCGCCCGCAGCTCGTCCAGGCGCCCGGCGGGGAACAGGTTGGTGCAGCGCACCAGGCGCAGCGAGCCCTCCAGCGGGGTGTTGGGGAAGGGCAGCAGCTCCAGCGCGCGGTCCGCGATGGCCAGGCCCTTCTCGGGCTGGCCGGCGAAGCCGTAGGCGGCGCCCAGGAAGCCGTAGGCCTCGATCAGGCGGGGCAGCCAGCTGGGCAGGTGCGGCGGCATCCAGGCGCGCCAGCCCGTCCGCGCCTTGTGCACGTACGGCTCCGGCGTCATCATCTTGAACATCATCTTCTCGCGGGCGCCGCGCGGCATGCGGCGCACCCAGTCGACGATCGTCTTCAGGCGGTCGGTCCAGCAATCGACCTCGCACACGCCTTCCAAGAGCGGGATCAGCTGCTTGAGCGCTTCGATCGCGGCTTCCGTGGCGACGATCGTGCCGCGCGAGCCGATCTCCCACCAGCTGGCGGCCAGGCGCTCCTCGCGCAGGCGCTCGTCGCCCTCCATCGCCGATTCCACGGCGGCCTGCCAATGCGACAGCGCGCAAGTCAGCGCGCCCGAGGCCAGCGCCAATTCGGCGGCGCGGGTGTGGTAGCGGAAGGCCTTGTCGGGGCAGGTGCCGCGGCCGTAATGGAAGGCCAGGGCGTTGATCGTCGCGGCGCCGCGCAGGTCGCCGTTGATCTCGAGCCAGCGCGCGTGGGCGTGGTGGAGGTTGGCGCGCTCTTCCGACGGGATCTCCGCGTAGATCGCTTCACGCACGCGGTCGTGGAAGAAGGCGTAACCGTCGTCGTTGCGGCGCACCACCTGGCGGGCCACCAGCAGGTCGAGGTCGGCGAAGAAGCCCTCCGCGTCGCCGCCCGTCAGCGCCTGCAGGCCGGCGCGGCAGGGGTGCGGGCCCACCACGGCGGCGGC
>JAQBPE010000120.1 GCA_028287685.1 Cyanobacteria bacterium RYN_339 | reverse complement strand
GGGAAGGCGTCCTTCAGGATCGGGTGGGCCTGCCAGCCGTAGACGCAGCGGGCCAGCGGGAAGATCGCAGCCGGGAGCCCATCGCTGGCGCCGCCGGCCCTGGCGGTAGCGACCAGGGCGGCCAACGCCGCGTGCGCCGCATGGGCCTCCGCGAGCTCGCCGCGCAACCCCGGCGAGGCCTGGGCCGCCGCGGACAGCCGTCGCACGGCGTGGCCTTCGGGCGAGAAGCCCGTGGCTTCCAACAGCGCGCGCCGCAGCGCCGGGTCCAGCACCTGCGCCACGATGGCCATCTTGGCCGCGACGGCCTCCAGGAGTGCCTCCGCCCGTTGCAGCAAATCAGGATCGGCGACCGGGGCGGCGGGCGCGACGGCCACCTGGATCTCGACCTGCTCGAGCCAGGCGCGCACCTGGGCGAAGACCTCCGGCTTGATGCCGATGCGGTGGTGGCGTCCATCGCGCGAACGCTCGACCAGCCCGGCCCGTTCCAGCATGCCCAGGTGCTCGGAGAACGACGGCAGGCTGATATCATAGGCACTGGCCAGGGCGCCGACGTTCGCGGGGCCCTCCGCGGCGAGCCGCGCGAGCACGTCCCGGCGCATTCCGTCCCCGAGCGCGACGAACGCGCGGTCCAGGTCGTTCGCGTAATGTTTAGGCATAACCCTAATCTATTGCAGTTTTACAAATGTTGTCAACTGATCGTTTTGGTTCTGTTGTTGTTGTGTTCGGCCTTGACAACCAATTAGGGTTATGCCTAAATGATTCAGAATCCCGGCCCTTTCGTGATAGGCGGAGACCCGATGCGCGCCCGAATTTCCTTCGGTTTGGCCCTTTCGCTGGCGCTGGCGGCCTGCCAGAACCCAAGCCCCAGCGGCACCAGCCGCACGCCGGCTCCGGGCCGTTCCCCGGCCGAGGCCACGGCCGCGCCCGTCGCCGCTGCGCCCGCCGCCATGTTGCGCGCCTTGCCGGGCCAATCCACCGCGCTGACCGGCCGGGTGTCGATCGACGCCAACTACGCGGCCGGCTTCGGCGGCGCCTCGCTCGCGGTGGCATCGGGCACCCCGTTGGTGCTGCTCGACGGCGGCAAGTTGGTGGGCAACGCCGGCGGCACCCTGGTGGGCAACGCGGGCGGCACCATGGTGGCGAATGCCGCCGGGCAGATCGTGGCGCAGGGGGGCGGCAACGTGATCGCCCCCGCTTCCGTGGCCGGCACCGCGGCGTTGATCACCAACGACGGCGGCAGCTTGATCACCAACGATGGCGGCAGCTACCGGCTGGCGGCCGCGTCCACGACCACTTTCGGCGAGGTCCGCCCGGCCGTCGGCATGTGGCTCGCCGTGGTGGACTCCCGCACGGGCGTCAGCGTCCCCTTGGGCACGGACGCCGCGGGCAAGTCCGTCTACACCATCTACACCGACGGCTCGGGCGGCTTCAAGGTGCAAATCCCGGCGGGCATCAAGAACCCGCGCGTGGTCGTCCGGGCCCCCCGGCTGCGCGACCGCAAGCTCGTGCTCGGCGTCCTGCCCACGCCGGGCGCGGACATCGTCGTCGATCCGTCGCAGGCGGCCACCACGGCCTTCGTCCGCAGCGTCATGCGCGGGCGGTTGCTGACCTACCTGGGCATCAGCACCTCCACCGACCCGGCCACCCAGGTGATCCAGGCCGCGCTGACGGCCTCCGGCTTCGATCCGGTCAAGTCCGCCTACGTGGCCACGCGGGCCAAGGTGGCCGAAGATCGCCGGGCAGACCTCGACACCCTGTTGGTGGACGCGGTGTTGGCCGACGTGGACCTCCGCGGCCTGAAGCTCTCCACCACGGGTGTCACGCCCCGGCACCCGGCCAGCGCCGGGCTGGTGGGCCTCAACACGCTGGACGAGATCGGCGGCGTGCTCAAGCGGCTGCAAGCCGCCACCGTACGGCAGGCCCAGGGTACGTCGGACCCGGCCACCTTCTTCGCGGCGAAGCCCTACCTGGTCGCCGCAAATTTGCTGCGCTCCCCGGCCACGCGCTACCGCATCGAGGGCCCGGCGGACATGTCGGACTTCCTGGCCCAGGAGTACCTCTCCGCGGCCACGCAGGGCCAGACGGACAAGGCCTTCGGCTTGCTCGACGACCTGGGCCTCGACCTGACGGACCGCGACCGCCTGGCGATGGCCTCCGCCACGATGCTCCAGGCCATGGCCAGCGCGCTGATCGGGACGGCCACCGAGGGCGAGTCGCTCAACGCCCGCCTGCTCTCCATCCTCAACGGCGTGGGCGCCAAGTTGGCGACAGCCCCGCCGGCGGCGCCGGCAAAGGTGCGGCCCGTGCCGCCGTTGCCGGCGCCGCCGCCCTTCGAAGCCGCGGCCCAAGTAGACACCATGGCGTTGCCGCTGGGCGACGCGATCGGGTTCGCGATCGACGCGAGCGTCACGCCCCCGGTGCTCTACGTCTCCGAAGAAGCGCCCATCGCGCTCAGGCGCATCACCTTCGACGGGGCCGGCGTGCCCACGGCGAAAACGCTCTCGACGCAAGTGGCGGGCATGCTCGTCCACGACGGCCAGGGCCACCTGTATGCCTCCAACGGCAGCGCCACGATCGCGCGCTTCGACACCGCCGAGGCGACCTTGGGGGCGGTGACGATCATCGCGAACGGTGGAACCGGCTACCTGGACGGCCCCGGGGCTACGGCGAAGTTCGCGGGCATCTCCGCCCTCGCGCTCGACCCCAAGAGCGGCGACCTGTTCGTCGCCGAGCAGACCAACCACCGCGTGCGCCGGGTCGCGCTGGGGCAACCCGGCTTCCCGGTCACGACCGCCATGGGGACGGGCCTTGCCTTGCACGTGGAGGGACCGATGGCGCCCCAGGCTCCCGGCACCCTGGCGGCGCCGAACCACCCCGGCGCGTCTTTCAGCCTCCTGACGGGGCTGGCCTTCGCCGCCGATGGTTCGTTGGTCTTGCAGGACGCCACCAGCGGGCTGAGTACCGTCCAGGCCCCGCTGACGCCCACCTCGTGGTCGCACCTGCTGGCCGGTAGCGGCACCCAGTTCGACGGCGATGCGTATTACCACAACGCCGGCATCAACTCGACCGTGGGCGTCGCTGCTACCCCGGACGACAGGCTCGTCATTGCAGACACCACGCAACACCGTATCTCCCTCGTCACGCGCGACGGCTGGGTCCACACGATCGCCGGCGGCCCCCAGCCTGGTAAGGTTGACGGGGCGGGAGACCAGGCCCGCTTCAACGCCCCGCGCCAGCCGGTCGTGGCGCAGGACGGCACCATCTACGTGCTGGACCCCGGCAACCACGTGATCCGCCGGATCCGGCGCGGAACTCCCGCCCGCCCATGACCGACGCCGCCATCGCCGACCGGTACCGCCCGCTGCGCCTGCTCGGCGAAGGCGCGATGGGCCAGGTGCTGTTGGCGCTGGACGAGACCACCGGCGACGAGGTGGCCCTCAAGGTCATCTCCCGGCGCCGCGCCACCGGCCCGGGCTTGGGCTCCACGGCCGCGGAGAAGTCCACCCGGCAGCTCCGCCAGGAGTTCCGGCTGATGACGCGCCTGCGCCATCCGCACTGCTGCGCGGTCTACGACTATGGCCTGGCGACCGCGGACGACCCCTTCTTCACCATGGAGGTGGTTCCCGGCCAGGGCCTGGACGAGCTGCTGCCGCTCTCGCCGGCGCGCTTCGAGGCGCTGTTCCCGCAGCTGCTGCTGGCGCTGAGCTACGTCCACCAGCAAGGCCTGGTGCACCTGGACATCAAGAGTGCCAACGTCCGCGTCACGCCCGACGGCAGCGTGAAGCTGATGGACTACGGCCTCATGGAGTATGCCGGCCATGGCAGCGGCGTGATCCGGGGGACGCTGCCCTACATCTCGCCGGAAATGGCCCGCCGCGCCCCGGTGGACCAGCGCTCCGACCTTTACTCCGCCGGCGTGTTGGCCTACGAGATGCTGACGGGCCGCCTGCCGTTCGAGCGGCGCACGGCCGTCGAGGTGCTGCGCGCCCACCTGGCCGAGACGCCCGCCCCGCCCTCGCGCTTCCGGCCGGAGGTGCCGCTGTCACTCGATCGCCTCGTGCTGCGCCTGCTCGCCAAGGAGCCGGTGGAGCGGTTCCAGTCGGCCGGCGAGGTGCTGGAGGCGTTGGGGTTCGAGGCCCCGCCCGGCATCGGGGGCAGCCTGTTCGGCGCCCCGATGGTCGGCCGCGACGCGGAGCTCGAGGTCCTGAAGGGAATGCTCGCGGGCATCCAGGCCATGGGCCCCGGCGGCACCGTCCACCTGGACGGCCCGGCCGGCATCGGCAAGAGCCGCCTGATCGAGGAGTTCCGGATCCACGTGCAGCTGGCGCATGTGCCGTTCGCGCGCGGCACGGCCCCCGAGCACCAGCGTTCGCCCTACGCCGCGGTGGTCGAGATCCTGCGCGCGCTGCTGCCCGCCCTGCGCCGGCACGTCCCACAGGGGCTCGAACAGGCGGGACCGGTGCTCGTGCGCCTGCTGCCGGAGCTGGGCGCCCTCCCCGCGCCCGCCATGGAGAGCCCGAAGCACGAGATGCTGCGCCTGCATGCCGCCGTGGCGAACTTGCTGGCCGAGCTGGCCGCGCTCCAGCCGCTGGTGGTGGTCTTGGACGACTGGCAGTGGGCCGACGAGCCGACGATCGCCTTTATCACCCACGTGCGCCGCAACCTGGGAACGGCCCCGATCATCTTGCTGCTGGCGGCCCAGGGGGCCACGGCCGATGCCGCCCTGCCGATGCCCCTGACCGGCCTGGAGCGGCCCGCGGTGCACCGCATGGTCTGCAACATGTTGGGCTCCGAGCAGGTGGAACCGACCTTCTCCGAGGCCGTCGGCGCCATGGCGGCCGCCAGCCCGTTGTACGTGGAGCGCCTGCTGGAACACCTGGTCAAGAGCGGAGCGCTGGTGCGCCGGGCAGGGCGCTGGAACACGGACCTGGACCTCCGGCGGGCCAGCCTGCCGGCCACCCTCGACGCGCTGGTGCTGCAGAAGCTGGCCGGCTTGCCGGAGGACGTGCTGGCGATCGCCCGCGTGGCCGCCGCCTTCGAGCGGCCGGCGACGATCGACGTCCTGGCGGCCGTCAGCGGCCAGGACGATGCCCGGTTGTTCGACGCGCTGGCGACCTTGCAGCGCGCGCAGGTGCTGGTGCAAGACGACCACGAGGCCTATGGCTTCGTGCAGCACCGGGATCGTGACGTGCTCTACGCCGGGCTGACGGCGGAAGCCCGCGCGGCGCTTCACGGCACAATTGCCGACGTGCTGACGGCCCAGGTGGCAGGGCGGGCCCCGGCGGAGCTGCCGGCCGACCTGGTGGTGGCGTTGGCCACGCACGCGCTGCACGGCGATCGCCCCGAGGCCGCCGTGGCCTACAACCTGGAAGCCGGCCGCCGCGCCGTCTCGCTGTTCGCGCTGGCCGACGCGGACGCCTTCCTGACGGCCGGGTTGGTGGTGCTCGATACGCTGCCCGCGCCGGCGTGGCGCCAGGAGCGGCTGGCCTACACCAGCGAGCTTGGCGAGGCCAAGCGCCAGGCAGGCCTGGCCGGCGAGGCGCTGGGCTGGCTGGACCAGGCCACGGCGTTGGCCGAGGCCCTGGGCGAGGCGGAGGCGCTGGGCACGCTCCTGGTGCGGGCGGCGACCTGCCACCAGATGCTGGCCGACTACGATCGCGCCCTCGCGACGGCTGCACGGGCTGCCGACCAGTGCCAGGCGGTCCACGACTTGGCGGGCGCGGCCCGCGCCATGCGGGTGGTCGGGCGCGTGCATTTCTTCCGGGGCGCGCTGGAACCCGCCCGTGCGGCTGCAGACCGCTCGCTGGAGTTGGCGCGTGCCAGCGGCCGCCCGGGCATCCTGGGCCTGGCCTACGCGCTCTCCGGCTTCCTGATCGTGGCCGGCGAGCCCGCGCGCATGGCGGACGGCGTGGAACAGCTGCGCGCGGCTGTGGCCTTGCTGGCGGAGGTTGGCGACCGGGTGGGCCTCAACGATGCCTACAACCTGCTGGGCAACGCGGAGCTGATGCTGGGCGAGCCCGGGCCCGCCCGCACCGCCTTCGAGGCTTCCAGCATGATCTGCCGCGAGAACGGCCTGCGCGAGGAAGCCTGCGTCGCGCTGGTCAGCCTGGCCTCCACGGCCGTGGCGCTGGGCGCGTTCCAGGAGGCCCGCAAGCAGGCGGAAGAAGTGCGCGAGCTGGCCGCGGCGATCGATGCCCGGTTGCCGCTGGGCATGGCCATGGCGATGGAAGGGCTCGCGGCGAGCTACCTGGGCGACCTGGCGCACGTCGAAGGGCCGACCGCCGGGGCGCTGGCGCTGGCGCGGGGGATGGGCAACCGCTACCTGGAGGCCACGGTGCTGGTGCCGCGCATCGAGGCGCTGGTGCAGCTGGGCCGGGCGGCCGAGGCCGTCGAGACCTGCGCGGCGCTGGCCAGGCTGGTGGCGGAAACCGGCAACGCGGAGCCCGAAGGGCCTGGCCTGGCCTGGCACGCCATCGCCTGCGTTGCGCTGGGCCGGGCACCCGAGGCACTGGGGCTGGCGGCCCGCGCCCGCGCCATCGCGGACCGGGGCGGCGTGAAGTCGTTGCAAGTGCTGGTCGGGCTGGCGGAGGCGCTGGCCCTGGTGGCCGAAGAGCGCTGGTCGGAGGCCCGGCAGGCGGCAGCCACGGGGCTGGCGCTGGCGGAGGTGCTGGGCCTGCTGGGCCGCGCGGCGGAGCTGCGGGGCGTGCTGGGGGAAATCGCGCTGGCGACCGGCGATGGCGCGGCGCCGGTCCACTTCGAGGCGATGGCGGCCCTCGCGGCGCGCACGGCCAACCAAACCGCCCAGGCCCTGGCCGCCTTCGGGCTGGCCGCCGCCGCCCCGTATGCCGCGAACGCCGAGGCGCTGGCGCGCGCCGCCGGGGAGGCGCTGCGCACGCTGGCCCTGGCCTTGCCGGCCGAAGCCGCCCGGCAATTCACGTGCCAACCGGCCCACGCCCGCGTGTTGGACGGGAGCTACCTGGCCTTCAGCCTGCGGCGCCAACGCCGCGCCGGGCCGCCGCCGGGGGGCTTCGGCCTGAGCCTCTCCCTCGGTCGTCCCCTTGGGTAGAAAGAACTGCCTCCCTTCATCGTAGAAAGGTTCTCGCCCTCATGGCCAACTACGCCGTCAAATCCATCGTCCCGCACCTGATCGTGGCTGGCGCCGCCAAGGCGTTGGAGTTCTACAAGGCAGCCTTCGGCGCGGAGATCGTCTCCTCGATGCCCACCCCCGACGGCGAGCGCCTGATCCACGCCGTGATGACGATCGGCGGTCACGCCCTCTTCCTGGTGGACGAGTTCCCGGACCAGGGCGACGGCAGCGTCATGCGCGGGCCGCTCACGGCCAAGGGCACCACGGTGTCGATCGCGCTCAACGTGGAAGACGCCGACGCCTTCTTCGACCGCGCCGTGAAGGCCGGCGCCGCGCCGCACATGCCCGTCGAAAACACCTTCTGGGGCGCCCGTTACGGGCAGTTGCTGGATCCCTACGGCCACCTGTGGGAGCTCAACCAGGAAGTGGAACAGCGCTCCGACGAGGAGATGAAGGCCGCGCTAGCGGCGGACATGGCCGCGAACGGGCGCTAGCGCGCTATAATGGTCCCCAGCATAGGAGCGGGCATTTCATGAAGACCTTGTTGAACGACTACCTGACGGAACGCCTGGACTGGCGCCGTTACCAGGTGGCCCTCTACATGCTGGGGATCCTGCTCTTCTCGCTGGGCGCGAAGGGTTTCATCGACGCCAAGCTCGGCACCGATCCACTCGACGTCCTGGTGATTGGCATGAACGGCCACCTGGGCGTCGGCCTGGGCGTGTGTTCCTCGTTGGTGGCCATCGCGTTCCTGGCGGTCTGGATGGTCTGGAACCGCAAGCTGCCGCCGCTCACGCCGTTTGTGAGCACGACCGCGGTGGGCTTCCTGCTCGACTTCTGGAACGCCATCAAGCTGGAGCAGCACACGATGGGCGCCTTGCCGGTGCTGAACGTCCAGGCCTTTGGTGCTGTCCTGAACCTGAGCGCGGTCGGCCTCGACGTGGTGTCGCTGCTGATCTGCTCCTACGCCTCGGCCTTGATCATCATGAGCGGCATCGGCATCCGCATCATGGATCTGGTGGCCATCACCATGATCGAGAAGCTGGGCTGGAGCTTCTTCCAGGCCAAGATGCTGCTGGAGGTGGGCCTGTTCACCACCGGCTGGCTGCTGGGCGGCCCCATGGGCGTGACGACGGTGCTGTTCCTGTTCCTGGTGGGGCCCTTCATCCAGCCCTTCATGTGGATGAACGCCACCTACCTGAGCATCCCCAACCATGGGATCAAGCGCGCTGCCACGGCCTAAACGATTTCAACGCCCAAATTTAACCAGGGCTTAAGAACTATATAGCTTCCTCCGGCGATGAACTCCTTGGAGTTGTACCGGAGGAGGAGTTTTCGTCATGAACGTCCAGCCTACGCGCGTCCGCGCGCTCGGCGGGCCCCGCGTCGCCGCGGCGAGCCTGCCCGCCCAGCCCTCCGTTCCCATGAAGGCGGCCGCGGCCACCGACGCGCTCGGCACGTTCAAGAACACGGTCGTGCAGGCCGTGGCGTATGCCCAGGAGGCTCGCGACGCATTGGAAGTGGCGGGCCAGGCGGTCAACGCCGGCACGGGCTCACGCGAGGCGTTCAACACGGCCCAGGCGGGGTTCAACGCGGCAGTTGGCACCTTGAACGGCCTGGAGGCTTCCGGCAAGCACTTCAATGCGCCCTTCTGGAACCCATGGGGCTTCAAGGTCGCGCGCTTCTTCCGCGAGTGCGGCGCCAAGGAACTGCAAGCTTACCGCCCGCCCACGTTGGGGACCGGCCAGCCGGCGCCCGCCTCCGTCTTCGAGGTCAAGCTGGCCGAGGCCCGCAAGGCCGCGGCCGACGGCGTCGACCCGGAGCTTGCCTTGCCCGACCTCCTGAAGGAAGCGCAGACAACGGCCCAGATCCAGGAGCTGATGGCGCTCGGCCGCAAGGGCCGCAACATTGGCCACGGCGACCCGTACTACCTCGCCAGCTCGCCCGCGTACATGGCCAAGTGCTACGCGCGTCTGGAAGCCATCGAGCAGCCCACGACCCTGGACGCCAAGCTCGCGTTCCTGGCGCGCGCCGCGGCCGATCGGATCGACCCGGAGCCGCAGCTGGCGGCCTTGCTGAAGCAGGCCACCACCACCGCGGACGTGGACAAGATCATGAAGGCCGGGCGGAAGGGCCGCAACATCGGCACTGGGGAAGCGTACTACCTCGCTTGTTCCAAGGCCTTGTTCACGGCGGCCTACCAGCGCCTGGCCGAAATCGAGCGGCCGCAGACCGTGGACGAGCGGCTGGGCCTGCTCAAGCGGGCTGCCGCCGACGGCATGAACCCGGAAGCCGACCTCGTGAAGGTGCTGGACGCCGCCAAGACGCCCGCCGACGTCGACAAGGTGCTGGCCGCGGGCCGCAAGGGCTACAACGTCGGTGCCAACGACGTGTACTACATCCCCTGCTCGCAGACCTTCTTCGCCGCCGCGCACACCCGCCAGCTGCAACTCGAGCTCGAGAAGCTCGCCGCGGGCGTCATCCCGGCGGACCGCGTGAAGTTCGCGCTGCAGCCGCTGCCCACGTTCTCCACGGAGGAAGACTACCGGAACTTCGCCGTGAAGGCCGCCTCCTACGCGCTGGTAGATATCCAGGACGTGCTGGCGGCGCGGCAAGCCTTCGCGGCGGGCACGCTGCCGGAGGGGCAGCTGCGCGACGCGGAAGACGGGCTGGAGCTCTCGCTCAAGCTGGTGGCGGCCTTGCGCCGGGCCCCAGCCGCAGGCTTCGATGCGCGCGCCTTCTGGGACCAGTACCAGGTCGAGGAAACGGCCAAGCGGACGCTCGGCTAAACGCAAAGGCCCGCACGCCGAAACGTGCGGGCCCTCGATCGCTTAGGAGTTGGAATTCCCGCTAGGGGATCAGTAGGTTCCGGCCCTGGCCGGTCCATGTTACGACGTTGCCGAGCGCGTCGGTAGACGTCAAGGTGAAGTCAGCGTCCAGCGCAACGCCACTGTTGACGCTTGCAGCCCAAGTTGCCAGTTGGATGCGCAAGATCGGCGGCCCGGGCGGCAGAGCCGGGTCGAGGTTGGGCCAGATGACCTCCGCCACGTGACCGGCCTCGGTGGTTCCGAGAACGACCGCAGGCTCGCCAATAACCCGAGGCATGGCGATGCTGTATGGCCCCGTCGGGATGACGCTTGCGGGCGACCCCGCGAGGCGCACGTCACACGAGCCGGTGAGGGTGATCGGGTGCGCCGGGGCTAGCGCCACGGCATCTGGCCCTAGGGTCAGGATTTGAGGGCTTCCCGCCGCGGCGTCGCCTTGAATCTCGATGCGCAGGCGCCCCTTCGTGGGTCGGAACTGCGGCACGCTGCTAAACAGGCCGACGGAGACCGGGAAGGGTCCCTGAACGGTCGGTGTAATCGGCGGCGGCGGAGGAGGAGGAGGCGCGGGGGGGCCCGGCGGCGGCGGCGG
>JAQBPE010000413.1 GCA_028287685.1 Cyanobacteria bacterium RYN_339 | reverse complement strand
GAGAAGGTCGGCGAGATCTTGCGGCCGTTCCCGGTGGACAAGCTCAAGGGCGTGGTCATGCCGCTGACCAACCTCCACATGACCTTCCGCGCCATCCCAACCGTGGAGGGCCTTTTCCCGCCGCCGCAAGTCCGGCGCCTCGAGATCGCGATGCCATCCAGCGAAGGCGACCGGCGCGCGGTGGCCGACGAGGACATGGAGACGGAGGTGGTCGAGGAGGCCCCGAAGGAAGAGGCCAAGCCCGCCAAGCTCTCGCGCCAGGAGCTGTCCGAGCGCCGCCTGAGCCTGATCATGACCTATATGACGGACCCCGACAGCAACCCTGCCCTGGCCGACGAGGCGCTGGTCTACCGCCTGGTGGCCGAGGAGCGCGAGTACCAACTGGATCGCAAGGTCGACCTGCGCATGCGCATCCGCTTCCTGGGCACACCGTCGGCGGACGAGCCGCCCGAGCGGTCGGTCGAGCGGGCACAGATGGAGGCCGAGATGAAGCAGGCCGAAGACTACGAGGCCCAGTTGCAGGAGCTGCTGGGGTACGTGGCCCAGGGCAAGGAAGAATGAGCGCTACCGCGTCTGCTGGATGAACTTGTACAGGTAGTAATCCGCCGTCTGCGTCAGCCGCTCGATGCCCAACGGCCGGCTCAAGCCGTTCTGCTTCTCGTACAAGTAGTCGTGGAAACTTAGCCCGTAATGTTCCTGGCAAGCCAGGTCCAGCCACATGTTTCCCGCCGCATTCCCCGGCTCGTAGTCCGGCATCGTCGCCGCATAGTACGGGAAGGCATCCACGATCCGGTTGAAGCTGGCCTTGCGGCCCTTCCACTCCAAGTAACGCCGGCGCGGCTTGTAAGCTTCCGGCCGCGACAGCACCCGGTGGATCGCGGCGGCCAGAGGCTCGGCACCGAAGTCGGCCAGCTCACCGGCCCCTTCCGGGAACAACGGCTCGGGACCGCGCGTCCACTGGTTGTAGTCCTTGAACGCGATCACCGGGGTGTTGGCGCACATCGCCTCGTAGAGGCTGCGGTTCTTGCCCTCGATCAACGCGCCCAGCACCACCGCGCGGGCGCGTCCGTAATACTTGATCAGGTCCAGGTAGTCCATCCGCGGCACGATCTGGAGGTAGTCCACCACGTGCACCAGCTCGCGCTCGATCGCGCGCATGATCTCGCGTTGGCCCGGTTCCAACTCGTCCTGGTTCAGGCCGAACGGCGTCCCCACCACCCACACCATGCGGATCGGCTTTTCCGGATGGTCCGCGCGGTACCGCTTGAGCGCGGCTGCGATCAAAGGCAGGTTCTTGCACGCGGAGAGCGTCGACACGCACAACAGTTCGATGTCCCGCGTGGCGTGCGGCGTGGGCGCGCAGGTGTACTCGTTCGTGAGGTCCGCATCCTGGAACGGCAGCAGCACGCGATCGCGCAGCTCCGGCCGGCGCGCGCGCTCGTAGGCGAGGCGCGCCTCGTTCGGATAGAGCAAGAAGTAGGCATCGGCGCTCTGCGCCCACGGGCACGAGCTCCACATGGAGTTCGCGATCGAATGGAAGATCCGCGGCAGCCGCGGGAATTTTTGGTTCAAGACGTCCACGGCCTGGCTGAAGTAGAGGCCCTTCAGGAAGGTGCCCTCGTACGCCAACGGCGGGATGAGCACGGAGAAATCGATGTTGTGGAAGAAGTAGTCCTCTTCCGGCGAAATCTCGCAAGTGTAGCGGTTGATGTCCGCCCAAACGTGTTCCACGGGCTTGGCCGTGGTGGTGGCCTGGGCGTATTCCAGCGGGTAATGGACGTCGCGCATACGAGGCGTATACCCGGCGACCATGATTACCTGATTTTAACCCGGACCGTTATGGGGTGCGCCGTATAGTGATTCCACGCTCCGGAACGGGGCGCCCGAACAAGTTTTCTGACTCCCTTCCCTCCATATCCCAAACGTCGACCCCGCGGCCCAGCCGCGGGGTCGACGTTTTGCGATCGAAATCACATATGCAATGTGACGCCCGGCAACACGCCCAGGCGGCCCAGGAACTTATACTGGGCCCAGTCCCCTGCCTGGAGCCACCCAATGAAGCCCCTCTTCATCCTCGCCACCCTGCTGCTGTCCGGCTGCGCCGCCACCCCCGCCACGTTGCTGGCCGATACCATGGCCTGCGGCGCCCAGGTTCCCCAGGGTTACGCGCTCGAGAGCACCATCGAAGTCGGCAAGCTCGACGTCCATGTCGTAGACGCCGGCGGCATCCTGCTGCCGAAGGCGAGCGTCCAGGCCATCGGGCCGAACGCCCAGTACCACATCGCCTGCCTCTCCGGCGCCAACGCCGAGACCGGGGGCGACGGCGTGGCCCGCCTGGACCGCATGAAGGTCGGCAACTACCGCGTCTCCGCGCTGGTAACGAGCGGCGATCGCACGCTCAAGGCCGAGGGCTTCGTCCGCATCAGCCACGGCCAGGCCACCACCGTCACGCTGACGGTGAAGCCCTTCAACTAGCGCGTCACCTCGAAGATCGTCACGCTCGCGCGCGGGAACACGTGCCGCGCCAAGGCCGCGCCGGGCGTCTCCTTCACCTCCGCGTTGGCGCTGTCCCAGCCCGTCGGCCCGGCCAGCTCGTAAGCCGTCACGGCCGCCGGCGTGAAGCCCAGGTCCAGGTCCGCCGTCACGTCCCCTTCGTTGGTCCGGTTCAGCACCATCACCCAGGTCCGGTTGCCGGTGGTCGCGGCGCTGAAGGCCAGGCGCGGCAAGTCGATGCTGGCGCTGGCCCCCGTCACGCGCGTGGCCGGCAGGCCGCTGGCACTGGTTGCCACGATTTGGTCGCCCCAGTGCTTCGCCAGCAGCTGTTGGAACTTAAAGATGGCGGTGGTGGCGTTGGGGTCGTCGCCGATGAAGAAGCTCGCGTCGCCCAGGTCCTTGTGGTCGAAGCAGAACTGCACCGCGGTGCGGATGTCCTCGTTCATCGCCAGGATCAGGGAGTCTGCGGAGTACAGCGCCCCCAACACGCCGCGCGCGTGGGCCACGTCGTTGTACAAGTTCGTGAAGAACTCCGTGTTGGCAAGGAACACGTCCCGGCCCCCGGCGTACTGCTTGATGGCCGGCTTGATCTCGGCCTCCAGCTTCTGGCGGTTCCACTCGTTTTGCGCCATCAAGGTGAGGAAGTCGCCGTCCTTCGCCATCGGCCATGACGGGTAGCCGTGGAAGATCAAGAAATCCACGTCGGGCCCCATGGTCGTCAGGATGTTCTTGACCGTGGTGGCGCCGCCGCTCCAGCCCGTGCCGAACCAGTTCGAGTTGGTCGAGGCCACCGCGCCGATCTGGATCGGCTGGTCGGAGGCGGCGCGCATCTTCTGCGCGAACTGCTTGGCGCGCGTGGCATAGGCCGTCTCGGTGGGGGCGTAGGTGTCGTGGCCGCGCACGAGGTCCCAGGAGATCTCGTTGCCCAGCTCGAACATCCGCACGTCTTGCTGGGCCGCCGGGTGCGCCGCCCGGTTCGCATCGCCGGCGTGGTTGAGGAAGCTGACGTAGCGCCCGGCCTCGTCCGCATCGGAGGTGCCGAAGTTGACCACATGCATCTGGTCCGCGCCGATCGCCGCCGCGTCCGCCAACCCGTTGCGCACGTCGTCGTAGGGGTAGCCGCCGGCCTTGTCCCAGGCCTGCTCGAAGTGGAAGCCGGTCATGTAGGCATAGTCGTTGCGCCCGTCCGTGGGGCCGTGGCCGATGCGGTAGAGGTACTTGCCGCCGCCCCAGGTCGGCGTGAGCTCGCGCAGCTTGGCCAGCTTGGCGGCGCCGTTCTTGAAATCGCTCGCCACGTGGTTGCGGCAGGTGCCCAGGATGTGCGAGGTGGCCGCGTGCAGCACCTGGGTCGCGTCCACGTGGATCGTGGCGGCGCCGCTTGGGGCGGGGGCGGCCGCTTCGGCCTGCAGCGTGACCTCGAAGACGGCGAAGGCGGGCTTGCCGGACGTGCCGGCGTCGTAGCGCAACCGCACGAAGCGCGCGCGCGGCCGGCCCGCCAGGGTCTGCAGCTCCATGCCCCAGCCGGCCACCACCGCGCTGCCGGCCGCCGTCCAGGCCATTCCGTCCAGCGAGGTCTCGATCAACACCCGCGCACCGGCCGGTGTGGGGCCGGTCTTGAACGTCACGCCGGCGATCGCCGCGTCCTGGTTCAAGCTCAACGTCAACGTGGGCGATCCCGCCCCAGACCCCCACTCCGTGGCGAGGTTGCCATCGACGGCGCGCGCGGCCTCGTACCCGACGTTCGCGGCGCTGGCCGCCACCCCGACCACCTTCAAGGCTTCCGCCGCCAACGACGCCATGGGCGACGGTATCAAAGGAGATGCGAACGGCGAAGTCACGGCGGACGGCTCGGGCGCCGGCATGCTGCCGTTCGAGGGCGCACCACCCCCCGAAGGCGCACCTCCGCCGCCAGCGCTCCCGCCACCCGACCCACCGGATCCCCCGCTCACCTGCGCGGGCGGCACCTGCACGACCACGGGCACGGGGCCGGTCCCTTGGGGCGCCACGTTCACCACGACGGGCACGGGCCGCGCGGCCACGGGCGCCGCCGGCGCCAGTTGCACCGGCACGTCCACCACCACCGCCCCGCCCCTGGCCGCCGTCGACACCGCTACGGTGGAGTCGACCCCGGGACTGCAAGCCGTCAACCACAAAAGGGCGAACGGCAAGACACGGATGGAACGCAAATTCAGAACCCTCGCTAGGCCGGTAAGTGGCGTCCTGTGGGTGTTTGACCCACTTCACCTTACCCGACGAGGCGACCTCCGAATCCCGGAGAATGGCTTGGTTGCTTGCTAGAGCCCGACGACCATGTCACCGAACACCAGGCCGGTGCGGCGATCGGTGGCGCGCTCGAGCTGGATCATCATGAGGGTCATCACGCGCAGTTGGCGGTGGATCTCGTCGTCGATCCCCTCGAGGTCCAGGGGCGCCTCGCTCGTCACGAGCGTGAGCGGCACGGAAAGGTCGAGCATGGAGCGGCGGTTCACGGGCAGGAAGCAGCGGTCGGTGGTCAGGCCCTTGGCCTGCTCGGCGCCCTCGGCAGCCGCCTCTTCGTCTTCGCGCTTCGACTGACCTTGCCGGCCGTGGTAGCCACCGCCACCGCCCCCACCGTGGTTGGGGCTAAACAGGGACGCTTCGACGCGGAATTCCATTTTCCCGGCCTCCCTGGTGGTGTGGGCTACACCATGACGTATCGGGGATCATGGCCGTGAAGTTGTCAACGCGGCGAATAAGCTTGGCGTAAGCTTCGATGAAAGTCCTTAACTGGAAGCTCGCATCCCCACGGGGTATATGGGCGTTATGGTTTGCGCGCATTGCCGCCAAGGCATTTCCGGTCAGTACCTCCAGGTGGGTCGCTCCGTCTTCCACCCGGAGCACTTCCTCTGCGGCGCTTGCAACACCCCCATCAAGGGCAACTACAACACGCACCAGGGCCGCGCCTTCCACCCGCCCTGCTACACCGACGCGCACGCGCCGCGTTGCGCCCACTGCGCCAACCCCATCAGCGGCAAGTTCCTGGTGATGAACGGCAAGAACCTCCACCAGCAGTGCTCGCGGCCCTTCATGGAAGCGACCAACCCGCCCTGCGTCCAATGCGGCAAGGCCTTGCTGGACCGCATCGTCACGCACGAGGGCAAGAAGTACCACCCGGATTGCTACGGGAAGCACGTCGCGCTGCAGTGCGTGGTCTGCCGCCAGGGCATCATCGGCGAGTACCTCACGGACTATTGGGGCCACCAGTACCACGCGGCCCACGCCCGCGAGTTCGCTACCTGCATGTACTGCAACCGGTTGCTGCACCAGGCCACCGGCGGCGGCGGCGGCTCCGTCTACCCAGACGGCCGCGCGGTCTGCCGCATGTGCCACAAGACCGCCATGCACCGGCCCGTCGACGCCGTGCGCACGGTCGAACGCATCCGCCAGCGCATGGTCGGCTGGGGCGTAGATCTGGGCGAGATCCAGGTGCCGGTCAAGATCGTGGACCGCACCCAGCTAGGCCAGATGCTGGCACGCGGCCCGCACCAGCATTTCAAGCGCGTCAGCGGCTTCGCCAGCATGAACTGGGAGCGCCACGGCCGCGAGGTCCGCAACAAGCAGGCCACGATCTACCTGCTGGCCGGCATGCCGCTCCAATGGCTGGAGGCCACCGCCGCGCACGAGCTCATGCACGTCTGGAACTTCCACCACTGCCCGCAGCACGCCTTCGCGTTGGAGGAGGGCTCGTGCAACTACATGAGCTACCGCGTCCACGCGGAGGCGGCCGACGAGATGGCCGCGTTCCACATCGACACGCTGATGAAGGATCCGGACCCTGCCTACGGCGTAGGCTTCCGCAAGGTGAAAAAGTACGTAGATCGCAACGGGTTCCCCAAGCTGCTTGCTATGCTGAGGGCTTCACGCGATTTCCCCTTGATGGAGAGCATGTTTCTATGACCCGTTGGCTCGCCGGCCTTTTGCTGCCCTTGGCCCTGGGCGGCTGCACCACCGATCAACTGGCCCAGGCGGCCATCGGCACGCTCACCCAGGCCTTCCTCGGCGGCCCGGGCTCGCCGATCGTGATCGGCGGCGCCCCCGGTGGGGGCCTTGCGACCGCCGACCAGGCGCCCACCGGCCCCTACGCCGCCTTGATCCAGCAGGCCCACGCGCGGGTGAACGAGGCCCGCTTGGCCGCAGGCGTCAAACCCCTGGTCCTGGACGCCACGATCTCCCAGGTGGCCGCGCTGTCGGCCGAAGCCAGAGGCAACCACACCCCAGTCACCTACGCCGGCAGCCCCGTCGATCAGGAAGGCAAGCTGCTTGCCCAGGTCGGCGTCGATGCCTCCACCCTCGCCAACCTGCAAACCCAGGTCCTCGACGCCTCCGGCGCGAGCGCGGTCGACAACCTGCTGGCGGAGCCCGGGCATCGTGAGGGCATCGTTAACGCCGCCTTCGGGCACGTGGGCTACGGCGTGTACCGGGATGCCGGGGGCCACTACTGGTGGGTCATGGACGAGGTCCGCTGAGAGGAACCAATCTCGCGTTCCGGCCGTCCAAGCGGTGAGACGTGACGAGGAGAACCCCCATGCTGAAGTTCGCCGGAGCCCTGGTCCTGATCGCGGTGAGCGCGGGCTGTAGCGTCGAGTCGCTCGCCCAGGTGGCGTTGAACACGGCGGTGCAGGTCGCCACGCAACAGGCCACCCAGGCCGCGATCCAGACGGCGATCGAGGCCGCCAAGAAGCAGGGCTCGCCCGCCCCGGGCACCACGCCCGTGCCGCCCACGACGACCACCGGCCTGCCGATCCCGCTGCCGTCGATCCCCGGCTTGCCCAGCGTGTTCGGCGACCAGGCCCCGACAGGTGACTTTGCCGCCGAAGTTGCAGCAGCCCATGCCCAGGCCAACAAGGAGCGCGCCGCCCAGGGCCTGCCCGCCCTGACCTTGGTCGCGAGCATTTCGGAGGTGGCCCGCAAGTACTCCGTCTACATGGCCACCAACGGCCACTTCGCCCACGAGGACCTGGACGGCAAGGGTCCCAGCGATCGCCTGACGGCCGCCGGCATCGGGTGGTCGGCCTCTGGCGAGAACATCCTCTACAACTACGAGGGCACGGGCCTCGCCGCCATCACCCAGTGGATGAACAGCCCCGGCCACCGCGACAACATCCTGCGCCCCAGCTTCGCCAAGGTCGGCTACGGCGTCTACAAGGACCCGTCGGGCAAGTACTGGTGGACGCAGGACTTCACCAACTAGGCTGCTCGAAAAGCGCCTTCCCGAACACCAACAGGGCGGACCTTTCGGTCCGCCCTGCCAGATTTGGAGTTGGAGTGTTTTTGGAGTTGGAGTTTTGGAGTTGGAGTTTTTAGAGTTGGAGTTTTTGGAGTTGGGAGTTTTGAAGAGGAAGGAGTTCGAGCCGAACCGCGGCTCACAAGAAGGTTATATCCCACCAGGGTTGCACCACGGTTGCAAACGTCATTCGCAACTTTAAAACAAGGTTAAGATCAGGGTAAGGCTTGATAAACAAGCCCTGAGAGCAAGCATGCGCTATGATGCTAACCTTCATCGTTCCGGCATCGTAAGGAGAGAAGCATGCGCATCGCCATGATCGGCCTCGGCAAGATGGGTTTCAACATGACCCAACGGTTGCTCAACGGAGGCCACGAGGTCGTGGCGTTGGACCGCGATCCCAAGCCCGTGCAGGAGCTCGTCGCCAAGGGCGCCGTGGGCGCCTCGGACCTGGCGGACGTCGTCTCCAAGCTGCAAGCCCCGCGCGTGATCTGGCTGATGGTGCCGGCCGGCGCCCCGATCGACAGCTCGATCGACACGCTGCTGCCCCTGCTCTCCGCCGGCGACGTGATCGTCGACGGCGGCAACTCCAACTTCAAGGAGTCGATCGCCCGCGGCGAGCGTTGCGCCAAGCACAACGTCCACTTCCTGGATGCCGGCACCTCCGGCGGCGTGTGGGGCCTCGAGAACGGCTACTGCCTGATGGTGGGCGGCACCCCCGAGGCCTTCGCCATCGTGGAGCCGGCGATCGCCACCCTGGCCCCGCCCAAGGGCTACCTGCACGCGGGCCCGCCCTGCGCCGGCCACTACGCCAAGATGATCCACAACGGCATCGAGTACGGCATGATGCAGGCCTACGCGGAAGGCTTCGAGATCCTCGAGAAGTCGCGCTATGACTTCGACCTTGCCAAGATCAGCGACCTCTGGATGCAGGGCAGCGTGGTGCGCTCCTGGCTGCTGGAGCTGGCCGCCCGCGCCTTCGCCGAAGATCCGCACCTCGAGAAGATCAAGGGCTTCGTCAACGACAGCGGCGAAGGCCGTTGGACCGTGACGGAGGCGATGGACCTGGACGTCCCCGCGCCCGTGCTGACGCTGAGCCTCCAGATGCGCTTCCGCTCGCGCCAGGAGGAGAGCTTCTCCGCCAAGGTCAACGCCGCGCTGCGCAACCAGTTCGGCGGCCACGCGGTCAAGACGAGCGTCTAGCCCATGCTCGAAGCCCTAGCCAACCCCCTCCTGGAAGGCTTGCACGAGCAGCGCATCCCGGAGCCATGCTGCATCGTGATCTTCGGCGCGTCGGGAGACCTGACGCGCCGCAAGCTGATTCCCGCCCTCTACTCGCTGGCGGCGGACCACCTGTTGCCGTCGCACCTGGCCATCTTGGGCTGCGGCCGCACGGACCAAACGACCGAGCAGTTCCGCGAGGACATGAAGGGCGGCTGCGAGAAGTTCGCCCGCGCGGCCTTCAAGCAGGACGTCTGGGACGATTTCGTGCAGGGCCTGTACTACATGCCCGGCAACTTCGACGACGACGCCAGCTTCGCGGCCCTCAAGACCCAGGTGCTGGAGATCGAGGGCAAGCACGGCCTGCCGGGCAACCGCCTGTTCTATCTCGCCATTCCGCCCTCCCAGTTCCCGATCGTGGGCCGCGGCCTCGCCAGCGGCGGGCTGACCTACAAGTGCGAGCCGAACCAACCGTTCAGCCGCCTGATCATCGAGAAGCCCTTCGGCCGTGACCTCGAGTCCGCCCGCTCGCTCAACCGCGTGCTGCGGGAGGGCTGGGAAGAAGAGCAGATCTACCGCATCGACCACTACCTGGGCAAGGAGACGGTCCAGAACATCATGGCGTTCCGCTTCGGCAACGCCATCTTCGAGCCGCTCTGGAACAACAACTACGTGGATCACGTGGAAATCACCGTGGCGGAAAGCATCGGCACGGGTGGCCGCGGCGGCTACTACGAGACCTCCGGCGCCCTGCGCGACATGGTCCAGAACCACATCTTCCAGTTGCTCACGATGACGGCCATGGAGCCGCCCATCTCGACCACGGCGGACGCCATCCGCGACGAGAAGGTGAAGGTCCTGCAGGCCCTGCGCCCGCTCTCGCCCCAGGAAGTCCCCGCCAACACCGTGCGCGGCCAGTACGTCGCCGGCGCCGTCGACGGCGAGGACGCCCCCGGCTACCAGGAGGAAGGCGGCGTGGCGCCTGGCTCCGCCACGGAGACCTTCGTGGCCCTGAAGGTCCTGATCGACAACTGGCGCTGGGCCGGCGTGCCCTTCTATATCCGCACCGGCAAGCGGCTGCCCAAGCGCGTCAGCGAGATCTCGATCGTCTTCCGCAAGGTGCCCCACCTGCTCTTCAAGGGCGCCCAGATCGAGCCCAACGTGCTCGCCATCCGGATCCAGCCCGACGAGGGCATCGTCTTGAAGGTGGGCTCCAAGGTCCCGGGCGCGGCCATGAAGATCAACCCCGTGCTCATGGAGTTCCGTTACGGCACCTCCTTCGGCGCCGAGCCGCCGGAGGCCTACGAGCGCTTGCTGCTCGACTCCCTGTTGGGCGACAGCACCCTGTTCACCCGCTCCGACGAGGTGGAAGCCTCGTGGCGCTGGATCAACCGGGTGTTGGAGGCCTGGCAGCAAGGCGCGCCGCCGGACCCGTACCCGTCGGGCACCTGGGGCCCTGCCAGCGCGGACGACCTGCTGCACCGGGACGGGCGGCACTGGAGGCACCTGTGAACGAGGTCGCCGTCGATCCCAGCTTCCACCAGGGCACCCCGCACGAGGTGCCGCCGGGCAAGATCGAGGACGCCCTGCGCGAGATCTGGCGCGCCGCGGCGGCCGCGGGCGGCGGTACGGTCTCGCGGGCCTGCCTGCTGACGTTGGCCGGCTACGCGGCCAACCCCGAAGACCAGGACAACCTGGAGGCCGCCCTCGACATGGCCTCGCGCCGCATGCCCAGCCGCACGTTGCTGCTGGTGGCGGACGTCAGCGGGCCGGACAACCTGCGCGCCAGCATCAACACCAACTTCCACGAGCAAGACATCGGCGGCGGCCGCCAGCTCTACTCCGAAGAAGTCCACCTGCATGCCAGCGGCAAGGCCGTGCGCCGGCTGCCCAGCCTGCTCCAAACCCTGCGCGTCACGGACGTGCCCGCGGTGCTCTACTGGCCCGGTCGCGTGCCTTTGAAGGATGACCCGGGTCGCGACCTGTTGGTGGCCGTCGACCGCCTGATCGTCGACTCGCGCGACTACATGGACGCCCAGGACCTGTGCCACCTGTACGAGCTGGTGGTCGGCCGCCTGGCGGTCGGCGACCTGACCTGGCAGCGCCTCACGCCCTGGCGCACGCTGATCGCGCACCTCTTCGACGGCCCGCCGTTCGCGGACCACGTGCTGCACCTCGACCGCGTGACGTTGACGCGCAGCGGGGCTCACCCGGCCGGCACCTTCCTGATGGCCGGCTGGCTGGCGTCACGGTTGGGCTGGCACAGCCCCACCAAGTGGGAATGCGACGACGACAGCGAGGCCTGGCACTTGATCCGGCCGGACGGCAAGCCCGTCGTGCTGATCATCCGCTCGGCGCCTGGCTTCCACGAGGGGCTGAACCGCGTGGGCCTGGAGTCCAGCAGCCACGAGCGGCCCGTCAGCATCGTGTTGGAACGCGGGGCCCGGCTGTTCAAGCTGCGGGGCACGGGGTTGCCCGCCCGCTCGCGTCCGATCGCGGACATGGACGATGACGAGCTGCTGGTGCAAGCGCTGCGTTCGCCGGAAGAAGACCATGTGATCACGCAGGCGTTGGCGGCGGCCAATGCGCTCCTGACCGCCAAGGAGGCCGAGTGACGGTGCGGCGGGTGCACGACCTCGCGACGGCGGCTTACAAGGCCTTCCTGGACGAGGTGGAGCAGGCGATCCTGGCGCGCGGCCGCGCCTTCGTGGCCCTCTCGGGCGGCAGCACGCCCAAGGCGGTCTACGAGCGGCTGCAGCCGTCCGACCTCGACTGGTCCAAGGTGGAGCTGTTCTTTAGCGATGAGCGTGACGTGCCCCTCGAGGACGAGCGCTCCAACTTCCGCATGGTCAAGCAGGCGCTGCTGAACCGGGTGGAGGTGGCCACCCACCCCCTGACCAACGCCGCCGCCTACGACCAGCTGTTGCGCGATCGGCTGCCGGACGGCGCCTTCGACGTGCTGCTGCTGGGCATGGGCGACGACGGCCACACGGCCTCGCTCTTCCCGGGCTCCCCGGCGCTGTTGGAGACGGAGCGTTGGGTCGTGGAAGGGCCCGGCGTGGCGCCGTCGCCTCGGCGCTTCACGATCACGCCGCCGGTGCTAGCCAAGGCGCGCCGGGTGCTGATCTTCGTGGGCGGTGCCGGCAAGGCGGACGTCCTCAAGGAGGTCCTGGAAGGGCCGCCGGGCCAACACCCGGCCCAATTGGCGCTGCAGGGCGAGTGGTTGGTGGACGAGGCCGCGGCGAGCCGCTTGACGGCGGACTAAAGAGAGTCCAAAAGAGCCTTTCACGATCTTCTAACATAACTGCCACGCTTCCAAAACACTCCGTTGCTAGGATGGTATCAACGGGACGGAGCGGCGCTCTCTCAAGCCTTCTCCGAAAACCCCCGGACTCTACTCTCCTTCTCCTTACTCCTTCCTCTTTCCTCCTTCTCCTTCCTCAATCCGAGACCACCCCGAGCGACGCCGCTCGGGGTGGTTCTTTGCTCACAGCCTTCCGGCGGGTGGGGCTGTTATGTTGGGAGCGGAACGCAACCCCCGCTCGTCCCGCTTGTCCCCGGAATCGGGGGGGTAAGAAACCCATATGGCATCGAACCTTTCGGCGGCTCAACCCCAAGGCATCGCGCAATTCCTGCGTTCGAGCGACCTGCTGCTTGCCCTCGCGGTGGTGGCGGTCATCGGCATGATGATCGTGCCCGTGCCGCCGATCCTGTTGGATTTGCTGCTCGTCACGAACATCACGTGCGCGCTGATCACGCTGATGGTGAGCCTGTACGTCAACCGGCCGCTGCAGTTCAGCTCCTTCCCGTCGCTGCTCTTGATCCTGACGCTCTTCCGCCTGGCCTTGAACGTCTCCACCACCCGCCTGATCCTCCTGAACGGATCGGCGGGGCACGTGATCGAGTCGTTCGGCAACTTCGTGGTCGGCGGCAACTACGCCGTGGGCGTGGTGATCTTCCTGATCCTCGTGATCATCCAGTTCATCGTCATCACGAACGGCGCGGGCCGCATCTCCGAGGTCGCGGCCCGGTTCACCTTGGACGCGATGCCCGGCAAGCAGATGGCCATCGACGCCGACCTCAACGCCGGGTTGATCACCGAAGGCGACGCCCGCCGCCGCCGCTCCGACATCCAACGCGAGAGCGACTTCTACGGCACCATGGACGGTGCCAGCAAGTTCGTGCGCGGCGACGCGATCGCCGGCATCATCATCATCATCGTGAACATCATCGGCGGCCTGGCCATCGGCGTGCTGCAGCGGGGCATGGCCATCGGCGAGGCGGCCGGCCACTACACCCTGCTCACGGTCGGCGACGGCCTGGTCTCGCAGCTGCCGGCCCTGATCATCTCCGTCGGCACCGGCATCCTGGTCTCCAAGGCGGCCAACGAGGCCTCGCTCGGCGACGAGATCGGCCGGCAGGTGCTGGGCGACCCGCGCGTGCTCACGATCGTCGCCTCCATGTTGGGCGTGCTTGGCCTGGTGCCGGGCCTGCCCAAGGTGCCGTTCTTCGTGCTGGCCGCCGCCATCGGCACCGCCGCCTACTACGCCGGCAACGCGCAATCGGTGCGGGCCGAGGAAGCCGCCGCTGCGGTGGTGGGCGCGGTCCAGGACGCCGAAGGCCCCAAGGGCCCCGAGAACGTCATGAACTTGCTGAACGTGGACCCGATGGAGCTGGAGATCGGCTACCGCCTGATCCCGCTGGTGGACGCGGCCCAGGGCGGCGACCTGCTGGAGCGCATCACCATGATCCGCCGCCAGACCGCCATGAAGATGGGCCTGGTGCTGCCCCCGATCCGCGTGCGCGACAACTTGCAGCTGAAGCCCAAGGAGTACCGCATCAACCTGCGCGGCATCGAAATCGCGCGCGGCGAGGTGCAGGTGGACCAGTTCCTGGCCATGAACGCCGGCATGGCGTCGGGCACGCTCGAGGGCATCCCCACCAAGGAGCCCGTCTTCGGCCTGCCCGCGTTCTGGATCCCGGAGTCCAAGAAGGAAGAGGCGGAGATCATGGGCTTCACGGTGTTCGACCCTTCGAGCGTCGTGGCAACCCACCTCACGGACGTGATCAAGATCCACTGCGCGGACATCCTGAGCCGCCAGGACGTGCAGTCGCTCCTCAACAACCTCAAGACGGAGTACCCCGCCGTGGTGGAGGAGCTGGTGCCCGATCTCATGACCTTGGGCGAGGTGCAGCGCGTGCTGCAAAACTTGCTCAGGGAGCGCGTCAGCGTGCGCGATTTGCTCCCGGTGATGGAAGCGCTCGCCAACTACGCGCGGCTCACCAAGGACACGGACACGCTCACGGAGTACGCGCGCCAGGCCCTGGCGCGTGCCATCACCCACAGCTACCTGTCGGCCGAGAACCGCCTGCCGGTCATCACGCTGGACCCGGGCTTGGAACAAATCCTCGCCAACGCGGTCCAGCAGACGGACCAGGGCGCCTTCGTGACCTTGGAGCCGGGCACGGCGGCGCGCCTGCTCAAGAACGTGCAGGCCCAGATGGAGCGCGTGGCCGCCAGCGGCCAGCAGCCGGTGGTGCTGTGCTCCAGCAAGGTGCGCCTGGTCTTCCGCCGGCTGATCGAGCGCAAGTTCCCGCAGGTGGCCGTGTTGGCCTACAACGAGATCGTGCCCCCCCAGACGGAAGTCCAGGCCCTTGGCGTGATCAACGCCGCTTAAGCAAACGCCGTCTGGAGCTGGAGCACGCGCCCCTTCTCCTTGATGCGCGCCAACGCGTTGTCGATCGCCTTGGTGTTCTTGGCGAGCGTATCGGAGATCTCCCGGTAGCTCTGCCCCTTGAGGTAAAGCGCCAGGACCTCCCACTCGAAGCCGCTCAGGTGCTTGTGGAGCATGGCCTTCAGCCAGTCCATGCCATCCCGGTGCAGCAACTCCTCGTGCGGATCCTCGACGGCCGCCACCTCCAGCAGCTCCAGCGGCTGTTCGACCTCCTCGGTTCCGGAGAGCGTCATGTAGGCGCTCATCGGCATGTGCTTCTGGCGCGTTGCCATGCGCACGGCGGAAATGACTTGCCGCACCACGCACATCGTGGCGAAGCGTTGGAAGTTGTGCCCCCGGCCCGGTTGGAAGTCCCGGACGGCTTTGTGGAGCCCGATCATGCCCTCTTGCAGGAGGTCCTCTCGGTCGGCGCCGGAGAGGAAGTATGCCTGGCTTCGTTTCAAGACGAGTGGCCGGTACTTTGCCAAGAGATATCGCTCGGCCTGCATGTCGCCCCGTTGGGCCCTTTGGACGAGCTGTTCATCGGTGAGCTGGTGAAACGCGCGGTCCATCGACCTATTCCCCTGAAGGCCGGCGCCCTCGCCGACCAGTGGGGGGTTCCCGC
>JAQBPE010000113.1 GCA_028287685.1 Cyanobacteria bacterium RYN_339 | reverse complement strand
CCGCCGCCGCCGCTTCCGCCCGCCCCGCTGCCACCGCTGTTCCCGCCCACCCTGCTGCCACAGGCCGAGACCGCGCCCGCCGGCGGCGGCTTCGCCAAGCTCAACGCCCAATACCCGGACGACGACTACGCCTTCGTCACGGCGGCCTACCACGACATCCTGGGCCGCAACAACGAGGCCGCGGCCGCCGCGCGCCGGCAGCCCTCCACCCTGTCGGAGATCGAGGTCGAGGGCATGGTGATGGCCATCGACGCCATGGCCAAGGTGCGCCGCGAGGGCGGCATGATGGGCGGCGTCTACTACGCCCCGCGCGACGCCAAGACCGCCCGCGATGAAGGCCGCAAGGAGGTCATCGCCTCCATGTTGAACTCCGACGAGGCGCGCCACCACACCGGCTTCGCCGAGAGCGGTCTCGCCCCCGGCGTGCCCATCCGGCTGGCCTACCCGGACGGCCGCAGCGTGCCGTTCCTGTTCATGAGCCAGGCCACCAGCTACGAGAACCCGGTCCCCACCTACTACAAGGGCGGCGCCGCGCCGCTGGACGAGCCGCTGGGCTTCGACAAGGGCATCCAGGGCCTGGTCGTCTGGTACCTCAACAACGGCACCTCCAAGAACCCGCTCGCCTCGCTGACGGGCTCCGTGGGCGAGGCCAAGGACGCCGCGCACTACCGGCTCGACCAGGGTTCCGTTGCCCAGGCCAAGCTGTCGCGCCTGGGTGCGATGGCCTTCGACGAGTTCTACCGCGGCTACCGCCAGATGCAGGACCTCAACGGCAACTGGATCGAGCCGTCGATCCAGCAAGACGACAAGTGGCCGGAGCTCGATGTGCGCCTGCCGAGCGGCCACGCCAAGATCCAGAACGAGCAGGACATGACGGACTACCTGGCCGTCCGCCGCGCGCAGGTCGCCAAGCTGATCGGCGAGCTGGACCCCAAGCTGGACCCGCCCTACACCTTCGACACCGCCCAAGAGCTGCTGACGGTGCTGGATGCCGGGCTGGCCTTCGCGCGCGCCACCAAGGACGGCGGGCAGGCGGTGCTGATGCGGAGTGTGCCCGCCGCCACCTACGGCTGGTACGCCCACCGCGACGCAGGCCGCGCGCCGGAGCGCCCGGACCCGGCCCTGATGAAGCAGGCCGCGGGCCCGCGTTGGAAGGTGGAAAGCGACGCGATCGCCTTCGCCTACGCCGATCGGGCCAAGGCGGATCCCACTTCCTGGACGACGCTGAACTGGCGCCGTTACTGGCTGGCGTAGGAGGCCCCCCATGCGTTTCACCTGGCTGGCCGCCCTGGCCCTCACCGCTTGTAGCCACGCTCCCCTCCCGCCCGCGGCGATCGCGGCCCCGACGGGCCCCGCGGCCTTCTCCTTCGCGCAGGACGCGGCCGCGCTCGACCGCGTCTTCGACGTGGCCGACACCAACCACGACGGCCGGCTCTCCCCCGCCGAGCTGGGCGTGGAGCCGGTGCGCTTCCACCAGTTGGACCGCAACGGCGACGGCGCCGTGGGCCGGCAGGAGTGGGACACGGACGCGCCGCCCGGCACGCCCACCTGGGCGCGCGGCGCCTTGGCGGCCTACCTGGACGCCACCAGCAAGCTCGCGCTCCAGCGCGTGATCCACCCCAAGCACGTGCCCCTGGTCGGGGTGCCGCCATGGCCATACCAGGACCTGCGCTTCCAGGCGGCCGACGGCGTGGGCCTGCGCGGCTGGTACGTCCCGGCCACGGGCGTCGCCACGCGCAACACCGTGGTGCTGGTGCACGGCCACGCGAGCAACCGCGCGGGCTGGCTGGCCGATGGCCAGGCCGGCATGCTGCACCCGGCCTACAACCTGGTCATGCTCGACCTCCGCAACAACGGCGAGAGCGAGGGCGACACCACCACGTTCGGCTGGAAGGAGGCGCTCGACGTGCGCGCGGCCGTGGACTGGTGCTACGCCCAGGGACACGACCGGGTCGTGCTGATGGGCGTGAGCATGGGCGCGGCCACGGTCATCCGCGCGGCCTCGCAAGACCCGCGGCCCCTCGCCGTGGTGGAGGACAGCTCCTACGCGGTGCTGTCCACGGCGGTCGCCGGCTTCGTGGGCACGGCCATGGTGCCCGCGCCCACCCTGATCGCGGCGGCCACGCTGGTGCGCGCCACCAAGGAGTTGGGCCAGGACCTCGCGGCCTTCGACCCGGTCACGGAGGTGGCGGCCCTGGCGCCGCGCCCGCTGCTGCTCCTGCATGGCGCCGCCGACCCGGTGATCCCAAGCGACGCGGCGAAGATCCTGGACGTGGCCGCGGGCGCCGCGGTGCCGCACCACGTGGTGCTCTTCTCGGGCGCTGGCCACGGCCAGAGCGCGGTGGCCCACCCCGCCCAGTACCGCGAGGCGTTGCTGGCTTTCCTGACGTCGGCGTTTTCCCCGGCGGACTAGGGGGTACGCAGGGGCCATGGCAAACGACCAATTCGCCTTCCGGCCCCAGCTCGAGGAGTGGGAGAACCCCGCCATCGCCGACAAAGCCCCGGCGCCTGCCCCCGCGGACCCCGCCGCGGAGGCGGCGAACTCGGCCAAGCGCATGCGCTACATCGTGGCCTACCTGCGCGACGCGCAAGGCCACCCCAGCTTCGCCGACAAGCCGCTGGTCTTCCGGGTGTTCTCCGAGGAGCACGCCTACCAGCAGGCGCAGCAAGGCCGGCTGGAGCTGGAGCTCCAGCGCTTGCCGCCGTCGGCCGAGTCGCTGGGCATCGGGCCGGGCGAAGCGGTGGACCCGATCTTCGAGGGCCTGGAGGAGCGCCGCGCCGGCTTCCAGCGCGAGCTGGCGACCTGCCGCAAGCGGCAGGCCCAGTTCATCGCGCTGATGCGGCAGGTGCTGGGGAACGCTTAGCCGCGCCAGCGGGTGCCGCTGCCCGTGCCGCCGCCGCCGCCGTCCGTGCCGGATTTCTTGTAGTTGACCTCCAGCGCGTCGGCCAGCTGCGTGCGCGATACCAGCCGGCTGCCGTTGCCGTCCGTCAGCCGCACCAGACCGCCGGGCGCGGCATCGACGCGCACGGCGTGGGCGCTCTTGCCGTCCGCCGCGGCGATTCGCACGATCACTTGCTTGCCGGCCGCCAGCCAGGCATCGACTTCGGAGAGCCCGATGTTGGCGTCGCGGTCGTCCGCGGCGAGGTGCTGCTTTTGCTGCTGCTCCTTGAACTTCACCTCGTTCGTGGAAAGCGTCTCCAGGCCCGGGCAGACCGCGTCCTGGAGGGCGTTTACCCAACCTTCCTCGAGGCCGTCGAACTTGCCGTTCAGGTCATCGGCGATGCGGTAACTCCCTTGCGTGGTCAGCTCCATGAGCGAGGCTTGGACGGCCATGTTGCCCTTCTCGGCTTCCGTCAGCCCGGGGTTCTTGGCCTCGAAATCCGCGAGCCAGGCCCGGTTCTCCTCGCCCAGGGTGGCCACGCCGCCGCCGGGCAAGGCGCACGTGCCCGTCTCCAGCATCTGGTTGCGGGCCAGGGCGTAGCCCTCGGGACTGTTGGCCGCCCAGGTCTCCTGCAAGGTTGCCGCCACGCAGGAGTGGGGCCCGTACTGGTTGACGGTGGTGTTCGGCCCGCCGCTCGCGCGGTCGTCGGCCAGGGCGTCGAACTCGGCGTCCGTCGCGGGCTCGCCGCCGACGTCCGGCACGCCTTCCGGCGCGGCGCCCGACGTCTCGCGGGCGTCCGTCTCGTAGGCGGGAGGGGCCTCCGGGGGGTCGGGCTGGGCTTGCGGCGGCGTGGGCGGCATGAGCTCGGGACGCTCGACCCGCAGCGCTTGCCAGGGGGGCGTGGGTTCACCGATCGTCGTCATGGGCATCCTCCTGCATTTCCTTCTACCCCGGTGGCGGCCGGGCCCGCATCCGCGTAGGGCGCCCGGCTGGCCGACGCCGGCATCCTGCCCCACGCGGTGGTCGTCTGTCTCGGAGTTCGGCGCGCGCCATACCACCGCGCGGGAGCAGGCCACCCTGGGTATGCAACCCCTATGGACCCAGAAACCCAAGGCAAGCTGACCGCCGAAGCCCTCGTCAACGGGCTCGAACAGCTCAAGCAGGACCTCGTGGCGCGCCAAGGCGGCTCGCTCGAGGTCCAACTGCAGGCCGGTCAGGCCGCTGTAGAGGCCATGAAGAAGCTGCTGGGCGGCCTCACGGACGAGATGAAGTCCTAGACCCCTCGCCCGGGCCAATCGTTTCGGAAGCCGCATCTGGTGCGGCTCCGCGCGCATTGCATTAAATCTCCGTTAAATCGGCCCGCTGACGTTGCCGTCTATATCGGCCCGTTATATAGTAAATCCGATCGATATAGTTATATCGAATCGATACAGCCGGGCGTTTTCAAAGGAGAAAGCTTGCTCGAACTGGCGATCCTGGGCGTTCTCAAGGAGCAGCCGATGCACGGCTACGAGCTCCGCCACTACCTGAGCTTCATCGTCGGCCACATCTGGCAGCTGAGCTACGGCACGCTCTACCCGGCCCTGCGGCGCCTGGAGAAGCGCGGGGACCTGACCAAGCAGACGATCCGCGACGGCAAGGGCCCTGCCAAGCACGTCTACGGCCTGACGCCCCAGGGCGAGAAGACCTTTTCGGCCCAGATGGCGGCCATCTCCAGCCCCACGGAGATCTCCGACCCCCACAAGTTCACGCTGCGCCTGATCTTCTTCCGCTACCTCGACAGCGAGCAACGCCAGGAGATGCTGGCGAAGCGCCTCGAGTTCCTGCACGAGCAGCGCGAGAGCCTTTCGGAAATGGAAGCCATCCCCTCGCAGGGCCTGGACCGCTTCCGCCGCGCCTTGATCCACTACCACGCCAAGCTCAACGCGGAGGAAATCGCCTTCGTGGAGGGCCTGACCGCCGCCGAACCTCCCCTGGTAACCCCCGTTGAAAGGACCCACTCATGAGAGAAGTCGTCGTGATCGACGGCGTCCGGACGCCCGTCGCCAACTTCGGCGGCGCGTTGAAAGACCTGTCCGCCCAGGAGCTGGGCAAGCTGGTCGTGCAGGAGCTGCTGACCCGCTCCAAGCTCGACCCCAAGCTGGTGGACGAGGTGATCTTCGGCTGCGCCGCGCAAGGCTCCGACGCGCCGAACGTGGCGCGCGTGATCGCCCTCAACGCGGGCATCCCCAAGGAAGCGCCGGCCTACACCGTCCACCGCAACTGCGCCTCCGGCCTGCAGGCGATCGTCAACGGCGTGCAGAACATCGCGCTCGGCGACGCCGACGTGGTGATCGTGGGCGGCGTGGAGAGCATGAGCAACGCGCCCTACATCAACCGCGACATGCGCTTCGGCCAGCGCCTGAAGCACTCCAAGATGATCGACACGCTGTGGGAGGGCCTGAACGATCCCGTATGCAACCAGCTGATGGGCGCCACCGCCGAGAACTTGGTCGAAGAGTTCGGCCTCACGCGTGACGAGCAAGACAAGTACGCCGCGGACAGCCACAAGAAGGCCTTCCGCGCCACCCGCGAGGGCCGCTTCAAGGACGAGACCATGACCGTGATGGTGCCCAAGCGCGCCGGCGGCAAGGCCGTGGCCCCGGAGGCCTTCAGCCAGGACGAGGGCATCAACCCGGCCATCAACCCCCAGATGCTGGCGATGTACCCCACCATCTTCAAGGCCGAGGGCGGCACCGTCACCCCCGGCAACGCCTGCCCGATGAACGACGCGGGCGCCGCCATGATCCTGATGAGCAAGGAGAAGGCCGACGAATTGGGCCTGACCCCGCTCGCCACCGTGAAGAGCTACGCCTTCTCGGGCCTGGAGCCGGAGCGCATGGGCCTCGGCCCCGCGTACGCCATCCCCAAGGCGCTGGCCAAGGCCGGCCTGACCAAGGAACAAATCGACTTGTTCGAGATCAACGAGGCCTTCGCCGCCCAGATCCTGGCCTGCGACAAGGTCTACGAGCTCCCCAAGGACAAGCTCAACGTCAACGGCGGCGCGATCGCCCTCGGCCACCCCATCGGGGCCACCGGCATCCGCCTCAGCCTGACCCTACTCAACGAAATGAAGCGCCGCGACGTGAAGCGGGGCGTGGCCTCGCTGTGTGTCGGCGGTGGCATGGGCGCCGCGATCGTCTACGAGAGGAACTAAAGCCATGGGATACATCTACAAGGCCGCCGTCATCGGCGGCGGCACCATGGGCGGCGGCATCGCCCAGGTCATCTCCTTTTCCGGCCTGCCCGTGATCATCAAGGACATCAACCAGGACATGGTCGACAAGGGCATCGAGGCCGCGCGCCAGGTGTACGCCAGCCGCGTGTCCAAGGGCAAGATGACGCAGAACGAGATGGACCAGAAGATGATGCTCATCTCCGGCACCACCACGTACGAGGGCTTCGACGACGTCGACCTCGTGATCGAGGCGGTCACGGAGCGCATGGACATCAAGAAGGCCGTCTTCAAGGAGCTGGACGAGGTCTGCCCCGCCAGCTGCATCCTGACCTCGAACACCAGCGCGCTCTCGATCTCCGAGCTCGGCGCCGCCACCAAGCGCCCGGACAAGGTCATCGGCATGCACTTCTTCAACCCCGCGCCGGTCATGAAGCTCGTCGAGATCATCCCCGGCCTCGAGACCTCCGAAGACACGATCAACGACGTCATGGAGTTCACCTCCGGCCTGCGCAAGATGCCCGTGCGCGTGGAAGAGTGCGCCGGCTTCCTGGTCAACCGCCTGCTGATGCCCTTCTTCAACGAGGCGGTCTTCGCCGCCCAGGAAGGCGCCGCCAGCCTGCGGGAAATCGATAAGGCCGTGACCGACCGCGGCATGCCGATGGGCCCGTTCTTCCTGGCGGACATGCTGGGCGTGGATGTTTGCTACCACGTGCAGCACATCCTGCACGAGGAGTACGGCACGCGCATGGCGCCCGCCAAGCTGATCGACAAGCTCTACGCCGCCAAGCGTTGGGGCGCGAAGACCGGCGCCGGCTTCTACGTGCAGGACGGCACGCAGGACGAGGCCTTCGCCGAGAAGGCGATCGCCGAGGTCCAGGCCGAGACCGGCATCAAGGGCACGAGCTTCAGCTTCGAGCGCCTGATCCTGCCGATGATCAACGAAGCCGCCTATGCGCTGCAAGAGAAGGTGGCGAGCCCCAACGACATCGACATCGCGATGATGGCCGGCGCCGGCATGGCCGACAAGTCCGGCCCCAAGGGCCCGCTGGCCCTGGCCGACGAGATGGGCCTCGACGTGGTCGTCGCCAAGCTCGAAGAGCTGCAAGCGGAGCTGGGCGAGCGCTTCCGGCCCGCGCCCCTGCTCAAGCGCAAGGTGCGCGCAGGCCACCTGGGCGTCAAGACGCGCAAGGGCTTCAAGGAGTACTCCGGCGAGCTGGAAACCGTATAGGAGATAGAGCATGACCACCGCAACGCAACAGTTCGTGAAGCTCCGCATCGACGAGCGGGTCGCCGTCATCACGATCGACCACCCCCCCGTCAACGCCCTGAACTCCGCCACCATGGCGGAGCTGGGCGGCCTGTTCGACCAGGTCGAAGCCGACGACAACGTCAAGGCCATCGTCCTGACGGGCAACGGCATGGCCTTCGTGGCCGGCGCCGACATCAACGAGATCATCGAGATCACGGACGCCGAGAACGCCAAGGCGCTTGTCTTGAAGGGCCAGGCCTTGTTCACCAAGATCGAGCGCGGGCGCAAGCCCGTGATCTGCGCCATCAACGGCGTGGCGCTGGGCGGCGGCCTGGAGCTGGCGATGGCCTGCCACATCCGCATCTGCTCCGACCGCGCCAAGCTCGGCCTGCCGGAGATCTCGCTGGGCATCATCCCCGGCTTCGGCGGCACGGTGCGCCTGCCTCGCCTGGTCGGCCCCTCCAAGGCCACCCAGATGATGCTGACGGACGACAAGATCACCGCCCAGGAGGCCTACCGCGTGGGCCTGGTGAACAAGGTGGTGCCCGAGAGCGACGTCATGAAGGAAGCCCTCGGCATGGCCAAGAAGATCTCCAGCTTCGGCGCCAAGGCGATCGGCGCCATCATGGAGAGCCTGGACTACGGCCGCAGCCACACCATCGACGAGGCCCTGGCCAAGGAAGCCGACCTGTTCGGCGCCGTCAGCCAGACGGCCGACATGCGCGAGGGGACGACCGCCTTCAAGGAGAAGCGCCGCCCCACCTTCACGGATAAGTAAGAGGAGTTCCAACAATGACCATTGAATTCAAGAGTCCCTACATCCGTGAAGAGCACGTGATGTTCCGCCAGGCCGTGAAGGAGTTCGTCGACGCGGAAATCCGCCCCGTCGCGATGAAGCACGACCGCGAGGCCAAGATCGAGCGCAGCTTGCTGACCAAGATGGCCGACATGGGCTTCATGGGGATGGCCGTCCCCGAGGAGTACGGCGGCGCCGGCGCCGACCCGATCAGCTTCGCGATCCTGGGCGAAGAGCTCACGCGCGCCTGCGCCTCGACCAGCGTGGTCATGGGCGCGCACGCCGGCATCGGCACCTACGGCATCGTGCTGGACGGCACGGATGACCAGAAGAAGCGCTTCCTGCCCGACCTGGCGTCGGCCAAGAAGATCGGCTGCTTCTGCCTGACGGAGCCCCAGGCCGGCTCCGACGCGGCCGCCATCAAGACCCGCGCCGTCCGTGACGGCGACGACTGGATCCTGAACGGCGAGAAGATCTGGATCACGAACGGCGACATCGCCGACACGATGACGGTCTTCGCGGTGACGGACCCGGCGTTGGGCGCCCGTGGCGGCGTGACGGCGTTCATCGTCGAGCGTGGCCCCGGCGTGATCTCCGGCCCCAAGGAGCACAAGATGGGCCTCAGCGGCTCCGGCACCACCACCGTGACCTTCGAGAACGTGCGCGTGCCCAACGCGAACGTGCTGGGCCACGTGGGCCTCGGCTTCGTGACCGCCATGAAGATCCTCGACAAGGGTCGCCTGTTCCTGGGCGCGGCCGCGCTGGGTGCGGCGAAGGAAGCCTATGACATGGCGGTCAACCATGCCGTGCAGCGCCAGCAGTTCGGCAAGTCCATCGCGGACTTCCAGGCCATCCAGTTCTACCTGGCGGAGATGGCCACCAAGATCTACGCGATGGAGCAGATGGTCTACCACTCGGCCTGGCTGATGGAGCAGGGCGAGGACGTCACCATGGCGGGCTCGATGATCAAGCTGTTCTGCACGGAGGCGTCGAGCTGGATCATCAACCACTCGCTGCAGATCCACGGCGGCATGGGCTACAGCTCCGAGCTGCCGATCGAGCGCATGTTCCGCGACGCGCGCATCTTCGAGATCTTCGAGGGCACCAACGAGATCCAGAAGGTCGTCATCGCCCGCGAATTGCTCAAGGGCAAGAAGAAGGAGCTGGCCCGCGTCTGACGCGGTTCGGGTCTAGACCGGAGCGGATGCCAGGGGCGTCCGCTCTTTTCTTGCGAGCTCCCGCGTGATCGCGTCGCGCAGCTCCTGCGCCCGGTACGGCTTGACCACGATCGCGCAGACGCCCGCTTCCCGCATGGCTTCCTGCTCTTCGAGCATGGCCTTGGCCGTGACCGCGATCAGCGGCAGGTGCGCCAAGGCGGCGTCGGCGCGGATCGCGCGCACCAAGTCTTCGCCGTCCATGCCGCCCGGCATCACGTTGTCGACCAGGACCAATTCAAACCCGCCGCCTTCGAGCGCCGCCAGGGCGCTGTAGCCGTCGAAGGCGATCTGGGCGTCGTGACCGTCGCGCGTCACCACCAAGTAGGCGATGCGGGCCAATTCGGGCTGGTCTTCGACGATCAAAACCCGAGCCATCGCTCCCCTGCTGCCATGTCGGCTTGAATCTGGTTTAACAGAATTGGTACGGGCGTTATCATATCACATAAAGTTGTCGAGATTTGGGACATTTTAGTGCAAGCGCGACTATGAAAGCAGACGAGCTAGGGATGGCGAGAGCAACTATGCCGGAATGGCGAAAACAAACGGATTCGGAGCGCAAACGCCTGGCAGCACGCCTGCGCGAGGCGCGTGAGGCCGCGGGCCTCAACCAGCACGAGGTGGCGGTCCAGCTCGGCATCGGCTCGCGCAGCATCATCAGCGAGCTGGAACACGGCCAGCGTCGGTTGGACGTGGTGGAGCTGATGGCGCTGGCCGTGATCTACGGCAAGCCCGCGGCCTGGTTCCTGGATGGCGATGGAGCCGGCTTCAAGGCGTGAAGCGCTTGAGCGCCACGCTGTGGCGCCCGCGCGGGCCGGGTGGCTCGGCGGGCAGGCGCAGGCGCCGCACGCTGGCCACGCTGTAGACGTTCACCTCGGGCGCGTCCCAGGCGTCCACTTGGACCAACAGGTCTTGGCCTGCGAGCGCCAGGCCGGCGGGCACGGTGGCGCCCAGGCCCTGGGTGGCGGCCTCCCAAAGCGGTGGGTCCGGCGAGAGGTCACGCCCGACCCGCACGGTGTAGAGCGACGCCCCGGGCGCGGCTCCCCAGCTCAACCGCGTGCCCGGCGTGGGCCGGGCCAACGCGCCGAGGTCCGGCGGGAGCATGAAGGGCGGCAGCGCGCCGACGGAGCCGCTGGTCTCCGTGGCGCTGTTGCCGTCCGCCGCGCTCGCCAGGAACGCTGCCACGAACGTGAAGCCGGGCAGGTCGTAGGACGGCAGGCGCGCGCCCGGCACCGAGACCACCTGCACGCGGTGCACGTCCGCGCCGCTGCCCTCCGCTACCAGCAGGCGGGCGGCCGTGATGTCGTAGCCGGCCGGCGCGGCCGGCGGTGCTACCGGGGTGGGGTCCGGGTCCACCAGGCCGAGGTTCGGCACGTTGGGGTTGGCGCCGGCTGTCAGCGTCAGCCGGGCCAGGCCGAGCCGGGGATACTCCGTGGCCTCGCGCGCAACCAGCAAGCCAGCCTCCGTGCCGTCGAGCGCCACGGACATGGCATAGGCGCCGCCGATCACGGTGGTGGTGCCCGGTTGCGGGCCGCGCGTGCCGGAGATAAACTGCACGGCCACATCCGGGTCGCCTGGCGGGAAGACCGACCCCACCACGCGGGCGGAGCCCGACGGCAAGGCGGGCACCACGTCGGTGCGTGGGTGGAGCGCGGGCGTCGGGCCACCGGCCGGCAGGTCGATCGTGGACGGCACTCGGCCGGGCATGATCAGCGTGGCCTCCCCACTGGCGCCGGGCGGCAGCGCCACCTCGCCCGCGACGGGCACCACGATCCGCGTCCCATCGGCCAGCAGCAACTCGCCCGTTGCGACCGGCGCGGCGGGAGAGCCGCCGCCCACAGTGCCGCCGCCCCCATTGCTGACGCCGGGGCTGCCGCCGCCGACGGGGGGCGCGTCGCTCGGGCCCGGTGCT